>JBAYWF010000005.1:0-83764 GCA_041674205.1 Parcubacteria group bacterium
AAATCCGAAATCGGCGTCTTTAGAGCAAGTATCTCGACGTTTTATCTGCGAGACTCTATCGGCACCGGGTACACGAGTACCATTTTCGGAGCATCCACTGACAAACCGATATCCGGGGCTTGGTAAAAGCTTTATTCAACTCAACCGAGGGGTTCCTGCTACTATAGCCGGAACCCTTTTAAATTTGTTATTGCTACCCTCTTATAAATACCTTATAATTAAGGAAATGTAAGAATGATGATCCAACTTTATGTCGACAAGCCATTTACATACAATATTCGTATTAATTCCAGCCTTCAATGAAGGCCAGAGTATTGGAAGAGTCGTTCATTTGCTGAAAAAGGAAGGATTCCATAAAATCCTCGTAGTCAATGATGGCAGTACTGACAATACGGAACAAGTCGCGCTTAATTCCGGCGCGGAAGTTTTAAACCATATCATAAATCGCGGACAGGGTGCGGCTCTTCGGACCGGAATCGAATATCTTCGAGAAACCCACGATCCGGATATTATTATCACCTTCGATGCCGATGGACAGCATCGGACTGAAGACATCCCTAATTTGCTTGAGCCTATACTTAAAGAAGGATTCGATATCACGCTCGGATCAAGATTTTTGTCAGAAAAACGGCATATACCGCCTATGAGAAAGTTAGTTTTAAAAATCGGCATACTATTCACAAGGTTGATTTCAAAAATAAAATTGACTGACACGCACAACGGATTCAGGGCGCTTGGAAAAAAAGCCATCAATTTGATCCAAATATCCCATCGAGGGATGGAACACGCTTCTGATATCATAGATGAAATAGCGGTCAAAAAACTCAAATATAAAGAAGTTCCAACGGAAATCATCTATTCTGATTATTCGATGCATAAAGGGACAAACAGGAATATACACTTCATCAAAATGGGAATAAAAATAATAATTAGGAAAATGACAAACTGATGATCATAAAAATATTCATTATCATCTTCATTTTTTTCGCTGCCTCTCGCGCAGTATTGAGATTCAAAGAACGCATGTTAAGCCTCCAATCGCTCGTATTTTGGATGATTATTTGGATTGGCATTTTAGTAATCGTTTTCAACCCGAAAATATCCGATGACCTCGCCCACACATTAGGCATCAATAGAGGAACAGACACTGCTTTCTTCATATCGATAATCGCGCTTCTCTATCTCGTATTCAGGCTATATATAAAATTAGACAATATCGACAATGATATTACGAAATTAACAACTGAAATGTCAAAGAAGATCCATAAAGATAAATTGTCTAAATAAGCGACTTATGAAAATTTGCCTAATCACTGAACACTTTCCGCCCCACATCGGAGGCGTTGAAATAGCCTTTGAAAAATACGCGGAAGGATTGTCAGCCAAGGACCATGAAGTCGTTGTCATAACTTCAAATTCAGGTGGAATTACTGGAGAAAAAAACAGTGGCAATCTAAAAATCGTTTTTTTGGATTGTAAATCTTTTTTCGGCCATCCAATCATCCCTGTGGAAAAAATTGAAAAGTACGCCAATTGGGCGGATGTGATACACACTACGACTTTTACCGCCGCACTTCCATCGCTAAAAGCAGCGGAAAAATTCAAGAAGCCCTGCGTTCTGATGGTTCATGAAGTTCTTGGGAACAAGTGGTTTACCATCGAAAAAAATCTAATCAAAGCGTTGGGCTTCCTTTTTTTTGAGCGCTATGTGATCAAAAAGAAGTATTCCCTCTGGCAGGCTATCTCACAATCCACCCTAAATGACTTGATTAAACTTGGCATACCGAAAGAAAAAATCAAGCTCGTTTATCATGGCATTGATCACTCCATTTGGAATCCTGAGGTCAAGAAAAAAAACCTTGCCGATCTTCTAGGCTTCGAAAAATCAGACAAAATATTCCTATATAACGGACGGCCTGGAAAAACCAAAGGGGTATTCCTGCTTCTTGAAGCGATCCGAAAAGTTAAAAATGCATTACCCAAGGATTTCAAATTTGGATTTATCATAAGCAAAAATCCGAAAAACGAAAGATTTACATTTGAAAATTTGATTAAAAAATACAACCTTCAAGCTATTGTAAAATTCACTGATTCACTTCTATACCCGGAGCTTCCAGGCTATAGAAAAGATGCTTATGCATACATAGTCCCATCATTAACAGAAGGATTCGGATTCACCGCCGCTGAAATATCCGCATTGGATGTCCCCCTAGTGGTCAGTGATGCTGACTCGCTTCCGGAAGTTTCAAGCGGAAAGGTGTTGTTTTTTGAAAGTGGCAATTCCGACGATTTAGCTGAAAAAATATTATTAGCGACCAAGGATAAGTTTGAAACTATCCGAACAAAAAAATTCGACTGGGATGATTCTATAAACAAAATAGAAATTATATATCAGGAACTACTATGAAAATAGCTATGATAATAGAAGCTTGGGAGCCAATTTGGGGCGGCGGACAAGCCCATGTCTTTGAACTTTCAAAAAAACTAATAGGAGATCATGATTGCAAAATAGATATATATACTATGAATCTAAGAAATGAAAAGGATCAAATACAAAATCACGTTGAAAAATTCAAGAATGGCGACCTGCGGATAATCAGATCTGGAAAAATAAGGAATTTTTACTCTTTGAAAGATAGGATTTTTTGGATATTTGAAGTTATCCAAGAAATTAAAAAAAATCATAAAGCAGAAAATTATGACATTATCCACGCCCATGCGAATCTTCCTGGGATTCCAGGAAAAATTCTGAATAAAATTTTGAAAATTCCTATTGTTTATACCGTGCATGGCTCAAATTTCTTAGATGTGGGAGGGAAAAATCCATATTACTATATTGAAAAATTTTTAATGACTCAGTTAAAATATGATTTGGAAATTTCAGTTACAAAAAAATTCTTAGAATATAAGAATGTAAATTGCCCTTTGATAATTCCCAATGGCGTAGCGATTGAAAAATTTGAAAACATATCTAAAAAATCCAGCTCCAAAAAAAATCCAGGCATCTTTAGAATATTGTTTGTTGGCAGATTAGATAAAATAAAGGGTGTCGACATACTACTACGAGCAATAAGCCGACTATCCGATTCAATCAAAAAAAAAATACAGCTACATTTAGTCGGATATGGATATGATGAAAAAAATTTAAAAGGGTTGGCAAAAAAATTAAATTTAGACAATATCGTTTTTTTTAAAGGCAAGAAGTTCGGCCAAGAATTATTGGAAGAGTATGCGATGGCCGATTTATTCATATTACCTTCTCTCAGTGAAGGATTTCCACTGACTATTTTAGAGGCTTGGGCAATGAAAGTCCCCGTCCTAGCAACCAAGGTAGGAGAAATTCCCCATTTGATCAAAGAGGGTGAGAATGGCTTCCTATCAGAAAGTGGCAATATTCCTAATATTACTGATAAACTGAGATTGGCTATTAGCGCTGATAATTTAAAAGTGATGGGTATCGCGGGATATAATTTAGTTATGGAAAAATACACATGGAAAGACGTAGCGGAAAAGACTTATGAAGCATATTCAAAAATTCATACGAAATAATCGTAATATTTTTCTAGTGATATTGGCTTGTTTATTAGCTAATCTTTTTTTATTTTACAGCAATGGATTGTCCAGGGAATATTCAACCAATATAGCTTATCTGGATTTTATTAAAAATTTTCCTCAAAGCATCCATAGCGCCAGGGTCGAGCCTTTTTTTATTACCGTAAGTTATTTTTTAGCAAAAATAACAAGCCCCCTTTGGTCCATCATTATCCTAAAAAATACGATCACGGTTGCCGGGCTGTATGTGTTTTATAAATTATTGAAGCTAATCGCAAAAAATGAACATATAGCGATTATATTCGTAATCATCCTCAATTTCTCTTTTTCCTTTTTTTCAATCGAAGATAACCTCCTGAGAAACCATTTTGCCACCCTGTTTTTTCTCGGAGCACTATATTACATACTGAAATTATTCAGACAAGGCGGCCTTAATAAAAAAGACGTGGTAATTGCTTCTCTCTTGATTGGATCAGTGATTTATGCACATATATTGCCGGCCGTGATTATTGACTTCAGTCTGGTTGCGTTATTTTCAATTATAACCATCTCGCTATTCACCCTCAATCTTTCTAATTTACCAGCTAAGGCAACGACGAGCGACCTAAAAAAAATATTATCGACAACCCTCCTTATAGGTATCTTTGCATTGGCAATCCAAACTCCATATTTAGCCAAGATGTATTCTCAAAATGTGGGAGTTGGTGACTATCAAAAAATATTCAGCCTGAGCAACACTGAAAATAAATCCGATCCGGAAATCACTGTGGGTTTTCAGCGAGACTCAAAAAATAAACTCGATATTTCAGGAGGGGTTGCCATATATTTAAATAATCTAAAAAGCTCAATTTTCAAATTATTCAGAATCTTGTTCGAATACCGCTTACCCGGATTTCCTATCATAATGATGATATTTTTAGGATTATCTATAATACTCATATGCACGAAACGATATTTTTTAAGCCACATGCCGCTACTGATAATCTGGCTAATGACATATGTCGGAAGCAAGTTGGATATCATATCGCACATTGACACCATTGCCTATAGATTCTCTTTGATGCTCATTTTTCCTTCACTGCTGCTAACCGCTATCATTTTTGATATGTTAATAAATAGGGTGGAAAATCCCGTCGGAAAAAAATTCTTTTCCGTTATTATTTTATTTTCTTTCCTGACCGCAAGTATGCCCATCATTCTAGAAAATACGATCTTACGTAATTACCAAGATGATACTACGAAAAAAGAGTCGCTCGAAGAAATATACCTCGCATATCCTGAATTAAGCGCAAGAGCGATTTTTTTATCCAATGGCCCGATGCTAGACACTCTGCATACTGATTCGATTTTCTTTCGCAATGATTTCCTATTTTCAACAAAAGATGAGGCTAAACTAGCGTACTATCTAAATCAAGCTAAGATAAAATATATCATCTTCGATCATGAAAAAATTGATCGAAGCGGAAATGACATAGGAGTAATCACCAATAAGAATCTCGAACTATATCAGAATTCCAAATATTTTAAAAACTTAGGCGAATTCATAAAGCCCCATTTGCACATAAGCATTTTTCTTTTTGATCCATCCGGAAAACAAACACCAGCCCCGAACTCATCATTAATTGACTGCTACGACAATTCTGCGTGTACAGATACCTTTTTACAAAAAATATCAGAAAAAATAATCTCTGGAGATAAAATCAAGGACTGGTTTATCGAAATAACACAAAACGAAGAAGCAAAAATAAAAGAATTTGCTGTTTTCAGCTCCAATGAAATTATCGGGATTGAATATGAAGGATCATTTACCAAAAATGCCGGAGGATTTTCCTCAAACACCGTCCGACTCAAAGAAATACCCATCCGTCCTTCTGATTCCTATATGAAACTGCATCTTAAATCATCTACTTTACTTCTTAGCACGTCCGGGATAATCATCGATCGTAAAAATCTCCGGGAATACAGTTTGAATGAAGTATCAGTTTACGGAAGGATTAAAACCAACAACTTTTCTTACCAGACCGTTTCACGACAAGGATTTTTGACAATTTTTTCTCTATTTTGCCTAATTGCGCTGATTCTCATTTATATACTATTATTGTTACGTAACAAAATAAAACACAGGACAAACTCAGTCTTAACATTCCGGTCTAAAAAGGATTCAGTCATCATCATATCCGTCATTTCTTTACTCATTCTAAATTCAATATTTTTCAATACTTTCTTTATTGAGTTTTATAAAAAAATAGTTGGAATCTAATTTTATGCCAAAGATATCTATTATAATGTCAACATACAATCAAGAAAAGCGATTATTAATCCAAGCGATTGAAAGCATCTTGGCACAAACTTATGCTGATTTTGAATTTATTGTCATAAATGATGGGTCTAACAATGAAAATACGGGGGTATTGGAAAGTTACGCGTCACGAGACGTCAGAATTAAGTTGATAAAAAACCCGCAGAATATTGGCTTGACGAAATCGCTCAACCTGGGAATAAAAAAAGCTCAAGGAGAATATATCGCCCGCATGGATAGCGACGATATAGCCTTTCCGGATAGATTGGAACAACAACTGGATTTCTTATTTAACAATGACTGCGATATCATAGGTTCTGCTTGTGAAATAATCGACGTTCAAGGTGAGCAATTGAATAAAATAACCGCTATACCCCCATTCATAGCCGAAACTCTCTCAAAAACCCTCCTAAAAGGAAATTTTTTCACACACAGCACTCTATTTGGAAAAAGGCGCGTATTCGGAGAATTATACAACGAAAGCTTCAAAAGAGCCCAGGATTATGAATTTCTACTGCGGATTCTCAGCAAAAAATTTAAACTATCCTATCAGCCCCGACATGTGCTAAAATATAGGCTGGGCAACGGAAGTATATCATACCAAAATTCAAGAGAGCAGGAATGGTTTGCCATCAAGGCCCGATGGCTAGCTATAACCAAATACGGCTATAGTATTTATTATTTAATCTATATTCTTAGGGCATTAATAATCCTTCTGATTCCCCATCGCCTTAAGCGCTTTTTATTGCACAAAATATAATGAAAAATCTCGCTCTATTTTTTACATATGGCGTTTCTCTCGAAGATTGGATTGCAAGCGGCAATATCGATCGCGAGCTAAATATCTATAAAAGACTTCTTAGCCATTTTAATAAGATTTATTTCATTACCTATGGAACCGATGATTTGAAATTTCAAGATGTACTACCAGAAAATATCATAATTTTGCAAAAAAAATACTCTATTCCCAACCCGATTTATTCATTCCTCATTCCATTTGCGCACAAAAACCAGCTGCGAAATTGCTCTTGGCTTAAAACGAATCAGATATTAGGAAGCTGGAGCGCGGTTCTGGCAAAAATATTCTTTCAAAAAAAACTGGCGATCCGGACTGGCTACACCGAAAGCCTGTTTGGCAGGAAAGGTGTGAAGAAATTTCTAACCAGAATAATCGAGCGCATTGCTTATGGATTTTCTGATGTTTCGATAGTTACAACGAGGATTCAGGCTGATTATATACAAAAAAAATACAGAACAAAAAATACAGTTGTAATATCCAACGGCATAGACACGGAATTATTCAAGCCGATTGGAAAAAATAATTTAATAGGAGGCGCGATACGGATACTATTCGTAGGAAGGCTTGATAGGGAAAAAAATATTTTGAATTTACTAGGAGCGCTTAGCGGCCTGCAGGGCATCAAATTAAAGATAGTCGGCAAAGGAGAATTGAGAAATGAAGTTTTGAAACTAGCTAAAAAAATCAATTTAGACCTGGAGATTATCAGCAATGTTCCGAATTCCGAAATGCCAAGAATATATAATGAAGCCGACATTTATCTGCAGCCATCTCTCTATGAAGGCAATCCCAAAACCATTCTTGAGGCAATGAGTTGCGGATTACCAGTGATTGCAAGCAACATTGCAGGAATCAACAATCTGATAACTGATGGTGAAAATGGATACTTATGCGATACCGATGAAATCTCCATAAGAAAAAGATTGGATAAATTATTAAACAATGAGGCTCTCTGGGGGGGGATTATACTGAACGCCAGAAAAACCATAGTAGATAATTATGATTTAAAAGAATTAATTAAAAGAGAAATTCATACATACGAAAAAAATGACTAGATTATTATTGAAATTTTTCATAGCATTGCACAACTTTTCCTACAAGGCCATTTCTTCACTGGTAGTGCGAATCCACGATGGACAACACCCCAAACACGATATAATGAGATATCATGATTTTTTCGTAAATAACATTACCCGCGGAGATGTCGTGCTCGATATAGGTTGCGGCAATGGATCAGTCGCCCATGACATTTCAAAAAAGGCCGCTCAGGTCTTCGCAATCGACATCGAAGAAGAAAAAATCACAGTTGCAAAGAAAAAATTCCAAAATGATAATTTGGAGTATATCCTCGGGGATGCGACGACATACAACTTCAAAGCGGAGTTTGACGTGATTATTCTTTCAAATGTATTGGAACATATTGAAAATCGCATTGAATTTCTTTTGAAAATAAAAAGACTGGCCAAAAAAATACTAATTCGCGTTCCCCTACTTACCCGGGATTGGCTCCCTGTATACAAAAAGGAGGGTGGGTTTGAATATAGATTGGACAACACCCACTTCATTGAATATACGGAAAAAAATTTCAAAGAAGAGTTGGAAAAATCAGGATTGGAAATTGAAAATTATTATGTTAAATTTGGGGAATTATATGCAATCGTCAAACAAAATTAAAGTATTCCTGGTAGGGAAAGATAACGTTGGATGGTCCATCGATAGCGACAGAAAAAATACTATCAATCTTTTCTCCAAAAGCGCTAATTTCGAAATCACACGAAATATATTCAAGGCGGATATCCTATATTCGGTCTGGTATGACATATTGAATATTTCATATTTATTTTACCCATTAACCATCCTGAAGAAACTCATAAAATTTAAGATTTTTGCCGTAATAACAAATAACGTAGAAGATACTCCTAAAAAGATACATAGATTGAAAAAACTCATTGACATATGGATTTCTCCAAATTCAAAAACTCACACTTTTATTGAAAAATATGGACTAAAAACTATCCAAATTCCATTTCTCATCGATAAGGATATTTTTTTAAAATTAGGTAAATCCAAAAATGATCTAGCTAAAATATTAGATATAGATCAAAAAAAAATACAGGGTAGGATTCTTATAGGATCATTCCAGAGAGATTCCTTAGGAAGCGACCTTTCAAAACCAAAGTGGCAGAAAGACCCCGACCTTCTAATTGAAATTATGAAAAAACTCCCAAAAGAAAAATTTCTCCTAATTTTAGCAGGGCCGAGGAGGCATTATGTCATCAATAAATGCCGTGAATTCAATATTCCGTGTTTATTTGTTGGAAACGAAAATCCGATAAATGCAAATTATGATGATATCCTGGAAAATAACCTCCCTCCAGAAAAAATCAATCTTCTATACAATCTCATCGACGCATATTTAGTAACTTCAAAAAGTGAAGGCGGGCCCAAGGCAATTTTGGAATGTGCCACTACGAAAACCTTGATTTTCAGTACGGACGTAGGCTTAGCCAAGGATATATTAACTGAGGATTTTATCTACAACAGAGAAAATTTAACCCCACTCATACAAAAAATTATTGAAATATCTGGAAATAATGATCAAGCAGATTCACTAAAGGAATATAATTATAAAAAAGCAACCCATGTGATGAATAGCGATGATATAATCGCGCAAATACAAAAAGCCTACAAAAAAACAATTTGCTAATTAAAACAATTTTTTATCACATTTCACTATGACAGAGCAAAACAAATTAGTTCTTCGAATAAATGAATTATTTCATGATTTTGAACAAATTAACTATGATAAAAAACACACCGACATTTTTATAGGCGAATCCGGGAGATGGAAAAACACAGGCAAGATAATCCTGAAAAATAGGCCGTCTCCAATTTCAATTGTTGATATCGGATGCGGAACCGGATTCGTTCCCATGCAAATATGCGATCTCCTACAAGCACAAGATACCTTTATTTGCTCTGATATATCCGAAAAAATGCTTGCTGTTTGCAAGGAAAAAATAGCACAACGAAAGTTTTTATGTGATTTTAAATTTATCAAGTCTGATGGATTTTCATTAAACCTTAAGGATGAATCAATAGACGTAGTAACAATGAATTCCGTTCTTCACCACATTCCAGACTTTACTCCTTTTTTTAACGAAATAAACCGCATTCTAAAAGTTGATGGCCTCTTGATCATAGGGCATGAGCCAAATTCTCTCTTCTTTAAAAATAGTTTTCTTTGGTATAACCATAGGATTATTTTTCTTTTAGTAAATCCTGCTCAATTAATCATATCAATATTTGGAAAAACTGGATTGTTTAAAATAATGCAACGTATTTACCGCAAAATAAATACGAAGAATTCAGATTACCAAAAAATTGTACAAAAAATAAATACATGTTTGCTTAATGAAGGACTCGTCCATGAAAATCTTTCATACGAAAAAATAATGGAATTGATTGATATCCAATCCCCAACTGCTGGCAAGATTAGCAAGGAAAAAAAAGGAATTGATATTGCATCTATTCCAAAAAAATATTTGGATAATTTTAAAATTGAAATAATTGAAACATATAACCACATACCAAGAATAAACAATAAAAATATCCTAATTAAAAAATATTCCGACATATTGCGTAGGGTATTCCCGGATAAAGGAGCTACATTTTTTGTTGTTTTGAAAAAATACAAATAAACCAAGCTACGTGATAAATAATGAAGTCGTTCAAGAAAATGAAAAAAATCCATATATTATTAGAATTTAGAGAAGGACCATGGGGCGGAGGAAATCAATTTTTAAAAGCTCTTCGGAAGGAGCTTGTCAAAATTGGCGCCTACGAAGATGACCCATCAAAGGCAGATGTCATACTATTCAATTCTCATCACAACATCCAAAAACTCTTGAAATTAAAATTTACACATCCGCAAAAAAAATTTATCCATAGAATAGACGGACCAACTTTTCTAATCCGAAATAAAGATTTGTGGATTGACAAATTGATTTTCAAACTTTCTGAATCAATAGCTGATCTTTCCATATTTCAATCAAATTGGAGCTTTAAAAAATGCGAAGAATTAGGATTTAAAAATAAACCTAATTCCATAATTTATAATGCTCCGGATGGCTCGATATTCAACAGCGCAGGGAAAACTCCCTTTAAAAATTCCGGAAAAATTCGGCTTATCGCAACAAGTTGGTCCGGAAATCCAAACAAAGGTTTTGATATCTACAAATATCTTGATGAGCATCTTGATTTTAAAAAATATGAATTCATTTTTATTGGAAATTCTCCTATAAATTTCAAAAATGCAAGCCACATCAAGCCCTTACCAAGCAATGAACTAGCTGATGAGCTTAAAAAATCCGATATATACATAACTGCCAGCAAAAATGACCCATGTTCTAATTCATTAATCGAAGCGCTTTCTTGCGGCCTTCCTGCAATTGTTTTAAATGATGGCGGACACCCAGAACTAATCCAGTCAGGTGGAGAGGTTTTTACCACCAAAGAAGACATCATCGCTAAAATAGAAATCGTTTCCGATAATTACACAACTTACAAAAACAATATTCCACCATACAAAATACAAGACATCGCCCAGGAATATATGGAGGCTATAAACATCACCTACAGAGCGCCTCATCCAAAAAATTTAACCATAACCAAATATTTATCATTATACGCCGAAACTTATTTGATTAAATTAAAATCACTATTAAAAAAATAATATGATTACTGAAAAAATATTAGAAAATATCCAATATTACATCGGGGCATCCTATAGAAGAAAGCTTTTGGATAAAATATTGAATGAAAATAGATACTATTTTTCTGGAGTGGTTTTGGATATCGGCGGCGGAAGGAAAAGAGGAAAATTCATTCCACCAGAAACTAAGAAATGGATTTTCGCCGATATTACCCCTGAACTCAAGCCAGATATAATTTGCAATGTAGAAAAAATGCAATTTGAAGATGAAAGTTTCGACACAATCAAAGCGACTGAGCTTTTTGAACATGTTGAAGATCCAGAACAAGGCATAAATGAATGCTGCAGGGTATTGAAAGAAGACGGTTATTTCATTATTTCCATGCCATTTCTTTATCCTATACATGGCGATCCTTTTGATTATCAACGCTGGACTGGAAAAAAATGGAATGATGTTTTACTGAAGAATAAATTTAAAATAGAAAAAATAGAAATGATTGGTTATTTTTTTACGGTCCTAGCTGAAATGATAAAAACATTAATTAAATTATCTCCAGCATTACTTAGATATTTAGGATACTTATCCTATCCTGCCCTTGATTTGCTAGTTAAATTAGATGATTTAAAAATAATTAATAAAAATAACAAGTTAAATAAGTACACGACCGGATTTTTTATAATCGCTAGGAAGTAAAAGTATATACACTAACCAGAAGCAGTATTGATAAGTATAACTCGCTATGATATACATATCGTTTAGACCAATACGAACATAATCATACAAAAATCACATCATATCCCACACACCTCTTTCCAAATTATTCAGACGAATAATCAGTCAGGCATATAAAAAAAATAATGACCTTCCATAATTCAAAAAGCGAATAAATATTACACCATATGCATAAACTTTCAATATTAATTGTAAATTATAATTCATCAGATTTTATAAATCTTTCATTGTACGCACTTAGAAAATTAACGAAGAATCCTTATGAGGTTTTCATAATTGACAACGGCTCCAAGGTCAATGATTATACAAAATTAAAAAAATACATATCCAACTATGGAAATACATATTTAGAGAGGGTAGACACAAAACTGACCGGGAGTATGGCCCATGGAACAGCTTTGAATAAACTAGTAAAAAATGTTACCACTCCTTTTTTTTCCATTCTTGATGCTGACGCCACTTGGTTGAAAAAAGGCTGGGATGAAATCCTAATTAACAAAATGACTGGTAAAATTAAAATTATTGGTACCCAAGCCCCACCTAAAAAACCTCAAGATTTTCCACTTATGTTTGCCATTCTCTTTGAAACAGAAACCTTCAAAAAATTAGCTATCGACTTTAGACCGAATGATTTAACCAAAAATCAAGACACTGGATGGGAGATGAGAGAAAAATATTTACTAGCTGATTACCAAGCAATAAATCTTGAATTCAAAAACACTAGAACATACAAAGATGGTCCTTTTAAAAAAATATCCGCTGCAGGAGAATATTATTTAGATAATGATTATAATTATATATTCGCATCGCACTTCGGAAGAGGAAGTAATCCACTTGCCAAACAAACATTGAGCTTCAATAACAAATTTTTTCGACTTATTTTTTTACCGATCAATTATCTACTTTGGCACATAGCCAAATATAGGTGGGTAGTCATTTGCAAAAATATAATCAATAACCAAAATTAAATATTATGTCTTTTGATTTTAAAAAAGTTGAATTTGAACATGTTGAATGCATAATTTGTCATTCAAAAAATGGCCTCCATCGACTTCTTTCTACGCCAGATAGGATAAATAAATTGCCTGGTATTTTTCATTTAGTAAAATGTGAAAAGTGCGGATTAGTTTTCCAAAACCCCAGGCCTATGGAAAAATACATCGGACTTTATTATCCAGAAAGTATGGGTTATTTTAATCCGATAGAAAAAGAGAGTTCTATAATAACCAAATTAATAGAAAAAGAAGTCTTAATAAACTATTACGATTATAAAAACTTAGGTGAAAAAAATATCATCAATAAGATAATATTTTATCCGGCATACATATATCTATACAAGCATCGATCCCTACCTAAATACAGGATAAATGGTAGGATATTGGAAATTGGCTGCTCCAATGGAATTAAACTTAAAAAACTCAAGGATATTGGTTGGGATACCAAGGGCATAGAGCCAAGTTGCAAAGCTTCAGAAGATGCGAGAAACAATAAAGGATTGGATGTAGAAACTGGATCAATTTTTGATTTTGATTTTCCAGAAAAAAGCTTTGACGTAATCATATTGGATATGGTACTAGAGCATCTATATAACCCCCATAAAGCCCTTAAAAAAATTTCTAAATGGCTCAGGCCTGATGGTCAACTTATTTTTAGCATACCCTATTTCAATGGAGTAGAATATAAATTTTTTAAAAAATATTCATATGGCCTACAATTACCGAATCATATAACATTTTTCAATAAAAATTCAATATCCCGTCTCCTAAAAAAAGATTTCAAAAAAATATCCTATTCATTTCATCATTTTGACAGAGACATAATAGCCTCATCTCATTACAAATATGAAGAAACAGGAAGCCGATTGTACAAATTCATAGCACAAAATAAGCTTTTTCGATGGTCGGCAATAAAACCATTCGTTCTATTATTATCCTTCTTGGGAAAAACCAGCCGAGTCACCATTTTTGCTATTAAAAAGTGATCATCCTCTTCTACTATCAACAAGATGCAATACAATTATACTTATAATATATTGGAAGCCGAATAAAAATGCCAGCCCTGCCACACCAAAAAAAGGAAGAAGAGCAAAAATAAGGGTGATTTTTATTAATGGAGCTACTACCGATTCTATTTTTATAATTTTTTCATTCCTATTAAATATAAATTTATTTTTATATAAAATTGATATAACGAATACGGGGTAGAACAGGGAAGATAATCTAGTTAGATATATTGATTCCGCATACCTATCAGAAAATAAAACATCCATCAGCAAGGGAGCGGACACCCAAATAGAAACGGATATGACACACGCAATTAAAAATACCTTTAAATAATTATTTTTTGACACATGTCCCTGTTTTATCTGCTTTGGCACGGTTATCCCAAGTAGGCTTTTTGTTATATTTTGGATTTGCTTTGAAACCATAATTCCTATGGAATATATTGCAAGTTGTGATTGGGATAAGAAAACACCTACCATGATCTTATCTATATTATTCGCTATTATATTAAGGATTCCTATTTTTGTTAAAAACCATCCGTATTTTAAAGTATCTTTGTCTTTTTTTTCATTTTCAATATATTTCAAACTCTTGAAATAACAATATCCATTGAAAAAAGTATACGAAACCAAATACACAATAATAATAGCAATCAAACTTTCGCTACTAAAAAAAATAATGACGATTGTGGCGACAGCATTTATAATAGCCTGGATTGAGCTATATTTCGCTGCAACGTCAAACCGACTTTTACCTTGAAAAAAAGCATCCCAGGTATTGGGCGCATAGAAAAACGGAAAGAAAATTGAGGCGATCATAAAAGCGATTCCAAGCGAATGGTTTTGAAAGACATAGTAATACCCTCCGATAATCAAAAGGGTTGGGATTCCAAGCAAACTCCAAAGAAAACTGGTTTTAACCACCCGTTCATAATCCCCATCATATCCCCTTGCCACTGACTGCGTAATCGAGGTGTTTAATCCGGGAATCGACAAAATCGAAACAATTGACAGTACTGACAAAATAAATTGGTATTGCCCGAAAACTTCCTGCGTTGCTAGGCGGGCAAAAGCGATGGAGAGAGCTAGCCCACTCACCATCCCAATCCCCTGCCGAATAGCCACCCAGAAGCCATTTTTGACGAAATACGGCAAGTCCAGGCCGATCCTACTCCCCCATTCTTTTGAAAGCGTATAAACTTTATTCTTTAGTTTTTTTATCATTTTTTTCTTAAATTAGCCTAGAATATTTGCTTTTCAAGCTATTCTTAGTATAATTGAGTTATGCTAAATATTCAATCTTTATCAAAAAAACCCAATATTCTAATTGCTATAATCCTTGCCGTATTTTTTTTCAAGGGAATATTTTTAGTAGCATTACATCCTATTTTTGACGGCCAAGATGAAGCTAGGCATTATGCCAATATCCAATATTTTTCCCATTCGGAGGATAACTATTGGGATGAATCAAGGGAAAATATCAAAAAAGATGACGATCAATTGGAAACATATGGTTTTTCTGAAGAAATCGGCAAAACATCGACTGCTGCCGACAGTGAGATTTTGCGCAGCGAGATTTTTAATACAATCCGTTTTTCCGAAGGATATGATGGAAAAAATGAACATGCCATCAGGACCGAGCAATGGGCATCGCATATTTATTCCAACAAGCCCGAAATCATAGGCGGATTGCAATTTTACCATCATTTCTTGTCATTTTTTGAAAAAACACTCTCCTATCAGGATATCCTTACGCGCTTTTTCATATTCAGAATATTCTCGGTTTTTCTTGCTACCATCGCTATATATATCTCATTCCTTATTGCCAAGAACTCGGGATTATCCATAAAAAATTCATTGCTTATCAGCACGATAATCTCATTTCATCCGAAATTCTCCGATTATCTCACGAATATCAACTATGATGCTTTTATAATTCCTATTTTTTTCTTCTTTACGCTTAATGGCATACTAGCCCTAAAAAATGGTCCCGGTTGGAAAAATTTATCATTGATGCTATTGTCAGCTATTTTAGCATTTTTAACCAAAGGAACCGGCATCGTCCTATTTGTAGCGTTCATTTTCCTTGTTTTTTATCTTATTTTTGAAAAAATCAAGAATGGAAGCCCGTTGCGCCTTCGCATTTTCTATTTTTTTTCCGCAATCTGCATCCTATGTCTAGGATTTTTTTCCAAAAAATACCTCCCCCTCCAAAATGGAATGGTAAAAATTTTTGAAACTTTCACTGAGTATATCGATAAAAGCCTCACCCTTGGGAAATTAGCCCTTTCCTCAAGGACTTATTGGGGAAACGTTGGATGGGTGGACAGTTGGCTGCTCTCCCATTTTACGAACATAATTTGGATTATACAAGTCATTTCAGTTATTGGATTAATCTTATATTTTTTCACAAAAAACACCCCATCGTATCTGCCGAGAAAAAAATATGCCATTTTCTTTCTTGGTATGATTTTCGCCCTTCAGCTGAGCATCCGGGCTTTCGACTGGCGGGTTTATGTCCATGAAGGCATCATATCGCTTGGCACGCCCGGGCGCTATTTCCTGCCAAATCTGGTTTCACACATCATCTTGTTTTATACCGGGTTAGGCATGTTATTTCACAAGATCAAAAAGGAGCATTTTTTTGAATATTCACTGAAACTCGGTGCAATCCTAATGTTTTCCCTATCGATGTATATCATCTTCGACGTGATAATTTATCGCTTTTATCTGTAAGAAACCTTACTCAAATTTTATCACGAAAAAATACTCTAAATTTATGGCCGCCTTTATCACATTTTATCTGTATATTGATAGTGCCTATATGCACCAGCTTAATGCGAGAGGGAACAAATACTGGGAAGAAATGATTTCATAGTGACATCCGAAGGTTCCATCTTTAAAAAGTTACGTTACCCAACATGCGTTGTAACCGCAGTCTATGATATACTAAAAGAATAGGATACAATACTAATCAGCATTTATGCCAAAAATATCCAGTAAAAAAATATTTTTAATCATCGTTTCAATCATCACACTATCCATCGCCTGGCGTTTTTTTGATCTGTTATCATTCCGCGATTCAAACATTGTCCTGCAAAAAGGACTAACCGTGAAATTGCGGCCCAAAGGAAGTCTCCAGCAAAAATTTGTTGCCAATCGCGACGGGCTTACTAAGATTGAAGTCCTGTTACGCAGCCCAGGCATAAAATATGAAAATGGCGACCGGATGGAAATGAAACTTGCCGATGCGAATTGTGAAGAAAATTTGCGTACAGGCTATCTGGATGATTCATTTTTGAACACGGAAAATCTCTATGAATTCAGCTTCGACAGAATACCGGATTCTCAAGAAAAGGAATTTTGTTTGACCGCCACCTTTGCCAACAAAAAAGAAAGCGCCAAAAGCATCCAATTTTTCACTATGGGAGATGAAACAGGCCAGCCATTGTCAATCCGTCCAGTCTACAAAAACGCGCACATCTGGCAAGATTTTTCCGAACTCAACCAACGGATCTCCCAATACAAGCCGTGGTTTCTGAAACATTATTTCCTTGCGGCAATCGCGATTTCTTTCATTGTCATTTCCATTCTTTCCCTGATCCTTTTGATCCGGTTATAGGACTCCGCATTAAAAAAGCCATCCCACTTGATGGGATGGCTTTTTGAAATGCTCGGACCGTTGTTATTTGACTTTATAATATTCCTTATACCACCCCACGAAATTTTTGATACCTTCTTCAATCCTGGTGGTCGGCTTCCAGCCGAGTTTCCTGAGCTTGCGGATGTCCGCCACGGTCGCCGGCACGTCGCCCGGTTGCATCGGCAACATTTTCTTCTTGGCTTTCTTGCCCAGGTTCTCTTCCAGCACTTCAATGTAGCGCATCAGGGTTTCTTCGCGGTCGCCGCCGATGTTCATCACTTCGCATTTGAGATTGGCGTCGATGACGGTGATGGTGCCGGAAACGATGTCATCCACGTAGGTGAAATTGCGGCTCATCTTGCCGCGGTTGAAAACGTTGATCGGCGTGCCTTTGGTGATTCCGTCCGCGAAAAGGAAGAGGGCCATATCCGGCCGGCCCCACGGGCCATAGACGGTGAAATAACGCAATCCCGTCGTGTTCAGGCCGTAGATGTGGCTGTAGACGTGCGCCAGAAGCTCTGTGGCCTTCTTGGTGGCCGCGTAGGGTGAGATTGGCGTATCAACGCTATCTGATTCGGAAAACGGCTGTTTCTTGTTATTGCCGTAGACTGAAGAAGACGAAGCGTACACGAAATTCTTGATCTTGTATTTGCGGGACATTTCCAGCAAATTCAGCGTGCCTTTGATGTTCACATCTTCATAACCGAGCGGATCCAACAGCGAATTCCGCACGCCGGCCAAAGCCGCCAAACTCATCACCTTGTCCAATTTTTCCGTTTTAAAAATCCTCTCCAGAAGTTTGGTATCGCGGATGTCACCCTTGTACAGCTTGAACTTGTAGCCCTTGAGATATTTCTTGATGCGGTCTTTTTTTAGTTGCGGGTCGTAATAATCGTTGAAATTGTCGATCATCACCACTTGATCCCCCCGGTCCATCAATTTTTTGGCCAGATTGGAGCCGATAAACCCCGCCCCGCCCGTAATGAGTATTTTCATACCGTTTATTTAAATTATTTGATTATCCGATCGGCTTTTCCAGCCTAATTTTTCATTTGGAATTTCAAGTCGCCTTTCAAGACGCTTTCCTGGTTGAATTCTCCTTCCTTGGTTTTTATGTGGATCTTCACCGGCAAATCCCCCACTCCTGATTGTTTCTGGATCAATAATCTATATTCATCCGCGCTGAAATTGACCGGCAATTCATATTTTATCATCGCATCGGTTTCTCCGCCAATCAGCGTGTGCAGCATAAACCCGAAAGCGGTCTTGCCGAATTCATCGACAGTGCCGCCAATCGGCGAAACCATCTTGTTTTCCAAAAGCTTCGCTCCGGCCGGAACATATACCCGCAGATACGAATGGTAGTCGCTGGTCCGCCAATCCCCATAGGGCGCGGTGTTTTTATAGAGGATTTTGAGCGTCGCCACCGGTTTTTCCCCGGTCAAATCCAAGTCATAGGCCATCGAGCGGCGCATATAGTAGTCGGTTTTGAGCGCGCCCATATTGGCATCGACCATCATCAGATAGTCGCCCTGCCAATCCGCGGAAACTTTTCCGTCCCAATACACGCTTTCGACCAAACTTTGCAGTTCCGGGTCGGAAAAATTCAGCATAATATTCTTGTTTTTCAATTCATTATGGAAAAATTTCGCCAGCTTTGCCAGATCGCCGGCATTGGATAACTTTTCAATGATCACCGGTGCTAATTTTTTCATAATCCATTTTCTGTTTTGCGTATCAAGGTTCTCGTCCAGCAGATATTGCTTCTCGACGATTTCTTCCAATTTCAAAGCAGCATTCGAACTGTCGAAAACGACCGAGCTGCCCGGAGCTGAAACCGGCCCCGTGATTTCCAAGATATCGTTGAACACCTGCGAGTTCACCGCGACCACTCCGTCAAACTTGCTTTGGCTGCCCGCCAGACGCAGGAAATATTCCGCCTTATCCACATTGGTCGGAAAATCCGGAGAAAAATTGGAATCCCTGAATTTCCACTTTTTGAGCTGCATCATCCGTTGTAACGCGTAGGGCGGGGTTATTTTAGCGGAAATTTTCTGATCCAACAGGTTGGCGTCTTCCACGAAAACCGAAACAGCCTCCCCATTTTTTATTTTTATGATCGCATATTGCCCCAAAAATCCGCCTCCCGGACGGAGCTCCATATTGTTTTGCAACAATACCAAAAAATTCCTGGTTACCCCGTCGCTTTTAGTGATGTCTTGGACCAGCCGGTTGACCACGTCCAATTCCTTTTTTTCATCCGCCGGAATCGGCAATAGGTTTGAAATCTTGCTGGCGACATTGAGCGCTTCGATGACCACCAGCTGCTTGTTTTTGATTACGAACCAATAGGCGGAAAAGGCGCCTAAAATAAAAAAGGCTGCCCAAGCGATTATGATAACATTCTTTTTGGTAAAAAATTTCTTGAGTCCCGCTTTGCCCCCGGCGATCCGCCCGCTACCCGATCCCCTTCCGTTTAAAAACATAATGCGTCTTCTTTTAATTAATTATTTTTTAATATCCATCAGAATTCTATCCCATTTCAGCCGGTTTGGCAAAATATCCCTTTGTCTATATAATTGAAACAATGCAATTAAGGATACCCGCGGTCAATTTGGATAGAACCCAGCTTTTCACAATCTTTGTGCTTTTTTGGATTGGCTTAGGCTGGCTCGGCCTGGCTTTGTCGCTCCTGGGAATTTTTTATAACCTATTCTTAGCCGCTTACATATTTCTCGGCGGAATCGGCCTCGTCTACCTGATCGCTTTCAACCAGACTAGGATCGGAATCAACCACCGTTTTTTTCTGGTTTTTTTCCTGTCACTCCTGAGCATCTTTATTCTTTCCTATTACACCGTCCCGACCATTTTTTCCGGACGCGACCAAGGGACACTCAGCGAATCAGCTATCCAGCTGGCGCAAAACCACCGCCTGACTTTTTCTTTCCCGGCTGAAAAAGAATTTTTCCAAATCTACGGCCCGGGGCCGGCTTTGAATTTCCCCGGCTTCAACTACACGCCTAAAGGCGAACTGATGACCCAATTCCCCTTGGGCTATGTTTCCTGGCTGGCGGTTTTTTATTCCTTGGCCGGCCTCAACGGCTTCGTGATCGCCAATAGCGTGACTTTCCTGATTTTCATTTTTTCTTTCTATCTGGTCGCCCGCTATTATCTGCGCGCCCGATCCGCCCTTGCTGCCCTTTTTCTGGTCCTGACCTCTTTCATTTTTTCCTGGTTTTTCAAATTCACGCTCAGCGAGAACCTGGCGCTGATGCTCACTTGGTTCGGACTGTACGAATTCGTCCTGTTCACCCACAGTAAAAAACGTTTCTATTTGCTCGCCTCCATCACATCCTTCTCCATTTTGATCTTCACCCGCGTGGAAGCCCTGGGCTTCCTAGCGATCATCATCGCCATACTGCTCGTCAAATACAAGGATTGGAAATATCTGCTCTTCGTGGTCATCGGCAAAAAACTCCTCTTGCTGTTCGGCACTTTCATATTGCTCTATTTTTTCAACCTGGTACTGGACACCCAATCGTATATGCTGATGCTCAAAGGGATCCTCAGTCCTTTCATTTCACTGGGCTCCGGCCTTAAGGATTATTCTTTGCCCGCCTCGGTCTCAATCCTGGAAACGACCGCCTATGTCATCAAAGTCCTTTTCGCGTACGCTATTTTCAATTTCATCCTGTTCGGAATCATCGGCTTTATCTATCTCCTGAAACACCGCCGGTTTGAAATCATCGCCCCCTTCCTCATCATCCTGCCGACTTTCATCTATCTCATCCATCCGAGCATTTCCAGCGACCACCCGTGGATGCTGCGCCGCTTCGTTTTCTCGATCGTTCCCATCAGCATCCTCTATACGGTCTGGTTCTTAGACTGGTTCTTAAAAAAAAGGGTTTATTTTTATGTCTTCATCTTCCTGATGCTAGCAACCAATCTGATGGTTTTCATTCCCTACCTGACCATCTCGCCCAACAAAAATCTTCTGCCGCAAATCAAAGAAATCAGCGGCAATTTCAAAGCCTCCGATTTGATCCTGATCGACCGGGACGCTACCGGCGACGGCTGGTCGATGATGACCGGACCGCTTAATTTCCTCTACGGCAAACAGGCTGTCTATTTTTTCAACCCCAAGGATTTGGATAAACTGGATTACAAGAGGTTCAGTTCGGTTTATTTCATAATCCCGGATGACAAATTGGATTTTTACAGGTCCAGCGGCCTGCTCAAAAGGCTCTCCGCCGTCAAAAATTATGAAATCAAAACGGATATGCTCGACATCGTGACCGGAGAAAAGCAGGAAATGTATGGCGCCGCGATCAGGCTTCCGGAAAACAAAAATATCACCGTCCATGGTAAAATATATCTGTTGAGGGAATAATTTTTTAATCCCAGGACTTACGCATTTGCCGGGTTGGCGGATATCGCAAAATCAAACAAGTACGTAAGCTATGGATTTATCAAAAAAATGTGGTTCGATTTGACCAAAGATGTCCCGCTCGCGGAAAAAGATTACGCGCGCTACAAAAAATTCCAAACCGCCTTATACGCGCTGGCTTTCTTGCTGGCCGCCATTATGGCCGTCCGCGTGATTTTTGACGCACAGAATTTCACTTTCTCTTTCACCAATCCGGACTCATCTAAAAACAGCATGGCCGTCCCGCGTTATCAAGGCGTCGATTCCCCCGTTGAGAACGGCCGCATTTCCGCCGGACGCGACGTCTATTTCGATATGGCCGCGACAGGGACTTTTTCCAAGGCCGTCATCGAATTTCCGCAAGGCCAAGATTCATCCGGACCGGATTCCGGTTCGATTATCGTCAAAAAATCATACCAGGCCTTCCTCTATCCGGAAGGCGATCCGATCGGATTCAAAGACGGATCGCTTCTTAAAAATAATGGCAACTATTATCTGGTTTCCCAGGGCACGCTCCGCCGGTTCGACGCTGATGCCGTCCCGGCTCTCGGCTACGCGCCCGATGCGTTCGTCGAAATCGCACCGGAAGAATTACGGTTCAATCCGGCCGGCCAACTGATCAAAGGCGATGAGGGCTATCCTGACGGCTCTCTCTTCAAAATCGACAGCGACTACTATTTACTAGAAGACGCCCGATTGAAAAAATTCTCCAGCGAACAAGCTTTCCTCAGCCAATATGGACCGCGGCAAGCGCTGGAAAAAAACGCGGATATCTTTTCCAAATATCCATTATCCGAAATCCCTATCGGCTTCAGCGACGGCTCGCTCATCTCCTATGGCGAATCCGTCTATGTCGTCAGTGACAACAAGATCCTGCCGATCAACAATCCCGTGACTTTCCTTGAGAAAGGTTTCGCCTGGGAGGATGTGATCGCTGCCAGCGCCGATGAAATCGCGCTCTATGAAAAAACCAAACTTTTCACGATCAAAAGCGTCCACCCGAACGGAACGATTTTCGCCAATATCGAAAACGCCGACCACTATATGGTCAAGGATTCCGAAAAGCATCTTCTGCCATCCCGGAATATCGTCGATTCCTGGTTGCACCATTCCTCGATTCCGGTTTCAGAAAAAAGTTTGGAAGCTGCCAGCCAGTGCGAAATCAAACAAGGTTTCTTCGGATCGTATTCCTGCGAAATTCCGATCGCAAGCCTCCAGCAATTGGCCGGCACCAACTACGAATTCATTATGAAATTGGACGATAGCACGAAAATCGATTATCTGAACGTTTCCTTCAAGAAAGACATAAGCCGGACCAACCTGGTCGCATTCCTACGCGATATCTATAATAAAATAAAAAACCGCTATGTTTCACAAGCTCCTCCGACGCTTTAAGCCGGAAAATACCATCCTAATCTACAAGCTGCTCAACGATTTGTTGTTGCTATGGCTAGCTCTTTTCGTTTTTTCCCTGGTCGCTGAAGGCTTGATTCCGGGCATAGTCTCGCAGCACCTGGAACTCTACAAAATAGCGCTCGCTATGCTTATAAATGTCGTATTGATCCGCGAGATGCGCAAGGAAGCGCGGATCGGAAGCGCATCCGCCACCGACAAAAAAATAGCTTGGCCGCTATTTTCCATCTTCCTTTTATTGCTTTTCAACAGTATGCTCAAATTGGATATCTATTTGAATCTCTTCATCTTAGCCGCGGTTTCAACGACCGGCTATCTCATTTTCAAAACGTTCCAAGATGAATAGCGTCAATTTTTCAAATAGTCTAAAGTCTCCGCGGCGCATTTTTCCCAGGAGAATTTTTTTATCTGCTCCGTGCCCTTGGCGATCAGCTTAGCGCGCAATTCCCCATTTTCCAAAACGCGTTTGATTTTTTGCGCCAGATCTTCGTGGCTGGCAGCTTCGAAATACAGACAAGCTTCGCCGCCGACTTCCGGCAAACTGGAATTGTCCGCGCAGATGACCGGCACCTTGGCCGCCATCGCCTCCAGGACCGGAATGCCGAAACCTTCATAGAGCGACGGGAATACGAATACCCCCGCCCCGCGGAAAAGATGCCCCACATCCTCAAATTTGAGCCTACCGGGCATTTTGATATCGCCGGCAAACCGGCTTTGCCGGGCCATTTTGACCGTTCCTTCGCTCAACCAGGCCTTTTCCCCGACAATAACCAACTCTAAGCTTTCCAAAAAGCCATCTGCCTTCACCGCCCGACTTTTCAACGATTCGAAAGCCCTGATCAGGGTATCGAGATTTTTGCGCGGCTGGATGGCGCCGATATAGATGATGTAGTTTCCCGCAATGCCCAATTTATTTTTGATTTCCGCTTCACGCGCCGCATCGCGCGCCCGGTCGAAAACATCCGGACTGAATCCGTGATGGATGACTTTGACCTTCTCCGCTTTTATTTCCGGATATAATTTCAAAATGTCTTTCTTGGTCGCTTCGGAAATCGCGATTATCTTGTCGGCGGCCCGGATCGAATAGTCGGCGAAAAAATTCAGCTTGCGCAAATCATTAGCAGGAAAATGTTGCGGAAAATATTTGAAAGCCAGATCGTGGATGGTAATTACGGTTTTCATTTTTTTCCGGCGGATCACCGGCAAGGCCGACATCGGCATCCATAGGACATCCGGAACGTTCCGCCATAATTCATAGGCCAGGCGCGTCTGGGTCCACAAAAACGGAAATGGCTTGCGGATGACCGCATAGTTCGCAAAGACTGGCGGAGCCAGTTCGGGATTGAACCTATTCCTATGGTAGAGCCTGAAGTCGCTGTCGCTGTCCAACCGGCCGAAATTTTTCAACAGATTGGAGATATAGACCCGGGTCCCATCTATGCGCTTATGGTCGAGATCGGCGGCTTGGATGGCGATTTTCATATCCTCTGCGAATTAAGAATAAATACCGGCAAGCAAGCGAATTCACGGATCGCTACGGAAATTTTATTTATTTTGAGAATTGATAAACTCCATCAGGTCGTATTTGATATCCTCCCGATCCATCGCGTAGGCGAAAGTGGCCTTCAAATAATTCAACGGATCGCCGGTCGTCATCCATTCCCCGTCTTTCACTTCCTTGGCCGTAACCTTCCCGCCCCTTTCGACGTATGTCTTGATCGCGTCCGCTATCCATAATTCGTTTCCTTTCCCTAGCGGAGTATCTTTCAGTATGTCGATTATTTCCTGGTTCAATATATATCTGCCGAACACGGCCAACTGGGACGGAGCGCTTTCGATGCTTGGTTTTTCTACGATATCCTCCAATTGGCTCGTTTCTTTGTTCAATTTGACGACTCCATAGCGCACGACGTCTTTTTTGGGAACCTCTTGCACGCCGATCATCAGGTTGCCGTTTTTTTCATAATCCTCCACCATCTGTTTGGTGAATGAAACTTCCGACTTGACCAAATCATCGCCGAAGACGAAGACGAACGGCTCATCGTCCACCAGGCTGGCCGCCGATAAAACCGGCGTTCCGTTGCCATAGGGACCCTTCTGGCGCACATACACGAAATTCGCCATATCGGCGATTTTTTCAATTTTATCCGCCAAGCTATCCTTTCCATTTTTGCGGAGATCGGTTTCCAAAGCGATGCTATGGTCAAAATAATCCTCCAGCGGCTTCTTATCCCAGCGGGTGACGAAAATGATATCCTCAATCCCGGCCGCGACCAATTCCTCCACCACGAGATGGATAATCGGAGTATCCACGATCGGCAACATTTCTTTCGGCATCGATTTGGTGGCTGGCAATAGCCTGGTTCCTGAACCGGCAACGGCGATGATAGCCTTCTTAATTTTTCTTGTCGTCATAATTTTATCTTGAATGATGTTAAAAAATTATCAATTAAAAAAACTTTTCCTGAGCGTCTTCACGATGGACGTTTCCAATCGCGGACGGTGTTTTTTGAAATAATAGACCAGCGAGTCGTAGTAGTTCTGCTTTTGCCTTTTTTTCCCGTCTTCGCCATAGCTGCCCCCGCACTTGTGCAAGATTTTTATTTCCGGAAAATAAAAAACCTGCCTGCCTGCCTCCCGGATCCTTTTGCATAAGTCGACATCCTCGAAATACATAAAGATATCTTCGTCAATCCCGCCGATTCCCAAAAAGAGATCTTTGCGCACGAACAAAGCCGTGCCGGCCACCCAGGCCGCCTCTTGCCTGTTTCCGCTCTCCCAGATTTTCCGACTGGCGCATATCCCGAGATTATTCTTCAGTAAGTCCCAGAGGGTGATTTCCGTTCCAGCCCCCCATTCCTGGATTTTACCATATTCGGTCATAAGACAACAACCTAGCGCGCCCAAACCCGCATTTTGCCTGAATTCTTCCATAACCGATCGTAAATCACCAGTGATGACTTCCGTATCGGGATTCAAGAGCCACAGATATTCGCCGGAAGCCTCCCACGCCCCGACATTGTTCCCTTGTCCGAAGCCGCCGTTTTTCGAACTCACGATCACTTTGGTTCCAGGGAAGCTTTGCCGGATCTTTTCCAATTTTTCCTCAGGATAGTTATTGACTATGATGATTTCAAATGACATTTGACCGCCTATCGTACGATAAATCGAAGCCAGGCATTGCTCCAGATAATGCTCGCTTTTATAATTCACGATGATGACCGAAAGGTCGTAATTATTTTCCTTGTTCGAAATCATAATAAGCTTTCTGAACGGCTCGCGCATCCTCATCGGGACGCAACGCCATATCCATCCGATTTTTTATTTTTCTTAATCCATAGTAGAGAGCGATCCATCCCTTGGCCCAAAAAGGGGTGTTTTTTTTGAAAAACCTGAGTCCGGAGAAAACCAACCAATATAATTTCATACCCTTCGGCGCTTTGCTTACCTCAAAATGGTAAATCACGCTTTCCGGTACGACCAGCATGGCAAAGCCGGCTTTTTTGGCGCGATAACTGAAATCGGCATCCTCCCAATACAAAAAAAACTTGTCATCCAAAAGGCCTATTTTTTCAAAAACGTCTTTTTTCACAAACATAGAGCAAGCCGTGACGAAGCCGCTTTTATACGGCGCACCTTGCCTCCTTTTTTTTTCGTGGTGCGTCTTCATAGCCAGCCAATCGATCCGGCCGCCGGAAAACCAGACTTTGTCGGTCTTTTTCCAAAAAATAAGCGGGGACAATATGCCGGCTGAAGGATTTTCCCGCGCCGCCACCATCAGCTTTTTCAGAAAATCCGGTTCGACTTCGGTGTCCTGGTTCAGAAGCAGCACATAGTCAGCCCCTCGCTCCAAAGCATAACGGATTCCGACGTTATTGCCGCCGGAAAATCCCAAATTACTTCCGTTCTTCAAGACGGATACATCAGGAAAGGTTTCCTGGACCATCCGGAGTGAACCGTCTTGGGAACCGTTGTCAACGACTATTACGGAAAAATCCGGATAATCGACGCCCTGTACGCTCTCCAAACAATTTTTCAGCAATTCCCCTCCGTTGTAATCCAATATGATAATAGAAACTTTCGGCCACGATTCCATAAAATCCGATTTTTATTTATTTATGATGCTTCTCAGATATCCGTAATATTCTTCGTTCTGACTGGCTTTATTGGTATATTTCATTAAAACCTTTTCCCTGGCTTTTTTGCCCATCGCAGTCCGCAATTCCCTATCTTCGACCAAGCGGCCTATTTTTTCTATCCACTCAGCAGTATCGCCAGCCAAAAATCCGTCAACCCCGTCTTCGATCGTTTCGGAAAATGTCCGGTTTTTCACCGCCACCGTCGGAACTTTTAACACGCCGGCTTCAATGAACTTGAGGGCCGATTTGGATTCACAGAACGGATTGTCAATCTCCAACGGCGCCAGGTTGATATCGCATTTATATACATTGCCGTAATATTCGTCCCGTGGAACCCGCGGCAAGGTCTCAATCCGCGCACCGAATTTATTCAGCCTATCCTCGATATCCAGCGAACCGGCCAGAAGCAATTTCACATTCCCATATTTCCCAAGCACGGCCATCAGCGCATCCGTGATGCTGGCGAAATCCTTATTATGGGAAAGCGTCCCGCTATAGTAGCCCAGCCGCACGAATCTGTCCTTAATTTTTTCTTTTTTCAAGAGACGGCTAGCCAACTCCAATTCATGATCGGAAAGCCTGTTCGGAACGATAATCACTTTTTTTCCTTTTTTCCGCAACTTATCCCCCAGATATGAAACGGTTGTGGTGCAGGTCTTCACATACGGATCATTGACGATTTCCGCCCCGATCCCTTTTTTGTATTGCCCCTGCTCCACCGGATCCATTTTTTGGAAATAATCCATATACTTCAGATATTGCGGATCATACACCAAATCATCTGTGTCAAAAATGATTTCTTTCCCTTGTTCCTTGATACACTGGACCATTTTTTCAATATTCCCATTCCAGGCAACCCGATGGAGCACGAAAATTTCGAATTTATCAACCAGTTTCGGCAGATTAGGATTGTCGGAAATAGTGGTAGCCGCCCTGAACCCGTGAATCCTCAATTCTTCGGCCGGATTGTAAGCGCGGTAGAACGCACTATCCCCCACGCCGCTGGAAATAAACAGCACGTCTCCGGAACCGACGAAAAAAGCTTTGACAAAAGTCACCAGATAGCCTGCAACGATCCTAGTGCCTCCCCATAAACCGTTCCTTCGTAACACCATCCTGACCTTCCCCAGTTTTACCAGCAATGAATCCATATGTTCTTCGAAAGAAATAAGAAAATTATTTTTTACTTTTTGCCCGATAGTATTTTTCTCTCGGATTTTCCGAACCAAAGTTATTGATTTGATATTTTAAAGCATCGAAGACATGCCAGCGCAAAGCCCAACTGCTGAAAAATTTCAAAAAACCCCCTTCACTCACCCGCTTGCCGTCCGCGTACACCTTGACTTCGGGATAATAAACGACCCGAAGTCCCATTTTCCAAGCATCAAAACACATTTGGGTGTCCGTCATAAAAAGGAAGTATCTCTCATCAAGCCCTCCGACTTTTTCCCAAAAATCGCGACGAACGACAAAACAAGAAGACTGCAGCCAATCGACATCCTGGATTTTTGAATAATCCAGATGCCTCATTTCGTCATAAGCGACCTTTTTTTTCAAAATCGGAAAATTGCGCAAAAATATCCTTCTCACTACTTGCAAATAAAACTTCGGAAAAGCCCTCACGTTCATAGCTATGCTTCCATTATCATTCACTTGTTGCGGACCTAGGACGGCGATATCAGGATTCACATCCATATAGCCGATAATTTTTTGCAAGGAATCCTTTTCTCTAAAAATAATATCCGGATTGACCACAAAGACGTAATCGCCCTCTTCCCGGCCTTTTATGACATTATTTCCTCGGGAATATCCGATATTCGTTTCGTTGATTATGACTTCAACGTCCTCAAGACCGCCCAACTCTTTCCGTATCAACTCACCCTCTTCTTTCTTATGGGCGGTATTTTCGACAACGAAAATTTTATAGCGGAAATCTGCCTCCTGGGAAACGATGGATTTGATGTTTTCCACCGTCCTGTCGGCCTTTTGGTAATTAAGCACTAAAATAGTAGCTCTTGTTTTTTTATCTTCCATAATTGGAATATCCTTATCCTAATCTTTTTTTAACTATTTCTTTCAGTTCCTTGTTAAATTCCCCGATAGCCTCGTCAATCAATGGGTCGAATTTCCTGTATATCCCCTTTTCCTTGACGATCCGTCCCGCTTCAAGAAGCGAATCGAAAGTTCCCGCGTCCAGCCATTCCCCTTTGAGTTTTTCAACATGGAGTTCTCCCATTTCCAAATATGCCTTATTGATATCGGTGATTTCAATCTCCCCCCTTTTTGAAGGTTTCAGATGCTTAGCTATCCCGACCACCCGGTTATCAAAAACATAGGCTCCCGAAACGCAAAAATTACTCTTGGGATTTTCCGGTTTTTCTTCGATTGAAACCGCTACGCCTTCTTTGTCAAATTCAATGATCCCGTATCTTCTCGGATCATCCTCAACTTCCTTGGCGAAAACCATCCCTCCTTTTTTAAATTTTTTTATATATTCACTCAGATCATCCTCGAAAATATTGTCGCCCAGGACCATTATCACGTTCCCTTCATCGATAAAATCTTCCCCCATAATGAAAGCGTCAGCCAAGCCTCTTGGGACTTTCTGCACTTTGAACTCGATCCGGACTCCGAATCTCTCAAAAATCGAACCGAGCAAATTCAAAAACTGCCCGCTATGTTCCGGCGCGACAATAATCAGGATGTCTTTTACCCCGGCTTTAACCAAAACGTTGATCGGATAGAAAATCATCTGCCGATCATAAACCGGAAGCAGTTGCTTCGAAGTCGTCGCTGTCAGGGGGAAAAGCCGGGTATTCGACCCGCCAGCCAAGATTATCCCCCGTATCCGTTTAGCGTCCTTGTCGTGGTTTTCTTTTTTGCTATCCATAAAAACTATTTTTAACTTTTTACCGCATTGCCCCATACGCCTCAAACTATACCAAAAAATAGCAACTCCGGCAATTATAGCTATCCCTGCCCCGTATATATGGCACGCCAGTCGTCGGCGCAAACCGGAAGATTTATGCCGTTTTCATTTTCAATGGAGATCCCGATAATCGATCCTTATTTCAACCCTTTATAGAGCGGGAATTTCTTGCACAGCACGATCACTTCCTTGTGGATCGCTTTTAACTTTTTTTCATCCGTATGGTTTTCAACCACCTGGTTGATCCAGCGGGCGATCGTCCTGATTTCCCTTTCTTTCATTCCGCGGCTGGTTATGGCCGGCACGCCGATGCGCACGCCGCTCGGATCCATCGGACTACGCGGATCGTCGGGGATCATATTTTTATTCAACGTGATGCCGACCTTGTCCAAAGCGACCTCCGTTTCCTTGCCGGTCACGCCTTTTGATCCGAAAACATCCACCAAAACCATATGGTTGTCCGTGCCGCCGAACATCAATTTGAACCCATGTTTTTTCAATTCGATTTCCAACACTTTGGCATTGGCTATTATTTGCTTGGCATATTTTTGAAATGACGGCTTCAGGGCTTCGCCGAATGCCACCGCTTTGGCGGCAATATTGTTCATATGCGGTCCGCCTTGGAATCCGGGGAAAGCCGCCTTGTCGATCGCCTTGGCGAACTTTTCCTTGCACAGGATCATCCCGCCGCGCGGCCCGCGCAAAGTCTTATGGGTCGTGGTCGTGATTATGTCGAAATATGGCACCGGATTAGGCAAGGCCTTTCCGGCGATGAGTCCCGCGATATGGGCGATATCGAACATCGTAATCGCCCCCACTTTCTTGGCGATGGCCGCGAATTTTTTGTAATCCAATTGCCGGGTGTAAGCCGAAAATCCCGCCAAAATCATCTGCGGCTTTTCTTTGATCGCCATCGCTTCCAATTCTTTGTAGTCAATTTTCCCATCCGCCCCGGTTTTGTATCCGATGAAGTTATAGATTTTGGCTGAAAGGGTCACGGGATGGCCGTGCGTCAGATGTCCGCCGTGTGAAAGGTCCATCCCCAAGATTTTGTCGCCGGGTTTGAGCACCGCGCTATAGGCGATCATATTGGCCGGCGCGCCGGACAACGGCTGGACGTTCACGTGTTCGGCGCCAAAAAGCTTTTTGGCCCGCTCAATCGCCAAACTCTCCACGACATCCGTGAATTCCTGCCCGCCGTAATACCTCCGGCCAGGATAGCCCTCCGAATATTTGTTGGTCAAAACCGTTCCGAGCGCCTCCAGCACCGCCTCCGAAACATAATTCTCGCTGGCAATCAATTCCATCCCCTCCCGCTGGCGTTTGAGCTCGCCTTGGATCGCTTTGTAAATTTTCGGGTCTTGTTTTTTCAATATCGACATAGGATTATTTATTATTTTTTAAATATTCTTTAAGCGCATCCTTATATCCGCGCAATGGATTCAGTTTCGTATTGAGCAAAACCGAATAATATGGACGCTTGGCCGGCCGCAAGAATTCCGCGCCGCTGACCGGGATGACTTTCGTTTTCAACTTGGCCTGCCGGTATAATTCTAAAACGCCTTCATACCAGCTGCTTGGACCGCCGTTCGTAATATGGTAAATCCCGGACGGTTTTTTGGACTCGACCAATTCCTTGGTCTTTTTCGCCAAGTCCGGCGCGTAGGTGAAACAGCTAGTTTCATCATCCACGCCTTTCACTTCCTTGTTTTTCTTGCCCAGTTCCAGCATCATAGCGAAAAAACTTTTTTTCGATCCTTCCGAAGCGCCGGGCTTCCCGAACAGCCAGGAAAGCCTGATGATATAGTAGTCTTGCCCGTATTTTTGCACGGCTTTTTCGCCCAAAACTTTAGATTTGCCATAATTAGAAAGCGGGTTGGTTTCTGCTTCTTCGTCAAAACCGATTTGCGGCACGAAATTTTGGTGCAAGCCGCACGATCCGCAAGAATGGGTGCAACCGGCCGGTTCCGGGATTTCCGGCTGGCCGTCAAAAACGTAGTCTGAAGAGTAGGTCACGAAAACAGCGCCGATTTTCTTAGCAGCTTTCGCCAAATACCCGGGCGCTTGGCCGTTCAGCTTTTTCGCCAGTTCATATTCCTGCTTATCCTCTTCGCATTTATCCACCGCATTGTAGCCCGTGGCGTTGATGATGATGCTTGGTTCCAACTCTTGGATCTTTTCTTTCAATGTTTTTTCCACTGTAACATCAATATCCTTCCGATCCCACGCCGTCACCGCATAATCCGAATCTCTTTTAAAGACACTGACCAGTTCCTGCCCCAGCATCCCTTTGGAGCCGATTATCAAAACGATTTTCTTTTTCGAAGGTTTTTCCAAAGGTTGGACCTTCGGAGATACGGTTTTCTTAGCCATAGGATATTTTTTTTAATTTATTATCCGTTCCAGATATTTTTTGATTTCCAATTGTTCCGCGAACGTATTTCCCAGTTCGATACTGACGATCTCCGGCAGATAGCGGACGTATTTTCCGACATAGTCCAATTCGCTCAAATCCTTCAATTTATGGTTGCTGTAATATCTTATCTTCTTGCCGGTGATATAATTCGGCCACACCGTAAAATGATCATTCATCGCCGAGATATGGCAACAACCGATTTTGTTTTTTTGTAAAATATTTTCCAATCCATCGTAACCTTTGTTTTTCTGGATCATCCCTTGGTCTTCCCAGTGCGAAACATCCAAGCAGACGCCCGCGCATTTTTCCAGACAATCCAGGAAAATTCCATCTATTTCGGTAAGGTTTTCGATGTACATCCGATCCAAATATTCCCCTCGGTTCAACATATCTACACTGGATGCATCCGGATGGAAATTGAAAACCTGCGTCCCGTACCTGCCGATCAAATAGTCGAATTCCCAATTTTCCATATCATCCCGCAGATGGACATGTGGTATGTTTTCCAGACCGGTACCTTCCAAGAGGCCGTAAAGTTCCCGGCGTTCTTCCAGCCCCAAACATGTCGGGAACAAGGCCAACTCTTTGATGCCAAGCCTGTCGATTTCTTCCACTTTCATCCTCCAATCCGATCCCGGGGTCGTCGTCAAACCCGGAAGTATCAGCCGTTCCGCCATATTTACTTTTCTAAAATTATTTTTATATATTCCGCGTAATCTTCGACATAGTCCGAACGGTCGGGATTATAATTCGTCGAAGAGATGGCTAGCAAAACCGCATCGGCTGAAAAATCCTTGAACTGATGCCAGACATATGGACCGACATACAGCGCTCCGGTCGGACCTTCCATTTTTATTTCTTCCAATCCTTGTCCGCGGTCGATCACCGCGGTGCAAGTCCCGTTTTGCAAGATGAAAAATTCTTCTTCAATTTTATGACAATGCGCGCCGGTGTCGCCGGTCGGCTTAGTGATAAAATAGACGCGCTTGACTTCAAATCCGACATAATCCTTGAGCTCCACCGGGCTCATCACGAAATTAGGCGCTTGGATTTTTTTTAACTCGACTTGTTGAAATTTTAATTCCATATTATTTGCATCAATAAAAATTAACTAGACCTCTCCTGCGGTTTGTCCGTCCTTGTCACATAAGCGTCCATAAATTTATTCATTTCATCTTTCTTTTTCCACAAATCATCCACCCAATCCTTATTATCCAAATACCATTGGACCGTTTCTTTGAGTCCCTGCTCGAATTTTTCCCGCGGATAGTCCGGCGTCCAACCGAGGCTGCGGATCAGACTCGCATCGATCGCATAGCGCCGGTCGTGTCCCGGGCGATCGGTCACATATTCGATCATATCCTCGCCCTTGCCCATCAGCTTCAATATCATCTTGGTCAATTCCAAATTATTCCGCTCGTTGTCCGATCCGATGTTATACACGCGGCCCGGCTCACCTTTCTCCAGCATCAAAAGCAACGCTTTGGCATGGTCGCGCACGTGGATCCAATCGCGGACGTTCAAACCGTCGCCATAGACCGGCACTTTTCCGCCTTTGGATAGCTTGAATACGAAAAAAGGGATCAACTTTTCCGGAAACTGGTACGGGCCGTAATTATTTGAACAATGGGTCACCACAACCGGGACTTTGTGCGTTTTGAAATAGGCCCGGCACATCAAATCTCCCCCCGCCTTAGCGGCGGCATAGGGCATATTCGGTTCGATCGGAGTGTTTTCGGTAAATAACGTATCGTCGCCAAGCTCCAACGCGCCATACACCTCATCAGTGGAAACGTTCACGAATTTTTCAATCCCATTGGCGCGCACCGCATCCAAAATCATTTGCACGCCGAGAGTGTTGGTCAGGACGAAATCCTTGCATCCGCCGTGGATGGAACGGTCGACGTGGGTTTCCGCCGCGAAATTTATGACATGCGTAATGCCATTTTCCCGGATAACCTTGTCGAGCATTTCCAAATCGATGATATCGCCCTGGATGAATTTATAATTCGGATCATTTTCAATGTCTTTCAGATTATTCAAATTGCCGGCATAAGTCAGTTTGTCATAGTTCACTATTTTATATTCCGGCCTGGCTTTCAGGACGTAGTGGATAAAATTCGAACCGATAAATCCCGCTCCGCCGCAGACCAGGACTTTTTTTTGAGTTTCTTGTTGTGGTTGCATTTGCGTGTTTCCTTTATTATTTAGGTCTAAATACCGGCTTCCGAGCCGCGCTTCAGGCAAGAATATTCTAGCATAAATCCCGCCAACCGCACAATCCTCCGCTCCGGCGGCCGGAGCGGAACAAAAACCGGCCCCTCGCGGATGCCGGCTTGTTTTTCCAAGATTATAGAAATTTCACATATCCCCCTTCAGGAGTTTGTTGAGCCGCGCTTTGACTTCTTCAGGCGTCGCTTCGCGCGTCGTATCCGCCGCGACCGCGTCCGCGATCATTTCTTCCAGCGGTTTAACCTCTTCCGTTCCAATCGTCGGCGAAACCGGCAGATCCGCTTCCCCGGAAATATTGAAAGTGAATTCTTCTTCCGAAACCGGCAGATTGCTCGGCGCGGCCGCTTTCTTTTCCGAAGTTATGAAATCTTTTTTAGGTGACACCAAAGAGGCTTCTTTTTCCGTATCAAAATTAAAAATGTTTTTTACTTCCGCGGCCGGTTCTTTTTTCTCCGTCCTGGTTTCCGTAAAAGAGACCCTGGGCAACCCAACTATCGGTTCTTTTTTCGCTTCCTTTGATCCGCCGTCTGCCGACCCGGCAACCTGCTCGAAATCAACTTCGCTCAAAATCGTAAAAAGCACGACCGCTAAAAATCCGATTATAAAACCGGAGGCCAGACTGACCGCTATCCGCAGCCAGACATCCATTCCCGCCACTTCGCTGGAAATCGGCCCATCGATGATGCGGATGTCCAAATCGGTTTTGACATTATAATAATTGCTCAGGACGACCAGCAGATCATTGGTGACCAGGCGGTTGAGCGATTCGGCCTCAGCTTGGTCCGCACCGAACGCGGATAATCCGATCAAGCCGCTTTTCCCGATTTGCGCCACTTCAATCCGGGAATTCCAAAATTCTTTCCTTTCGGCAGCTGGCAATCCCGATGCCGCGTCCGCAATGCTCGGATTTTTTTGTAAAAGTTTGTCATAGAAAGACAAAGCCAGCGGTATCTGTCTGGCATTGGCGATGATCTGATCGATGTTGCGAGCGGTGATTCCGGTTTTCGGCAAAAACAAAATAGACGTTTCCGCCCGATAGGTTTTGCCCGCGTTCATTGCCACGACAAAAATAACCGCCGCCAGCGCGATGGAGATGCCCCAAAAAATCCTCTTCTTTAACATTTCTTTCAAATCCATTCTATGTGAAATAAAAAATAATAAGCCATTCGATTGACTTGGGAGTCTAGCAAATACCGGCTTTTTTGTCAAATGATGGGTCTGTAAAACCGGTTAATGTCCAGGTTTTTACCGTGCGTCGTTTCCAAATCCAAGCCTCCCGCTAAAATTAAAAGGCGGTGTCCTCCAAAGATTGGAGAACACCGCTTAGCCATCGTTATTTCTTAAAGAACACGATGGCCCCACACACAATCGCCCCGACAAAGCTTGCGATTGCTAACCATAGAGCCCACAATGCGCGATAAGTCGCGCTTGAGGCTTTCTCTTCCACTGATTTAGCGGACAAGGCAGAGGCAGAGGCCGCTTTCTCAGCCACATCAGCTGATTTGGCCGAGGCCTCCGCGGATTTTCCTGCCAGGTCCGCGATGCTTCTTGCATCTTCCGCGGATTTGGCCGCTTCTTCAGCTGCAATCTTCGCGGCCGAAGCGGAAACTGCTGTGGTCGCGGCCGCAGCTTTAGCATCCTTGGCCGCGATTTCTGCCTTTGCCGCATGTCCCTTTATAGACTGAAGGGCTAGCCGCTGACCCTTAGCGGCTTTATCCCAGGAGGCCTTCATATCTTCCCTGAGATTGCGGAGCTTAAACTCCAGCTCCGCCCCAGCCGCTGTGGCCGGGTCAGTCGTGGCCGACGAAACTTCCGCCGGAGGCGCCGAGGCGCCGACCTGAGTCTCCTCGGTAGCCGTGGCGCAGAACGCCGACGATGCCACCAGCCCGAGAAGGGCGACCACCAGAACTACCATTATATTTTTTTTCATTCTACTTCCTCCTCCGAAAAATTTGTTGAGGGGCGAGCTTCACCACGAAGCCCGCCCCGAATGATTGGTTTTGTCACCTCTATTTGAACCCTTTCGGGAACCGCTCGAGGTGCTTGGATTCGGCAAACGACATTGCTGCCCGCTCGCCGTCCAAAATGTTGATACAACCCGCCCAAAAATAGTACACCTGGGCGATTTCCTTATCGGCCTCGGCCTTGTGAGCCTTGATGTCGTGGCCTCTAAGGTAATTCCGTTCGGCGATTTCTGCATTCTCAATCGCGTCGCGGAGGTACTCACGGTTTCCCGTACAGACATACAAATCAATGTACGCCTCTACGAGATCCCGACGAAGACCTAGATTATTAAAACAATAGAGTTTGCACTCTATCACTTTCCTCTTCAGGTCCTCGATTTTGATTATGATCGGTCTCGGGTCGCAAACTTCCGGCCCCGGCGGAATTTCTTCTACCACGACCGAACGTTGAATAACCAGCTGACCGACACACATATCAGCTCCCGGAGGAGCTTCAATGAGCCCGTCATTTAAGGCCAGTACGTACCAGTCAACAGCTTCGTCGACATACGCGCTGGTCGTACCAATGAGACCACCCAAAGACACCATGCCTCCAGTAGTCCCAGCGATACCTCCCGCAGCAGCGCCACTGCCAAGTGATGCGCCGCTATTTTTCGGGTCACGACGAATCTTGTAATACGCCGAGACTCGATGGGTACCAGTCTTCTCAACCAGCTCACTAAGACACCGCCCAAGAGCAGCATCCCATGGTTGACCGTAATCACCTTCGCAAATACGGTCATCCAGCAATTCGTCACCTTCGTGAATTATTGAACCGGCCGGCTGCCAGTTCAGGATATGAACCGGCTTGCCGTCATACGCCTTAAAATCCAGGGCATGCGGCACACCATTTGAATCTTCACGACCCAAGCGGTGCCATAATCCACCTTTGCGATCCCCGAATTTACTGGGAACCGCTGAGGCTTTGATCCGGTCCGACGTGTATGTTTGCCATAGTGGCCGACATACGAACGGCGTCCAGCCCGGCATCGCCGACTGCAGCGTGCCGCCAACGGCCATACTCTGCCCGCCGACAACACCTACGGCTCCGCCGTTACCCCCTCCGCCATTCACCACGACCGCCGGAGAACCGGGGTGTCCCCCGACAACTCCAGCCAATGCAACCGGCGCTACCACAACGCTCGGTGCATTGTAATTAACCTCCGCGCTTCCGCCAGTCGCTTGCTGCTCCTGGCGTTGCTGTTGTTGTTGATCCTGCCCCTGCTCCTGGGTGTTAACCCCTGAGACAGAGCTGTTGTTTTCGTTATGGAGGTCGAGGCCCACGGCATTGCCGTCGCCGTCGACACTTGCATCACCCGCCCAAGACATCTGGACGGACCCAACAACCATCATCGCCACGATGGCAATGGTTACTAAACTTGTTTTTTTCATAGCTTACCTCCTTTTGGTAGCTAAATTTTTTGATTATATATAATCCGAAACTGTGTATTCGGTTTTTAAGGAATAAAAATCTATACTCTAACGGCTCTCGTCCCACTCAAACAGGACCAGCTCCGAGTCAAACATAGATATACTAAGAACCTCGTATTCTAGCAAAAAATACGGCATTTGTCAACCCTTAATCAATTTATCCCAGATATAAGCCAAAAAAAGACCGGGCTATTTTACTAGCTCGGCTTTTATGATCAACCGTTGGAAGTTAGTTCCCAAGGGCCAGCAAGTCGAAAGGGTCAAAGTCCGGCCGGGCGTCGCAGAGAATATCCGCTCGTCATCCGGTGCGGCTGTGAATTTGTCGCCGACACTGAAGTGATAGGAAACGATCCGCCCGTTTTTCTGCATCGTCTTCACCGTGATAGCATCGCCTTTTTCCAAATTATTCAAATTTTTGAAGATATGGTTGTAATCCCCTTTCGCCCAGATATAGTTGCTGGAGTGGCCGGAAATCACGGCATTGCCGATCTGTCCCGGAGATGCCGTCTGGTAGAAATGGCCCAATCCCCGTTCCAAATCAGCCAACATACTGTCCTCATCCGTGCTTTGCGACCAGACCATCGGAGCTTCGACTCCGATTTTGTCGATGCGTACAAAGACCGATGTCTTCACGTCTCCCGGCGCGTCCGGATCATAACCGTTATTTATTTCCTGTTTGTCGGAAAAGCCGTCGCCGTCCGTATCAGCCAGATTAGGATTGGTCCCGTGGATATATTCCAAATAGTTCGGCAACCCGTCGCCGTCCGGATCGGCATCATAGACATTGTCCGCCGCCAGATTGTTGATTTTCGCCCAATCCGGAAACCAAGCGAAAGCGATATCATTGGAACCGATCCGCTTTTTGAATTCCGCGTTAGCCTCGGCCTCCTTTATCGAAGCGGTTTCCGGCGATATTTCCCGGACCGGATCGATATTCATATTGACCAAGAAAAAAGCGATGGAAAACACGACCAAAGAAAGGCTGCCCAGCAAGGCAACCCTCTTCGCGTACTGTTTGATTTTACTGAAAAATTCGCTCATTTTATTCGAAAAATCGTAAGACTGATAGATGGTTTATTTGGTTGAATATTTCCTGATGCCAACGGATGCCAGCGCGATTGCCGCAAGGGCAAGTCCGGCCAAAACCAAACCATTGCTTCCGGTAGCCGGCAATCTTTTGACTGAAGCGTATTTTTTGCCAGACTTGTCATGATCCGATTTTTTATTATGGCTATGGTTTTTGTCATCGTCATCGACTTCGATATTAACATCCGTTTCCGAGCTTTGGCTGATTGAAGCCGCACTTGCCTGGGATTGGCCCTGTGACTGGCCTTGTGACTGGCCCTGGGACTGGGAACCGGAGTTTTGTTTTTGGCTCTGCGATTGGTCCTGAGACTGGCCTTGTGACTGGCTGTTACTACTGGTAACAGTCACATTGTTGTCATTGTCGATGTCGACATCGACATCCGCCAGCGCGGAACTTGCGAAAAAACCCGCTGCCAAAACGAGTGCCGCCAGTGCGAAAACTAGGTGTTTTTTACTCATATAAGTTTATGGGCTCCGTTAAATTTCCGAGGTCCGGAATCTATTTAACCAAGCGAAAAAAAATAATTAATTGGCTACGAAACAACCATAACACCGCATCCTAGCACGGAAACTGTTTTTTGTCAATATCTTCGGCACTGAACCACATTACAGACAACCCAGCCGCTTTCCGGCATCCGATTGGCTTAGATTAAAAAAACATACAAAAAATAAGCTTCTTCGTATGTTTTTTTGTCTTTTTGTTTCAATCCTATTACAGTTGTACCAGCAGTTTAATTTCTTGCCCGTCACGCAAAACCGTCAGTTCAACCTTATCACCTTTTTTGAAAGAGTACAATAAATCGGATAAAGAATGCTCCACCAAAACCTCATTGCCATTTACCGCCCGGATAATGTCGCCCAATTTTAAGCCGGCCTTTTGTGCCGGGGAATTCGCGATGACCGCCAAGCCCAGCTGGCCGGAAGCGGAATACACCAGGGCGCCTGATTCGATACTGAGATTATTCTCAATCGCATAGGTTTTGGAAATCGGCAGATAATAGATGCCCAGAAAAATATTGTTGTCCAATTCTTTTTTCACCGCCCGGTCGATTACGGCCCGCGCCTTATTGGATGGAATCAGGAAAAAACTTTGCGCATTATCCTTCTCGATAACCCCGACGACGCCCACGACTTGCCCGTTATAATCGACTGCCGGACCGCCGATGAAATATTTTTGATAATTGAAATCGGTTTCATACACTCCTTCCAGCTTTTCCGAAGATGACAGGGCCAACCCAGCCAGGTTATAGGCGGGATTGAAATCGCTGATGAGTCCCGCGGCATATTTATTGGCATAGGAGCCGAAACTGTTGGACACCGCGATAACTTTCTCGCCCGGCTTGACGCTGCTGGAATCGCCGAAGGACGCGACAGAAAGGTTATTGGCGTTGATTTTCAAAAAAGCCAGATTGCTATAGCTGTCGACTCCGAGCAAGGCCGCGTCATACGCGTTGCCGTCATAAGTCATAACTTTGTATTTGGCCCCCGACTGGAGATTGATGCCGGAAGCGTAGGTCATAATCATCCCATCGCCCGTCACGATGATTCCCGTGCCGTTTTTTGCCCCGACCTTCGCGATAGCTGTCTTTTTGAGCGACTGGCTCACCGCGTCTTCCTGATAGGAAACGATATTCACGATCGAGGACGAAACCTGGTTGGTGATTTTGCTGATAGAGGTTTCTTCTTTCACCGTTACCTGCTCGGTCTTATTTATGACCGTGATGGTTTCCGAACCTTTCCGCAAAAAAGCGTACTTAGAAAAAGTCTTCGTAGCACTGAGATACGGGAAAAGGTAACGGTCGGCGATGATTCCGCCCAAGCCGCCGAATACCAGCAGCAACGCCAGCAAAGCCAATCTTTTGATGATTTTTTTCTTCATAATCTACGAAATTTTAAATTTTAAATTTGAAATTTTAAATCGATTTTTAATTTCCAAATGTCCTAATTATTTAAAATTTTAACATTTGGATTCCATTTCAAATTTCAAATTTAGCCTTTAAAATTCCTATATGATCGGCAACCACTTGGCGCTCAATAGGACTAAAATTACCATGGTCGAAAAAAAGACCATATTGGCCACGACCCGTTTTTTATCCAATAAATCAAGGAAATAGCTCTGAGCCAAGTCCCAAAGGACATAGTACAGTATAAGGGCAATGACTCCGGTAGTCAAATAGCCGAAAGGCCAGAAATTCATCGTCCAAACGATTTCCGTCATAATCAGCGCCAATAGGAAACTGTACGCCCAAACGATTTTCCGCCCGTCACTCTTGATAATCAGGAAATATTGGTAGCTGACCAGCAATGTCACCACCAAGTACACGAGCATCAGATAATATAGCGGGACCAGGAAGTTAAGATACAAGCCGTACGCCCCGGCATAGGTGAAAAAAATCGTCGCCGCCATCGCCGCCATATTCATCCCTTTAGCCGTCTTATCCCCGGCATAAATTCCCAGGCGGTAGGCGCCGAACATAGAAAGATAATACATTCCCGAGGACAGCAAGATGAAAATCTGCTGTTCAAAATCAAGCGTTATCAGATAGAGCAGCGCCGCGGAAGAGAGGGTAAAAAAAACCGGCAAAACCGAAAAGAACCATTTGCCACCGACTTTCCGGCCGCCATAAGCGGAAACCATCAGCAAAAAGAACATTATCAACATAACTGAATCCGGCTTGAACAAAATCATTTCCAAACCGAAAAGAAAGAAAAGGCTCTGTAAAAGTGGTTGGAATTTTAGAAACATCCGAGAGAAAATAGATTACCCCTTATCCGCTCCATCATACCATCATTCCTATCCGAAAACAACTTTGCCATTTCTGACGTCCGCCTTGACGCTATCACCTTCCTTGATACTGCCCTCGACGATGCGCAAAGCCAATTCATCCAAGATATCATTCTGGATGACCCGTTTCAAAGGGCGGGCGCCAAAGGACGGATCATACCCCTTCTTGCTCAGATAATCTTTGGCCTTAGCGGTGAACGCCAGCCTGATATCTTTTTCCCTCAAACGTTTTTGGACAAGCGCCAACTGCAAATCCACGATTTTCCTCAACATCGCGCGGTTGATCGGATGGAAGATTATGATTTCATCCAGCCGGTTCAAAAATTCCGGTTTGAAGCTTTCACGTAAGGCGGACAAGACCCGCTGGCGCATATCGTGCTCCGTCACGGACGCTTCATCTTTTTCTTCCTTGAATCCCAGACCGCTCTTGTAAATGATGTCCGAACCGATATTGGAAGTCATGATAATAACCACGTTCTTGAAATTGATCCTCCTGCCGCGCGCATCGGTCAGATGGCCGTCATCCATAATTTGCAGAAGGATGTTAAAAACTTGCGGGTGCGCTTTTTCTATCTCATCAAACAAGATGACGCTGTACGGTTTCCGCCGGACGATTTCCGTCAATTGGCCGCCTTCCTCATAGCCCACATAGCCTGGAGGTGAACCGATGATTTTGGCGACCGAATGCGCTTCCATATATTCGCTCATATCTACCCGGACCATCGCCTGCTCCGAATCAAACAGGGCCGCCGCCAAAGATTTCGCCAATTCGGTCTTGCCGACTCCGGTCGGACCGAGGAATATGAATGAACCGATCGGCCGATGCGGTTCGGAAATCCCCGCACGCGACCGGCGGATCGCATTGGCGACCGCTTTGATCGCCTCGTGCTGGCCGATGACCCTCTTCTGCAACTCTTGTTCCAATTGTGACAATTTTTGCATCTCACTTTCCAGCATCCGCGCCACCGGGATGCCGGTCCAGCGCGCCACGACTTTGGCCACGTCTTCTTCGGTTACCTCCTCTTTCAAAATAGGATTTCTGCTCTGGATCCCGTCCAGCTTGTTTTTTTCTTCCCGGATTTTCTTTTCCAATTCCGGAATCTTGCCGTAATTGATTTCCGCCACCATTTCCAAATCCAATTCACGCTCAGCAATGGAGGCCTCGCCCCGCAGCCTTTCGATTTCGGCGGAATGCTGGCGGATATTGGTAATGAGATCTTTTTCGGTTTTCCATTGCAAAGACAGCCGGTTGAATTCTTCTTTGCTTTCCGCCAATTTTTTATTCAATTCCCGGATCCTTTTTTTAGCGTTCGCCTCTTTTTCTTTTTCCAAAGCTTTTTTTTCGATTTCCATCCGGCGGATGGCGCGCTCCATACTGTCGATTTCCACCGGCATCGAATCGATTTCCATCCGCAAAGCGCTGGTAGCTTCATCAATCAAATCGACAGCCTTGTCCGGCAAAAACCGGTCGGTAATATAACGGTCGGAAAGTTTGACCGCTTCTTGGATCGCACTGTCGGTTATTTTGACGCCGTGATGTACTTCATATTTTTCTTTGAGTCCGCGCAAAATCGCCACGGAATCTTCCAGCGACGGTTGCGCGACGATTATCGGCTGCAACCTTCTTTCCAACGCCGCATCCTTCTCGATATATTTCTGATACTCCCTGGTTGTCGTAGCGCCGATCATCTTAATCTTGCCACGCGCCAAAGCCGGTTTAAGCATATTCGAAGCATCCAGCGCCCCTTCCGTCGCGCCGGCTCCCACCAAAGTGTGCAACTCATCGATAAACAACAAATACCGCCCATCCCCGCGGCTGATTTCATTTATGATGGCTTTGAGCCTCTCCTCAAACTCACCGCGGAATTTCGTGCCGGCCAGCAATGACCCCAGATCCAGCGAGATTAATTTTTTATTTTTCAGCGTTTCCGGCACATCCCCATCCGCTATCCTTTGCGCCAATCCTTCCACAATCGCCGTTTTTCCAGTACCTGCCTCGCCGATCAAGACCGGATTGTTTTTTGTCCGCCGCGTCAAAACCTGCATCACCCTCCGGATTTCCGAATCCCGCCCGATAACCGGATCAAGTTTCTTATTGCGCGCCAAATCAGTGATATCGATGGCATACTTTTCCAACACTTGAAACTTGCTTTCCGGTTCGACTGAATCGATTTTTTGTCCGCCGCGCACATCCGCTATTATTTTCAAGACATTGTCATAATCCAGGCCGGCAGCGGATAAGAAGTTTTTAACTCTCGTTTTTTCCTTCAACAAACCAAGGAAAAGATGTTCCGTCGACACGAATCCGTCGCCCATCCGCGCCGACTCCTGTTCGGCGCTGTTCAGGACAGCCACTACTTCGGGAGTTATGAATATCTGCCCTATGCTGTCATAGCTGGAAGTTTTCGGGAATTTATCAATTTCCACCATCGCTTTATTTTTCAAAGCCTGGATATCGATTTCCATTTTTTTCACGATCACGGGTACGATGGAATTATCTTGCGCCAGTAACGAATGCAACAGATGGAAAACATCCACCTGCTGCTGGCCTTTGACAATCGCAAGTTCTTGTGAATTTCGTAATGCTTCCTGGCTTTTAATCGTAAGCCTGTCTATATTCATAAACTTATCCCCGCCTTTATTTTTTTTCCGCCAATACCAATACTACATCCTTGACGTCCCCTTTGTGCCAAACCTTCAAAGTTATGCTATCTCCTATATTATATTTGGCAACCAGCCCGCTGAGGCTATTGGCACCATTAACCTTCTCTCCGTTAACTTCCAGTATGACATCGTTTTCGGTTATGCCGGCTTTGTCCGCCGGTGATCCCGGAATGACCGCGAAGTCCGTCACCCTGTCGCCTCGCACCACCAACACGCCATAATCATAGGAAAAATTGAATGCTTTTCTAATTTCATCATCAATCGGGACATAACGCACTCCGAGATACGGCGCGGTGATTTTCCCGGTCGTTTTCACTTGTTCGACAACCCGCTTGATTTGATTGGCTGGAATAGCGAATCCGATATTTTGGGCGCCTTGCGCCATCGCCACATTGATTCCCACCACCTCGCCATCGATATTCAATAAAGGACCGCCGGAATTACCCGGATTGATCGCCGCGTCAGTCTGGATTATATCACTCAACTTCTCCGTTTGCCCCTGCCCGCCGGAAGCGGTCAAGCTTCTTCCCAAACCGGAAACAATACCTTTGCTGACAGTATTGGAAAATTCGCCCAGCGAATTGCCGATAGCGACCACGGATTGTCCGATCTTCAAAGAATCGGAGTCACCCAAGTCCAGCGTCGGATAGCCCTGGCCTTCGATTTTGATAACCGCGATATCATTGACCGGATCCACTGCTAAAATCTTTGCCGCGTGCTCCTTATTGTCGTTCGTCATAACCGTATATTCAGCCGAAGCATCGGAAACGACGTGCTTATTCGTAACTACCATACCATCCTCCGTGACCAGAAAACCTGACCCGCCGCCGACTTTTTTCTTTTGATTCCCATCCGTCGCGCTATCGCTTGAACCGAATTGATCCATACCTTGCCCGAAAAAATTCCGCAAATCAAAAGGCAGCGATCCCCGGATCTGTGAGATATCTTTACTGATCACGATACTGACCACGGCCGGAGATTTTTTTTCCACCACGTCGATAACGGCTGAATCTTCTTCCACGATCCGCTGTTTGATCACTTCCGGATTCTTAACTCCACTTGAAATACCAAGAAGTCCGGTCAACTTATCCGGCAAAAAGCTTTTCGGTACGCTCCCGGCCAAAAAACCGAAAGTCGCTCCGAAGACCGATGAAATCAAAACCGTCCCCACAATCAAAAAAAACATTCCGATCAACAAACCGGCTTTTTTTTTCGGCGCCGGCCGATAGGCGTCCGATTCGGCTCCACCTTGGATTGGCTCATTTATTATTTCCATACGCATTGGCGCTGCCGAGCATAATCGAAAAAACTATCCAGGGCAGACATTAATTGTTATTTTTTTCGCGACAAAAAACACTTTCAGGCTTGAAACAAAAAAGTAGGTCTTCTGTCGATAGGAATCAGTTATTTGATCGTAATCGCGCTGACCGGGCAGCTATCAGCCGCCTCCTGGCAATCGCAATCTCCACACTCATCCGTCAAGACGTGCGACTTACCATCCTCGATTTTAAAGACTGACGGGCAAAGCGACTCGCAAGTTCCGCACCCGATACACAATTCATCGTTTACAACTGCTTTTGACATCTTTTTGTTTATCCGCTTAAGTTTCCGCAAAGCTGGGCTTTTTCGGATCGGCTTAATTGGATTGTTTTAATTTTAATTAATAACCCTATTGAAACATCACTGATATGTCGCCAGCTGAGTTCTTATCCAGATTTTTTTCGAATTCATCCATCTCAGCGTCTTTGAACCTGACCGATCCCGTTTCCTTATCCCAATAATAATCCTTGAGCAACAAACGGACATCCATATCTTTTTCTTGCTCCAGCAGCCAATCGGCAAAGCTTTTTGTCCGCACCATAATCTGCCTGATTTTCACCTTATCGACACCGTCTTCGGTCTTCTTATCGTCAATCCGGATGAGATGGAATCCGATCGGACTTTCAATCACATCACTATGATCGCCTTTTTTCATCATAAAAGCCGATATGGCGATTTCCGGCATCATCTGATCGGCTGTAAACCAACCCAAATCCCCTCCGTCTTTCGCGCTATCCCCTTCGGAATATTTTTCAGCCACTTCGGCGAAATCCTTGCCACTATCGACCGCTTTCCGCGCTTCAGATATTTTAGCTTCAGCTTTCACGAAATCGCCCTCCGTCGCTCTCCAACTCTTATCCAATTCATCCCGATACATATCCGGCTTAACGATTTTTTCTTTGAATTCCTCGATATTCCAACCATACAAGCCATCTAGGGTTTTTTCGACTTCCGAACCGTTCCCATAGCGGTCCATTTCTCTTTGTACATTTTGCGAAGCCATTTCTTTCGTTATGGTTATGCCGCGCCCGGCAGCCAAATGCTCGATTATCCGATCCTCGATCAATTTATTGAAAATATCCTTCTCTTTTATCTTCAATCTTTTTTGTCCATCCCCGGTCGTAAAATCAACCCTAAGGCCGATGTCGGAAAAATCTTGGCTTTCATAAAAACGCTTGACCGCGCTGAGATTCCCGTCCAGTTCCCGCACGCTCACAAAAGCGCCCCGGCCGACAACGGCTGCCGGGAAAGGCAGATATCTGACCGCGCCATCCACCAAAAAATTACGCTTCCCGAATCCATACAGAAAAACGCAGATAACCATCACATAAACCAACGCTATGACCAAAAAGGCATAGGCGATCGTCCGGGGTTTTATTTTTTTTTCCACCTTGGCTTTCTTCATATCTTATTATTCCAATCGATCATCATTTCGGAACCATCCGCCGGAATCAATATTTGAAAAAATAGTTCCACCATTTCATATGGTTAGCGACTACCACTTTGACTTCGGGTTTTTCCACTTGAACCGACGGCTCAGCGGGAATTTCTTTCGTTGCCATTCCTGGCTTCACGATTATCACCTGCTCATCAGGACTTTTCAAATTCAACTTATCCTTAGCTTCCATCTCCATATAGTCCTTGCTTTGGAAATAGGCGATCTTGTCCTGGATAATGGAATTTTTTTTACTGATTTTGTCCGCTTCTTCCCGTAACCGGTCGATTTCAGCTTGTATCTGATTTTTTTTAATCGTCTCCTTATAAATCGCCGTACCGACGAAAATCAGGATGACGGCTCCGGACAATAATCCGATTTTCACGCTTATGGAACTATACCAGCTCTTATTACCCATAATTTCCAAAAGTTATCGGGCTATTACGTATATAATAAAGCCGGAGCGATCGTGAATCCGACCATTGCCAAAACAGCCAATATGGAAATCATCACCCATATCATATGCATTCTCTTATTTCTTTTTTTGATGCTCATAGGGTTATCTTAGCAAATTTTTACCATCCGGACAATATCGGCAAAAACCATATTATCGGGATAACGCCTTTTCCTAAACGATTTCTTTGAATTTATCCTTTGGCGCCCCGCAAACCGGACATTTTTCAGGTTTCGCGCCGATTTCTACGTGGCCGCAAACCCCGCAAACATAATATGTCTGCTCGGCGATATCGCCTTCTTGGGCCAAAGCCTCCTGGAAAAGTTTGGCGTGCTCTTTTTCGATTTCATTGGCCCGCTGGAAACTGAGAACAGCCGCGCCTTCCCCTTCCGACTGAGCCTCTTCGATAAATCGCGGATACATCTCGGTGAACTCATGCGTCTCGCCATCGATAGCCGCTTGCAAATTAGCTTTGGAATCGCCGACTCCGCCCAGGACAGCCAGATGCCCGAGCGCGTGGATCGTCTCGCCTTCCGCCGCCACGCGGAAAAGCTGCGCCAAACCTTTTTGCCCATCCGTTTCCGCTTTTTTAGCGAAGGCCAGATATTTACGATTAGCCTGTGATTCGCCCGCGAAAGCCGCCTGCAAATTTTCTGCTGTTTTCATTTTATTTTCGCTTAATAATTACTTTCCATACTACAATCTTCACTGTCCGATATTCTTTTTCAGAACAGTTTGTTCGGATTCAAATATGAATCCAAAGTATAAATCCAGTTTTCATCATTTTCGATGCCTTGCTCGCGGGCCATGACTTTCTGGTTGAACAGCCAATTCAAATAGCCCGCGTCTTTCTTGGCCACTTCACTCACCTTCTCGCCGTTATATTTCCCGAAGTTGAACTTCTTGATCAAAATCGGCCTGGCCGAGATTTCCAGCATCCGCTCCAGCACCTTTTCTTCACTTCCCGATTCCGCCAGCATTTTTTGGAAATAATACTCGAACAACCTTTCCAAAACCCGCACGTCGCCCAGCGCGTCGTGGGCCGGGGCGTTTTCCACTTCCAAATCGAAATAGTAGCGCAGATATTGCAAGTTGTATTTGGGAATTTCCCCGTCCACGTCCAAATCCTGGGCCACTTTATAGGTATCAATAGTCTTTTTGACTTCGACTTGCTCGCGGCGCAGCATTTCCGCGTCAAACGCGGCGTTATGGGCCACCAAAATATTGCCAGCTGCAAACAGGACCTGCAAATCTTTTTTCATTTGCGAATCAGCGAAAGGTTCTTTGTCCGCCACCATTTTATTGGTGATGTGAGCCACCGCCATCGCCTCGATTTCGATCGGCACCGGCGGCTTGAAAAGCGACTCGGATTCCGTGCCGTTGAATTTATAGGCGACCTGGCACAAGCGTCCGTCCGCTCCGATGCCGGTCGTTTCGGTATCCAAAAAAACCAGGTTGTTTTTTTCCATATTTATTTTTATCCGTTTGAATTGATTAGTTCCAACTTCTTTTCCCGGAACATTTTTTTGACGCGCGCTTCTTCCTTGGACGCGGCTGAACGGTTTTTGAATTTTTTAGAATAGACCAGTCTGACCGGCCGGCGCGCGCTGGTATATTTAGCTCCCAGTTTGGAATCGTTATGCTCCGCGATCCGGCGTTCCAAATCGACCGTGATGCCGGTATAGATGGTTCCGTCCCGGCAGATAAGCATATATAAATAATACATAATAGCACCCGCTCTACCCAGGCAAATTAACTCCTTTCATCTTAGCACAAAAAAACGACCCGGCCAAAACCGAAGATTGACAAAATTCCTGTTTGTGCTAAAATAAATCGCTGGTTTACATATAAGAATTTTAAAAAAATTCCAGGAGGGTGTCCTTATGGAAGTCAACTCGAGTATATTGGTAAAAAAGACTCTTCGGAACAAAACTGCCATAACGCTGGTAGCGATGGTGGATAGGATATTCGCGGATATCCACGCCCAAAACATTCCACTGACCGAAGAGGAAGGAAGTATCTTCCTTGATGCGATATTATTCCATAGCCACGATTTGTGGCCAAAATACCCTCCCCAGCGGAAAACACTGAAAAGCTAAAAAACCTTCCGCCACCGACAGGGACAGACATAGTTTATGTTTGTCCCTGTTTTAATTTCAAATCAAAAGCCTGGATTTTTACCATCTAAACTTCTTCCAGCATCAAAATCCTTTTCTTGAATCCGCCCCTTTCTTCCGCCTTGGCTTGTTTGATTTTCATGATTTCTTCCCAACTCAAACCGTTCAATTCCAAAAGGCTATCCAAAATCTCCATCACATCCGCGACCTCTTCCGCCAAATGTTCGCGCCCTTCCGCGTGCGCCAATTCATATGCCTCTTCCTCGACTTTCTTGAGCAGGAATTCCAAATATTCCTGATCGCCCTCCAGGATCCGCGTCTTGACTTCCTTGCCGGTTTTTTGCCCTACAACTTCCGGAATGTTGTCGCGCACCAGTTTCGGATATATTTTTTCTTTGGCCAAATTAGTTTCGAAATGTTCCAATTCCATATTTTTTTTAAAAAAATCTATTACCCTCAAAATTTAACATCGTATGATTTGAGCAACGTCCTTATTTCTTCAGCATCCTTGTCTTCCTGAATCTTGGTCTGTTCATTTTTTATCTGCTTGACCCTTTTCCAGGTTATGCCGTTAATTTTCAAAATCACACCGATCAATTTGACGATATCCGCGATTATTTCTTTCAATGTTTCCACGTCATAAGCCTTATCCAGGATATTGGTTTTTATCACCATTTTTTTCAGCAGATTTACGAATCCGCTAGCCAAGTCATTCGCACCCAGATCCACGCTTACGCTTGATTGTTTGTCCTTCGTCAATCTGATCGACATCCAATCCAATCCGTTATTTTTCAAAACCTCGGTCAAAAGTTCGGCCAGTTTGGAAAGTTTCATAGCCAAATCTTCCTCGCCTTTGACTTCCAGCATATCCGCCGCCACTTGTTGGATATCTTTATATAAAATTTCCAAGTGCTTAACCTTGTCCCTTAATTGCTCCGCTTCGTCCATTTTTCCATCCGAATGTTCCTGGCCATCGGCATACGAAACCAAGACGAATTTACCATCCGGGTCACCATCCTTTTCGGATGCGGGGCCCTGATATTCCACCAACTTATAATGTCCGGCCTTATCCGCGGATGGCGGCCTATTATGTCCCAGCAATTTAGCGCCTTCATCCTGTTTTGGCGATCCCTGATCGGACCAGATTTCCATTCCTTTAAAACCCATAGATTCAAATTAATTTTTTATCAAACCGATGCCTGCTTCACCATCCGCATTTTCAAAATGAGGAAATTAGGATGTTGTTCGACTTTTATGAATTCGACTTTTTTGGCGCTTAGCGCGTCAAAGCCGTCCCCGTCGACCAAGGTCGCCGTATTCCGCCCGCCTAGGATCAAATTGCCGATTTTCAAATCGATCTCATCGACGCAATCCTTTTCCAGAAGAGAGGAAATCAATTCTCCCCCGCCCTCGACCAACAGGGATTTGACGCCGGCCGCCGACAAAATTTCCAAAGCTTTTTCAATATCGACCCTGTCTCCCGCCATTACGTGCACCGTCGCCTTCCCCTCCAATTCCTTTATTTTTCCGGCCGAAGTCTTGGCGGTCGTAAAAACGATTTTCTTTCCCTCGCCTTTGTCGAAAAAATCCCCGGAAACATTGAGATCGTCGGCGTCGGATATGGCGACGATTTTCATCGGCTCGGCGGTCCTGCACAAAGCGATCCTTTTTTGCCTGCGTTCATCCGTCTTGACCGTCAATCCGGAATCATCCAACCGGAGCGTATTGCCGCCGATCATCACCGCGTCCGCTTCGACCCGGTGATCATAGAGCATCTCGCGGTCATCGCACGACGAAATCGCCGAGCATTCCCTCTTGTAGTTGCTTATCTTGCCATCTACCGACATCCCCGAACAGATAGTCACGAACGGACGCCGCGGTTTTTCGCCTGCATTTTTGTCCATAATATTTATCGATAAAAAACGGATTATGCCTTGGCAACGCTCAGCCTGTAAATTTCCGGCGCCCCTCCCAAATCGCTTGTTTGACCAAAACGGTCTAGGTTTATTTTAGCACGAAAACCAGCCTGGTGGAAATCGATTTTTTGCCGATTTTTTACACAAAAGGAATATCCGCTAGATATTTACGGCGTGAGGAGGCGGTCTGTATCGGAAACAGAGTTGATGGATTTTTCATATCAAACCGATCAGGACGATTCCCGCTTCGACGGTTTCCGGCTTGTCGCGCCGATAGGAAAACAGATCCGGGTCGGAGTAAGTGCAATGGCCGGTATCTTCGATGTTACCAGTCGGAACCCCTTGGCTGGAAATCTTGCCTTTGGCGATACCTTTCAAATCCACGAAATATTTCCCATCTTTTTTTTCTATATGGTCCGCGTAATCCTTGAAATTGCCAAGAACGTCTTCCTTGATTTCGAAATGGCATTTTTCAATAGCCGGACCGATTGCCACATGAAGGTTCTCCGGCGAACCGCCGAGTGCCGAAATTTCCGCGATCGTATTTTCAACGACGCCAGCCAAAAGTCCGCGCCAGCCGGCGTGCGCGATGCCGACGATCCCCCGCTTGTTTTCATAAAACAAAATAGGCAAACAATCCGCTACCGTAACTGAAAGAAAGCGGTTTTTCCCTATCGCAACCAAAGCATCCGTATCGGAAAAAATCAGCGGACTATCCGTCGAAACTTTTCGCACATTGCTCGAATGGGTCAAATCAGCGCTAAAAACCTGATTTTCCCCAATGCCTATTTTAGCGAAAAATCCGTTCCGATTGCCGTCATTCTCCCCGCCCGGCAGAAGCTTCATCGAGCCGTCCGCCTTTTCCGACATGACCGCTTTGATTTCCGGAAATTTTTTGAAAAATCCGATCATTATATTTTTCTAATCCCTAACAAGCTTCGGGTATGGAATTTTACGGCGCAACCTTCGAATTTGACTTCCAACTCCGGATTTTCCTCCCTGTCATACGCATCCAAATCAAAATCGATATCGCCGTGCTTTTCTCGGAATTCCGGAAGCGCCGCCTTGGTCACGAACTCGGCGTGCTCCAATCCGTTCTTGTGTTTGTTGTTTTCCTTAGGCGCCAACAATTCGATGCCCGCGATTGAAAATCTTCCATATTCAATCGGTGTTTCCAAGCGGCAAACGAAAACCGATCTGCCATTGAACATCTTTTCATCATACTTCTTAGCGAAGCCGGCCATTTTGCTTTTCACTTCTTCATATTTTTCCATGCTGTCCGTCCGGTACGCGATGTAGTCCAATTCCGCAAATTCATCCAAGAAAAAACCGGACTTTTCCAAATTTTGGAAAACCCCATCCAAAAAAAATCCGTAGTCGCCCAGGACATATTCGATTTTCTGTGATAAATCTTCCATAAGTATGAACGCCGTCTTGCAAAATGGCTTTATTTATTTTCTGCAATATTCCTGTTCCAAGCCTCTATATTTATTGCCATATACATAATAGGCTTATTTCTAATGGCGTCCTCCGTACAATTATTTATTTTCATTATCAATTCATGGTCATCATAATCCCGCACCGCTCCCATTTCATAACGGATTTTCTCTTCATCGAACAATCCTGGTTTTTCCGTTTTTAGTCCATTTAATTTCCCCATAAGCCAAAGATATTTCTTCACGTTTAAAACAACCTTGGACTCTTTATTGTTTTTCTGGGATTTATCCGGCCCTGTTTTTTCACCCTTCCATCCGCCAGTAAATCCAATATTTTTTCACCCACATTTTTATTTTATTCAATTCAATGTTTTCCTCTTCCATTTCTCTTATTATACAACCTTTCCGTAAATCCGCCTTGCTGTCCAATTTGTCATACCTTGATTGTAGCATAAAATAAAAAAGGGCGGATACTCAAAGGAGGATCCGCCCGTTTGCGCTTCATACGGCGCCAAGACTGCAAACTTCATTCATGCATGCCTTTCAAAAAACGCTCGCGGATCCTGGCATAATCACAATTGATCTCCCTCGGATCCAACGGTTCAACCTCCATTAAATCAGGAAGCTCGTATGGATGGACCATCATAACCGCTTCATCACTGTATCCTATTTTGAAATGCTTGGATTTGGACTTTTCAGGATTATCGCTTCCAAAAACCTCAGAAAAAGTTTTTATCCCATAGGCGCACAATCTTCCATTGATAAGAAAATGCCTCCCGCAAGAATTGCAAACACACTCTTTCGGATTGTGGTAATATCCGGCGTTATCACGCACCAAGGGGACATCTTGAACCGTGTTACATCTTTCGCATAATATGTTCACTGAACGCATCAAAAATCCTTCCGCCATAAAAATACCTCCATCATTGGGTTTATATCCGCACAAGAAACTTATCATTTCCCATTCCATATCAAAGAACGATTCTATGCTATGACAAATGTCGGTTTATGGCAAGTTTCAGTTTTGGCCGAGGACCGTCCTCGCTATACATACGATAAAAGCGGGCGGATTCTCTGCTAAGAATCCGCCCGTCCGCGCTTTATGCGCCTTTCATTTACTGACTGACCATTTCCGGATCAGCAATGCGTTACCAGTCCCAGCTAATAGCTGAATGTCTGCCGTAAACTGATTCGCGGTCCGTTTTCTTCTCCGCTTGTTTCACTTTTGCTTGTTTTTTCAAGGCCTTTTCCTTGCCTTGATTCAACATTTTCATATCCCGCGCCCGACGATACGACGCGGTTTTTCCAGCCTTGACTATCTCGCTGGTCTGGTTGCAACGGAACTTTCTGCCACTCAACGGTTTAAACGTAGTTTTTTCCCGCGGCATCTCTTCCTCCTTTGGCACAATGGCCTTTTTAGCTTGAAATAAAAACACATCCGAAATAACATCAGATATAAACTAATATAGAATATGCCATAAGTCAATTTTTCGATTAAAAAAGTAGGCTTCCCTACTTTTTATAATATTGCGTCTGAAGACCAATCCGCTTAGCCTCTGCCAACCTGCTTTTCAAATGATGCCAGAAAATTATCCAGCCACAGCTTATTTATTTAATACTTACTTTAATACGTATTAAATTGCTTACCCCCGGCAGGAACTTTCGATGGGAAAATAGTTCGTACATTCATCCCGGCTGAAGTTAGAAAAATTGTTTTTATGGATTTTTATCAAGTCCTTCTATATTCCTGCCTCTTATTATACAGCCTTTCCGTGAATCCTCCTTGCGCCAAAAATTCTTCACTTAATTTTTTGAGCTGCATGTCCAAGAGATAGTTCGTTTGGTGGATGAGGCAGATCATCATGTTCGCGCCTTGTTCTGGATTTTCCAAATACGACGAATAGGACAAACAGGACTTATCCTTGCCGTAAGCAAGATTTCTAACTGCCTTAGCTTCTTGCGATTCTTTCATCCAAATCCGCAAACGGTGTTGGCGCAGATAGTCTTCATAGTCCAAAAGCAGTTCCTCCAAACTCGCCCGCGCCACGCTGGTCAATTTCAATTCGGTCTTTTTTGAAGTTCCTGCCGCCTGACTCCCTTCCGCGATATTTTGCCGGCCGCTTCTGCCCGCCTGGGTCATTTGGTCATGCGTCCGGCTTCGCTTGTCAATATAGCGCTCGCAAAACTCAACATTCAAATCAACCACCAAAGTTGCCATCTGGAATGATTTCAAGTCGCGATAGCCGCCGTGAGCAAAAAACAAGCTATCGCCATTGCCAGAGCTATCCGCCTTATTCGTCCTATCGGACATATTGGTCGCGTTTTCCATTCCTCAATTGTAGCACAAAAAAAGCGAGGTTTTCACCTCGCTTTTTCTATATCAACTATTTCTTATCCTCCGGCTTCTCAGTCTCCGCCTCCTTCGGAGCGTCGCCTTCTTTCGGCGCTTCCCCTCCGGCTGCGCCTCCTGCCGGCTGGGCGGGTTGCGCGGCTTTGTAGAGTTCTTCGCCGATCTTTTGCGCTTCTTGGGAAAGTTCCTGGGTGGCTTTCTTGATCGCTTCGATATCGTCGCCGTCTTTGACTTTCTTCAGCGCTTCAACTTTTTCCTGAACTGGTTTTTTCTTATCCTCAGAAACCTTATCACCAGCATCGCGGAGCGCTTTTTCAGTAGTGAAGACCAAAGTGTCCGCCATATTTTTCGCTTCGACGTTTTCTTTCTTCTTCTTATCCTCTTCCGCGTGCGCCTCGGCGTCTTTCTTCATCTTCTCGATTTCATCCTTGGAAAGACCGGTGGAAGCTTCGATGCGGATGGATTGTTCTTTGCCAGTCGCCTTGTCTTTAGCCTTGACCGACAGGACGCCGTTCGCGTTGATATCGAAAGTCACTTCGATTTGCGGGATGCCCCTTGGTGATGGCGGGATGCCGTCCAAGATGAATCTTCCAAGCGTCTTGTTGTCCGCCGCCATTTCCCGCTCGCCTTGCAAGACATGGATTTCCACGGATGGCTGGTTGTCAGCCGCGGTAGAAAATGTCTGTGATTTGGCCGCCGGGATCGTCGTGTTGCGATCAATCAGGGGAGTCCTGATTCCACCCATCGTTTCGATTCCAAGCGTAAGCGGCGTTACGTCCAGCAACAGCACGTCTTTCACGTCGCCTTGCAAAACTCCGCCCTGGATCGCCGCGCCCATCGCTACCACTTCATCCGGATTGACCGAGATATTCGGTTTCTTGCCGAAGAATTTCTCGACGGTTTGCAAAACCAACGGCATCCGGGTCATTCCTCCGACCAGCACGACTTCATTGATGTCGGATACTGACAATTTCGCATCCGTCAAAGCCTTCTTGGTCGGTTCCAAAGTTTTTTCTACCAGGTCGCCGACAAGTTCTTCCAGTTTCGCGCGGGTGATTTTCATTACCAAATGTTTCGGACCATTAGCATCCGCCGTAATGAACGGCTGATTGATTTCGGTTTCCATCGCGGTTGAAAGTTCGATCTTGGCTTTTTCCGCCGATTCTTTGATTCTCTGCAACGCCAACGGATCCTTGCTCAGATCAACGCCTTCTTGCTTTCTGAATTCGTCGATAATCCAGTGGATCAGAACTTGGTCGAAGTCGTCACCGCCCAAATGGGTGTCACCATTGGTCGATTTGACCTCTACCGTGTCTTCGGAAACTTCCAAGATGGAAATATCGAACGTTCCGCCTCCGAGGTCATAGACTGCGATTTTTTCATCTTTCTTTTTATTGAAGCCATAGGCCAAAGCCGCTGCGGTCGGTTCGTTGATGATGCGCAAAACTTTGAGTCCCGCGATTTCACCCGCTTCGATGGTGGCTTTCCTTTGCGAGTCGTCGAAATAGGCCGGCACTGTGATGACCGCTTCGGTGATGGATTGCCCCAATTTCTCTTCCGCGTCCGCTTTCAATTTGCCCAACACCATCGCGGAAATTTCCTGCGGCGTATATTCTTTGCCGCCCATCAGGACTTTGACGCCTTCGCCAGACTTCACGATCTTATACGGCATCGTTTTCATATCGCGTTGCACTTCCGCGTCATCGAAATGACGCCCGATCAACCGTTTGATGGAAAACAATGTGTTCTCCGGATTGGTGACGGCTTGGCGCTTGGCTAAAAGCCCCACTAATCTTTCATTGGTTTTGGACATCGCGATCATCGAAGGGGTGGTGCGCACGCCTTCTTTGTTCTCGACGATGACCGGACTGCCGCCTTCCACGACTGACATCGCAGAATTGGTCGTACCCAGGTCGATCCCTAATACTTTTCCCATATTCTTTATTTTTCTGAACTTTCGGTTTCATCAAACGTTTGCTTTCTGCAGATAGGCAAAATTTTTGAAACCTAGGTTCGGATTAAATTATTACTGGTTATTTATTCCAATCCCCAAATCGCTTTGGAGGCTGGAAAGATAAACAGTTGACAAAATCAGAGTTTTCTGCTATGTTCTAATCAGTTGTTTCTACTTTTTTATTAATCCTTTTTACCGGGAGGTAAAAATGAAGCGAGTTAACGATGCGCAGTATGTTGCTCTCGTCGCCAGACGTCTTGGCGCGAACACCGGCGATGTAAAAATCGCATTCCTGCAATTTGGCCGACATTTCGGTCAGATTGCGAACTTTCTACATCGCAACGGCGCGATGTAAAAAAGTCTCATTACCCGCCGCCATCCCGGACGACTCAACTCTTGAGCTCGTCCGATTTTTTTATTTCAACGAACATTTCCAAAAATTATTCCACTATCACCCGCGCCACCCTCACCACCTTATCCCCCATCTGATAGCCGCGGGTCACGATCTTCTTGATTTTATTCTTGAATTTATAATCTTTGCTTTTGCAAGATTTGCATTCCCTGTCTTCGACCGCTTCGTGCCGGGCCGGATCGAAATTGTCGCCGATCTTGGTTTCCATTTCGATCACCCCATTATCCGTCAAAACTTGTTCGAGTTGTTTTTGGATATACATTATGCCGGTCACCCACGGATTTTCTTTCTGATCTTCCGGGATATGCCCGGTTGAAGCATGGAAATTATCGATCACCGGCAAAATTTGCAAGATGACATTTTGGGTGGAATAACGGATCAAATCTTTCTGTGATTCCGCTTGCCTTTTTTTGTAATTCTCAAAATCAGCCTGGCACCTTTTCCAACCGTTGAGATATTCGTCTTCCTTGCTCATCGGCCCGTCAGTATTCTCAATCTCTATTGTGCCTTCTTCTTTCGGCATAGCGGCCTCCCCCTCGATTTCCTCAATCGCTTCTTTTTCCGCTTCTTTTTCCTCAAACCTGTCTTCTTGCTCTAGTTTATCGCTGAAATCTTTTTTATCTTTGTTTGGCATATATTTACAATTATGAATTATTTGTCCTATATCCCACGCTACTAAATCACATACCGCTGATTATCAATACTACTACAACCGATGCACTTAAAAGTTTCCGGACATAGTTGAGCAGCGACTTGTTCTCGGCATATTTCATCCTTTTCGGACCGATGATGGCCAGCACGCCCTTGTCGCCCGATTTGGTCGTGTACGGTGAAACTACCATCGAACAATTATTTATCCCTTTGATCGGATTGTCTTTGCCGATGAAAATTTTCGTCTCGCCCTCTTTGACATTTTTCAAAATGAAATCCACGTTCTCATCGATATAATCCAAGGCTTCCACCACTTTGCAAAATTCATCCACTTCCTGGAATTCCGGCTTCTCCAGCAGTTCGCGGATGCCGAAATCGGAAAAATCCTTTTCCATCGTGCTGATCGCCAGGTTGCCGCTCATACCGGACAACAGTTTCGCGGTCGTACGGGAAAGCCGCTGGTGCTGGGCCTTAAGTTTCAAAAGTTCCGTTTGCAATTTTTTTTGGTCCGCCAAAGACAGTTCCGCGTCACCCATAATTTCCTCGACGAAATATCTATAGCCCTTATCAGTCGGAATCCGCCCGGCGCTGATGTGCGGCTGATGCAAGAATCCGTCCTCTTCCAACTTGACCATATCGTTGCGGATAGTCGCCGGACTCAGATCAAAACCGTATTTTTCCACCAGGATTTTTGACCCGACCGGAACCGCGGAATCGGTATATTCCTCGATGATAGCTGCCAAAATTTCTTGTTGCCTTTTATCCATACGCTAAAAATACAAATCAATTACAAATTTACACATATGCGGAAATCCATACTTATCTTATTCCGTATTTCCATTGTATAGCATCCTTTAGCACTCGTCAAGAGTGAGTGCTAATTTGTATTTTATACGGTTTTTATCCCCTGTCAAGATTATCAAAAAAAACGAGGGTAAACCGGAATCCGGTTTACCCTAGCTGTCGGTTTGACCGACAAATACCATGTTATACATGCATGGATGAACTTCTGGCGGATTTTTTGCCAGACGAACTGACAATCATCCGCGCCGACTTATTGTGTTTGCACCCGATACACGCACGCGCATTGTTCCTCGCGGCTTTTTTACAAGCCAATGATTTTACAATATTGCCACACCTCGGATTAACCTCTTGGTTTGCCATACCTTCTCTCCTCATTTTTGAGTTAGTAAAAATACGGGCCCCTTCTTCAATTTTTACAGCTGGATTTTCTTGAATTAATTTTATCACTTTCCGATTACAGGTCAAATAAATAAAAAAGAGCCGTCACGGAAACGATACCCGTGACGGTCCTTTATCTGTAGAAAATCAAATGACAGCGGAAATAAAGTCAGACTCTTCTTCCAGAATCAGATCTGCCAAATAGGATAATCCCAGCTTGGGATACGCGCGTGAAATACGTTCGCACACCCCGCACTCCTTGCAAACAGGATCTTTTTCCGAAAAAATATTACCGATGCAGTTGGCGAAGCTAACCGCAAAACCGTTTTGCTTCAATTCATCTCCGCGAACGCAACAAAAGGATTGCGCCGCACAATCAATATCCACCTGGGATGGCAGACTTTCTTTTTGCACCACCGATTTAACCGCTGTTTTTTTTCTGTGTTGCTTCCCATCAATTCCCCTGCTTTTGTCATTACTCATCTTTTTCCTCACTTGATAGTGTTGAAAAATGCACTCGCGTGCGCCCTTGTTCCGTTGTCAATGTCCTGTACATATAAAAAATGTTATTTTTTTCTGTCTTTCCCCGGCACCGGATCGAACCCCCCGTCATTCCAAGGGTGGCACCGGAGCACGCGTTTCGAACCCAACCAGACGCCTTTGAAGATTCCGAAGCGTTCCACGGCCTGGTAGGTATATTCCGAACAAGTCGGATGGAAGCGGCAACCCAGCGTATTTGAAAACCGGCTGAAAATTCCATGGTCCAACGAGATGGTTTTCTGGTAAATCCTGATAAACAACAAAACGATTTTCTTCATAGCATAACTCTTATACAAATCCGCCCTTTTGTCAAACGGATTTTTCTGATAGAATAATAGCGACAGTCCGATCTTAATAACAATCTAGCCTCCAATTTATGCAACAACTCAAATCCGGCAAATTCACTTGGTTCGACATCCGCGAGCCCAATGCCGACGACATCCTGAAGATCCAGAAAAAATTCAACTTGCATCCCTTGGTCGTGGAAGAATTTTCCACGCCGACCTTGCGGCCAAAAGCGGCGGAATATGACAACGCCCTTTTTCTCACCATCCACGTCCCGCTTTTCGACGTCAACCTGAAAAAAACCTATCCGGGCGAACTGGACATCGTCATCACGGAAGACGCCCTGATAACGGCCCACGACGAGGACATCTGGCAGCTGACCGAATTTTTCGCCGAATTGAAAAATGACCGGAAAAAAAGATCCCAATATATGGAAAACTCCCCGGCGACCTTATTGCGCTTCTTGATCGAAATGCTTCTGGAATCCTGCTTTCCGAAATTGGACCACATCTCCAGGAACCTGGATCACATCGAAACCGAAATTTTCGCCGGCAATGAAAAAGATATGGTCCTGGAAATTTCCATCGTCAAACGCGACATCCTGAATTTCCGCCGGACGCTGAAACCGCAACGCTCCGTCCTGGAATCCCTCATCCAGCGGGATTACAAACTGATAGACCGCGAACTCCGGCCATATTTCCAAGATTTGATCGGCACCAACATCCGGGTCTGGAACGCCCTGGAAAGCGCCAAGGAAACCATCGAATCGCTGGAAGCTACCAACAATTCCCTACTTTCCAACAAGCTGGACCTGACTATGAAGGTCTTGACCATCTTTTCCGCGGTGATGTTGCCGATGACCGTCTATTCCAATATCCTGGCTATGAGCGCCGACATCCCTTTCGGCAAAAGCCCGCACGCCTTCGCGATCCACACCGGCACGATGTTTCTGATCGCCATCATCACTTTCGTCATATTCAAGGTCAAGAAGTGGATCTGAATCGGTAATTTTAAATTATAAGTTTTAAGTTTTAAATTGATTTAAAATTAATTAATTTTAAAATTTTGATTTCATTTATAATTTAAAACTTAAAATTTAAAATTCGGTTTATGCTTAAACTCTACAATACCCTGACGCGCCAGAAAGAAGAATTCAAACCGATCAATCCCGGCAAGGTTTCGATGTATGTCTGCGGACCGACGGTCTATGACTACATCCATCTTGGCAATATCCGTTCCTATACGACGCCGGATATTTTGCGGCGCTATTTGGAATATTCCGGATATGAAGTGCGCCAAATCAAAAATATCACCGACGTCGGGCATCTGACTGCCGATGATGTGGCCCAAGGCGATTCAGGCGAAGACAAGATCGAGAAAAAAGCTCTGCGCGAAAAAAAGACCCCGGCGGAAATCGTCGATTTTTATGAGGAATATTTCCACGCTACGGAAAAAGCGATGAATATCCTGCCCGCCCACTATTTTCCGCGTGCCACCGCCCACGTGCCGCAAATGATCCGCATAATTTCGACTTTGATTGAAAAAGGTTTCGCCTACGAATCCAACGGCAACGTTTTTTTTGATGTCACGAAATTCGCCGATTATGGCAAACTGTCCGGCAACACATTGGAAGACCTGCAAGTCGGCGCGCGCCTGGAAGAACATCCGGACAAAAAAAATCCTTGGGATTTCGCCCTCTGGCTCAAGGCGCCCAAGGAACACTTGTTGCGCTGGGATTCGCCTTGGTCGGTCGGCTATCCGGGCTGGCACATCGAATGTTCGGCGATGAGCACGGAATATCTGGGAGACACGATGGACATCCATACCGGCGGCGAAGACAATATCTTCCCGCACCACGAAGCGGAAATCGCCCAAACCGAATGCGCGACCGGCGCCAAATTCGTAAATTATTGGGTCCACACCCGCCACCTCAAAGTTGATGGCGCCAAGATGAGCAAATCCAAAAATAATTTCTACGTGCTTGAAGACATCAAAAGCAAAGGTTATTCCCCGATGGAATTGCGGATGCTTCTGCTCTCCGCCCATCACCGCACCCAATTGAATTTCACCTGGAAGGCGATGGATCAAGCCAAGGCGAATTTGGAAACGATCGACAATTTCTATGGCCGCCTCAGCAGATCCACCGCTGGCGGGAATGAGAAATTAGACATCAGACAATATCAGACAGCCTTCGAAGCGGCGATGGATGATGACCTCAATACGCCCAAAGCCCTAGCGGTCATTTTCCAAGTCATTACGGACGGCAATAAACTGATTGATGGCAATATGCTAGGCAACCCGGATGAAGTCAAAAAAATTCTGGATGTTTTTATGAAAGTCCTCGGCCTTGCGTTTGAAAAACCCGAGGAGATTCCCGCCGAAATCATACGGCTAGCTGAAGAAAGAAGGACCGCCCGCCAAAACAAAGACTTCCAGAAATCCGACGAACTGCGCGAAACGATTGACAAATCCGGCTATATAGTGGAAGATATCAAGGACAATAATTTTATCATTAAGAAAAAATAGCATGACGAACAATAGCCCTTGCGGATGCGGATGCGACCACGAAGAAGAAAAGGACGCGCCGGTGGAAACCCCGCACGAATGTTGCGGCGGACATTGCCACGATGAAAATCCAGTTGAAGAAGACCATTGCGGTTGCGGACATAGCCACGAGCATATGCCCACGATTTCACCGGAAGAATTGGAGCAGCTGAAAAAAGCCATCACCGAAGCCGGCTACAAAATCGAAGAAACTCCGGAAGGCGAAATTCGAATCATCGAGAAATAAAAAACTCAAAAAAAAACTCCGCAAGGAGTTTTTTGTTTTGCACCGCTAAATTTTCCTAACGGAAAACTTCAATGCGCCATTTTCTTTATGACTTTCTTTTGTGTGCCAAAAGAAAGTTAGCGTTGCACTTGATTCTGCCTAAAATTAGCCCTATAATTAGCTGATTATGGCTCAAAATTTTTGGAAACAATTGAAAAGGCCGATTCTAGCCATTGCACCGATGGCTGGGATCACCGACAGCGCTTTCAGGCAGATTTGCCAGGAAAACGGGTGTGATGTGGCTTATAGCGAGATGGCCAGCGTCAGCGCCCTGTTTTTTAAGCCAGCGAAGACCCTGGAGTTAATTAAATCCGGTTCCGCGGAACGTCCCTATGTCGTCCAGCTGTTCGGGAAAGATCCGGCGCATTTCGCCAAAGCCGCTCAAATCGTGACTTCCGAAATCAAGCCCGACGGCATCGACATCAATTTCGGCTGTCCCGCCAAAAAGGTTTTCGGCCACGGATCCGGTTGCGCCCTGATGCCCCAACCGGAATTGGCTCGTGAAATCATCGCCGCAGTCTGCAATAATACCGATCTGCCGGTTTCCATCAAAATCCGCGCCGGCATCAAGGATACGACGGCGCTGCATTTCATCCAAGCCATCAAAGATTTGCCTTTCACGACGATTATGGTGCATGGCCGCACCTACGAAGGCGGTTTTTCCAGCATGCCTGATTTTGCCGTTGCGGAAGAAATAAAAAAAATCGTTCCGGATAAGATAGTCCTGGCCAACGGCGGCATCCACACGCCCGAGGACACCCAAAAAATTATGGGGGAATATCCGAATCTAGACGGACTTGGCATCGCCCGCGGCGCCTGGGGGAAACCTTATCTCTTTTCCCAAATCAAAGAGATGCAAGATGTCGGTAAATATACCGCGTATGACTTTTCAAAAATACGGGAAATCGCCATCCGCCACGCGAATTTACTTTGGAAGAACAAAGGCGCGACCGGAATGCTTGAGATACGGAAACATTTAGCTTGGTATTTCAAAGGCTTTCCCAATGCTTCCGAACTGCGCCAAAAACTGGTCCGGGCCGGAAGTGTGGAAGAGATAAAAGATATTCTGAAATAAAACGGCAATTCCGTCAATGTGTTCATAAACACTGCACAACCGAGGGTTGCCAGCGCCGGCTCCAAAGAGTATAATGGAATGACTATGACCAAAACTTCCAATGAAAACCTACGGGTTCCGCCGCAAAACATCGACGCTGAGCGCTCCGTGCTCGGCGCTTTGATGCTGGACAAAGACGCGATCATCAAAGTGGCCAATCTCATCCGTATGGGCGACTTCTACAAGGATATCCATAATATGATCTACGAAGCGATGACCGAACTCTATGAGAAGCGCGACCCGATCGACGTGCTTTCGCTCTCCAACCGATTGGAAGAAAAAGGGCAACTCGACAAGATCGGCGGTTCCAGTTATCTCACATCTCTCGTTAATTTCGTGCCATCCAGCTCCAATATCGTCCACTACGCCCAAGTGGTGCAGAAAAAATCCACCTTGCGCAAACTCATCCAATCGGCCAGTGAAATCGTCGAGCTGGGCTACAAAGAAGAGGAAGACGTGGAAAAACTTTTAGATGCTGCCGAACAGAAACTTTTCGCCGTTTCCCAGAAATTCATCAAGCAAGATTTCGTGCCTATCAAATCGATTTTGGAAGACGCTTTCAACCGCATCGACGAACTGCACAAAGGCGACCACCAATTGCGCGGGATTCCGACCGGCTACCCTGACTTGGATAACATCCTGGCCGGCTTCCAAAAATCCGACTTGGTCATCTTGGCGGCACGTCCGTCCATCGGAAAAACCACTTGGGCCCTGGACTTGGCCCGCCAAATCGCCGTACAGCAAAAAGTGCCAGTGGGGATTTTTTCGCTGGAAATGGGTTCCGACCAGTTGGTCGATAGGATGCTGGCCGCCCAATCAGGCGTCGATTTGTGGCGCTTGCGCACCGGCCGCTTGAAATCCGGCGACGGCGACGATGATTTCCAAAGGATCGGGGAAGCGATGGGCGTCTTGTCCGACGCGCCGATTTTCATCGATGACTCCGGCAGCGCCAATGTGATGGAAATGCGCACCATGGCCCGCCGCTTGCAATCGGAACATAATGTCGGACTCATCATTATCGACTACTTGCAGTTGATGGAAGGCCGTTCCGGCGGAGACAACCGCGTCAATGAAATTTCGGAAATTTCCCGCGGACTGAAACAGCTTGCCCGCGAACTCAATATCCCTATCATCGCCCTCTCCCAGCTGTCGCGTGCCGTAGAAGCCCGCAGCCCGCAAATCCCGAAATTGTCCGACTTGCGCGAATCCGGTTCCATCGAGCAGGACGCCGACATCGTGATGTTCCTCTACCGCGAAGACCGCGAAAAACCCGATACTCCCAACAAGAATATCGTGGAAGTCCATATCGCCAAACATAGAAACGGTCCGATCGGCCGGATATCCCTATATTTCCAAGAATCCTCCACCACCTTCAAATCGCTGGAACGGGCGCATGCGGATTATACGAATAATGAATAATTTTAAGTTTTAAATGGAATCCAAGCGTTTAAATTTTTTAATTCGGTTATTAAAAATTGATTTAAAATTTTTAATTTAAAATTTAAAATTACACCCTATGTATCCCAAACCTTTCAAAAAACTCATCGACCACTTCGCTTCCCTGCCCTCAGTCGGACCGAAAATGGCCGAACGTTTGGTCATCCATCTCTTCAAACAGAATCCGGAAAAGATCACTGATTTCGCGCAAACATTGACGGAACTGAAAACCGGTTTGAGATATTGCCAAAAATGTTTCAATCTCAGTGAAAATGAAATTTGTTCCATCTGCGCCGACCCGAAACGCGACCGAACCGTCATCTGCGTAGTGGAAGAGCCGCTGGATATTTTTGCTATTGAGAAGACCCGGCAATTTTCCGGACTCTACCACGCCTTGGGCGGCGTCTTAGAAAACCTTTCTGCCGGCAGCAGTTTGAAAATCACCGAGTTGCAAAACCGCATCAAAGACGGTGGCATTTCCGAAGTCATAATCGCTATGAATCCCACCACCGAAGGCGACGCCACCGCCCTCTACATCAACCGCGTCCTCAAAGACTATCCGGTGAAAGTCACCCGCCTGGCGCGCGGCCTTTCCACCGGAGGCGACATCGAATACGCCGACGAACTGACGCTCAGCAGCGCCTTGAACAACCGGATCAAATTGAATTGAATATATCTATCAGCTCTTTTCACTTCTAATAAAAAAGGGGGTAAAATGGAAAATTCACCCAAAAGCAATGGGATGGAGAAGCTATTTCTATTACGACGGAGTTTTAAACCTAGATTGGCACTGACGGCTTTTCAACAAAAAGACCGCGGTCTGCCATACTCGAATGCCGAGGCGATCCTACTATTGTTATCCTCCCGATTGATTGAGGAACAGCAAGAATCGATCAATGAGTGTGTGCCGATTGATTTTTGTGACAACACCTGAAGTCCCAACAAAAAAAAGTCCCGAACCGGATTCCGGTTCGGGACTTTTTCTATCCGAAGCTTTTTTAAAGGATGCTTGTTCCGCTAGCAGCCAATATTTCATCAGCCTTATACGCCATAAATAATGCGGTGGCGGCAAAGATTACGATTATAGCCACTCCGAGCGAGGTAGGAATGTTTTTTTCCATACTTTTTTTATTTTTAATTATTTTTTATTTATTTTATTATACCACATCCTGAAAAAAACATAAGGGCGGATTTCCTCCAAAAATACAAAGCCCGGCTTGCGGCCGGGATTTGGTTTGTTCTTGTCTCGATATTGGAAGTTTATTTGATCGATAGTATTTCCACTTCCGTCATCGTCTGGCGGTGTCCGAATTTCACCTTATATCTTTTCTTGGCTTTGAATTTCATACCGGTCACTTTGTCGCCTTTTTCAGTCTTGATGATTTTAGCTTCGACTTTAGCGCCTGGCACGACCGGGGTTCCGACCTTGGCATCCTTTTCATCCCCGACAAACAAGACCTCATTGAAGGTAATCACACTTCCCTCTTCACCTTCCAGTTTTTCAACCTTGATTTTATCCCCTTCTTGGATTTTATACTGTTTTCCGCCTGTTTTGATGATAGCTAACATAATCAGTTTGCATTTATAGTTACATAGGCTAGTATACAGCCTTTAGTTGGAACTGTCAATCGCTTTCCCTTTGAAAGCCTTGATTTATAGCCATATCAATACAACCCCGGCTATTATGGACAAAACAGTCGTTTCGAGTTATTATGGGGATATTATGGAAAAGATCCACCGAACCATATTTTTCTGGACACTAACTCTGATATTTATCATAATCACCCCAGCCATAGTCCTATACGCCAGGGGCTTCCGCTTCGATTTCAATCGGGGTGTTTTTGTCCATAGTGGCACCATTTCCATCCAGTCCAATCCGCAAGAAGTCAAAATCAGCATCAACGGCGCAGAAAGCGATTCAAAAACACTCAACCAGATCAATAAATCCTATAATATATCCGGTCTTATCCCGGACACCTACGACCTATCGGTCAGCGCCGACGGCTACCAGACCTGGAATAAAAAGGTCGAGGTGCACAGCGGCCAAGCCAGTGAATTCTGGAATATAGTGCTCGCTAAAGATAACTACACCAAAACGGATTACAACACCCCAGGCATCGGGAAATTTTTTATTTCTCCCAAAAACAAAGGTATCATCTATACCCGAGAAAATGGGGACGGATTGAATGTGGGCATATTCGACATCCAGACCAAGCAGCCGACTGGCACCTTTGGCTTCCCGGGTTGGAGATTCATCGCTGAATCCCGGAGAGAGAACATAGAATGGTCGCCCAACGAAGATTACATATCGGTTCCGGTCGAAAAAACCGTTTTGGAAAACGCCGAACCTGAAACGGCATCCGGATCAGAAAAAGAAACCATCCAATATGCCTACTTCATCCTTGATCCCACCAAAAAGACGTCTTTCAATCTGAACGACCTATTGGGAAATCCCGACATCGATTATGTGCGCTGGGACCCCAGGGATAAAAATTATCTTTTCTATTTAAGCGGAAATAACCTCTACCGTACCAATATCAACAACATATCCGATACGGTCACAATCGCCCAGGATGCATCAAGCTTCGATTTATCCAAAACGAATGTCTACTACGCCCAAATGCCGCACGAGCTTGTCTACAAGACGAACCTGGATGGATCGGGTGAACCGATCCAGATAACCAGCGATTTTCCGGAAGGTATAACCCGGAATTTCCGCCTGGTAGCATATGATGACACCCGCATCGCCTTCTTAACGCAAAATAAGGATCTCTATATTTTCAATAATGGAGAATTTGATTTATATTCAAAAAAATTAGGTTCAGACATAGAGGGATTGCAATTTTCCGACGATGGGAAGAAGTTGCTCTATTGGACAAAAAATGCGATGTCTGTCTATTATTTGCGCAATTGGAATGTAGCGCCGGTCCGCAGCGAAAATTCCATCGAGGACATCACCCGCTATTCCGATGAAATCAGAAACATCCAATGGTCCAAAGATTATGAACATATCATATTCTCGATCGGCTCGCAGATAAAAATCATAGAACTTGATCCGACAGACCATCGCAACTCTATGGATCTCCTGAAAACCGGTTCCGATCTACCCTTGGCCGGCTATGACCATGCCCAAGAAAGGCTGTATTTCGTGGACACCAAGGATTCGTCCACCGACTTGTTCTCCATCGTCTTCCCAGAACCCACGCCGATTCTCGGCCTCTATACGCCAGCCAACGAATAGGCCAGGAAATACGCCCCGCATCCGAGCCGGCGGAAAAAACCAGGTCATAAAAAAAGCGCGCCGTATCGGCGCACTTTTTGATATCAATAGATGGTTCTGATTTAACGCTTCGCCCACTGCGGAGATCGGCGAGCTTTTCTTCTTCCCGGCTTTTTCCGCTCAACGATCCTAGCATCACGGGTCAGATATCCCAAGTCCTTCAACGACTTTTTGAGGTTCTCATCGAAAATTATCAATGCCCGTGCCACTCCCAATCTAGCCGCCTCAGCTTGCCCCATAATTCCGCCGCCATTGACCTTGACTGAAACATCGAATTTCTCTTCAAGTCCGGCTGCCATCAAAGGCGCTTTCAACATATCGGAATGCCTTTCGATCGTAAAATAATTTTTCACATCCTTCCCATTCACCACGATCCCTTTGCCAGCCTTGTCAGCCGGATATAGCCTGATTTGGGCGATCGAGGTTTTCCTTTTTCCAACAGCATAAAAATACTTCCCGGAAAATTCCTTGGTTTCCTTAGCGGTTTTCACTTCTTTAGCTGCTTTAGCCGTTTTGACCTCTTTAGCCTCCTTGACTTCTTTGACCTCTTTAATCTTCTCAGTCTTAGCCGGAGCCTTGGCTTTTACGGTCTTAACAACGGTAGTTTTTTTGATTGCCATATGATACGGAAAATTTTTAATTTTGTAATTTTTAATTTTTAAATAATCCGCTGATTTTAAAACGCTTAGAGCATTCAAAAATCAAGATTTATTTATAAAATTATAAAATTCAAAAATTATAAAATTATTTAATGTGTTACTTCGATCTTATGCTTATGTTGCGCGTCGGCATAAATCAGCAAACGGGTCATCATCTTGTCGCGCAACTTGTTTTTGCAAAGCATGCCGTATACAGCGGTCTCGATCACCTTGCGTGAATCCTTCGCTACCTGATCCTTCAGCTTGATTGAAGTTACGCCTCCAGGATATCCGCTGTAATGGTTGTAAACTTTGCCATCCATCTTATTGCCAGTCACCCGAAGCTTGTCCGAATTGATGACGACTACGAAATCCCCGGCATCGATATTCGGAGTGAATCCGATTTTGCCCTTACCGCGAAGAATCAAGGCGATTTCAGTTGCCATCCTTCCCAGAATCATACTTTCAGCATCAAATAGGTGATACTTCCTTTGGATTGTTTGCTTTCCTTTGTTCATAAATTTTATCCCGCACGCCAATTCCGGTTGTTTAGCCTTGAATTGTTATGAAAGATCCTTATTTCTTACTACGCTCGGCCTTGCGGAATTAATCTACGAATTCGATAATCGCGATTTTAGCCGCATCACCTTGTCTTGGAGCTAATTTGATAATCCTCGTGTAACCACTGTTTCTTTTTGAAAATTTATCTAAAAATTCACCGGTCAGCTTTTTCACTGCCATCAACGGGATGTTCTTCCTAAGCGCCCGCAAAACGGCGATTTTTTTAGTCTCATCCTTGGACAACTTAGCCTTATTGATGAGCTTATCCATCATGGATTTCATTTCCTTGGCCTTAGCTTCGGTGGTTTTGATTTTCTCCTCCATAACCAAACTGCCCGAAAGTGTCCTGAACAACGCGGTTCTTTGGTTCCTGACCCGTCCTAATTTTCTTCCTTTTTGTAAATGCTTCATTTGTATTGCAAATTAATGAGGATGTTTAAACTACTTTATTCGAATACGGCCATTGTTCATCCGCGAATATTAGCGCTTATTTATCCTGCTTCAAATTAACCCCGTATTCGCCGATTGCCTTTTTGATTTCTTTCACGCCCTTCGCTCCCATACCTTCAAGACCGGTCAATTCCGCCTCGGTCATCTTGACGATGGCTCCGACTGTGGCGATCTTATTACTTTCCAAAACATTCGTCGTCCGGGTTGAAAGATTTTTAAGCGTCGCGACTTCGACTTTGTTAGGATCTTCTTTCTTTTCTTTGATTTCCTCTTCAACCGATTCATTAACTACGGCCTCCTCGACCGCAACCTCTTCATTATCAGCTTCAGCCAAAGAGTTGAATACCGAGAATTGGCCGACTAGGATAGCTACGGCTTTCGCAAAAGCTTCCCGCGGATCGATACTGCCGTCCGTCGTGATTTCCAATGTGATTTTCTCATAGTCGGTCTTTTTGCCGACACGCATATTGTCCACATTATAATTCACCCTCTTTATCGGAGTGTAAATAGCATCCACAGCGATGACACCGATTTCCTTTTCACTGCGCTCTTGCTGCTCGACTGGCACATATCCGATTCCATTGCGGATCTCCAACTCCATTTCCAACTCGCCCTTCGGACTGGTTATGGTCGCGATGTGCGCATCTTTGGTGATGACCTCGACTCCAGTCGGACACTCGATCATTCCAGCCGTAATAGCCTTCTCACCCTTGGCGTTCAAAGTGACTTTGACCGGTTCATCGTTAAATGATTTGAACCTGACTTGTTTCAAATTCAAGATAATCTGGATAACATCTTCCAAAACATTGGCCATAGTCGAAAATTCATGAGTCACCCCCTTAATCTTTACCGAAGTGACTGCAGACCCTGGAAGCGAAGACAAGAGGACCCTTCTCAGCGCGTTTCCCAGCGTAGTCCCATATCCCGGATAACATCCTTCAATTTCAAATTTGCCGGCATATTCATCCAAGCTGGTGAATTTCGGCTTTTGAGGAAGTGTTATTAATTGCATAATTTTGATTTATCCCGCTAGGGCGGGATTAATTATTATAAATTAAGAAAAAATTTATCTTGAGTAATATTCGACTACTATCTGCGCGTCGACATTGATTCCGATTTCATCCCGCGTAGGGATATTCGTCACCTTGGCTTCCATTTTCGAAACATCGAAGCTTATCCAAGATGGAAAATCTTTTCTATTTTTGATAGCCGGCTCCAGATTTTTAAAATAGGTCTTGCCGTTCTTATTCCCGTCTATGGAAATCACATCCCCGACTTTTACCTCATAGGACGGGATATTGACCTTTTTGCCATTCACTTGCATCAAGCCATGATTCACCAGTTGCCTGGCTTGGGATCGGGAAGTAGCAAAACCGGCCCGATATGTCAAAGCATCCAATCGCATTTCAAGCCTGCCTAAAAGCAAATCACCTGTGATGCCGGGTTTATTAGCGACCTCGTCAAAATGCTTCTTAAACTGCCTTTCCAACACCCCATAAATACGCTTGATTTTCTGCTTGGCTGAAAGCTGAACTCCATACTCGCTTTGGCCTCGAGACACTTTCTTTCCGTGCACTCCGGGAGCATAAGCACGTTTAACCGCACCGCATTTTGCGGTACCGCAACGATCGCCCTTGAGGAAAAGTTTTTCCCCCGCCCGCCTACATTTTCGACATTTTGCTTCTGTGTCTCTAGCCATAACGTTTAAAAAAATTGAAATTTATAATTTATAATCCTCGTCATTTCCCTATACCCTTCTTGGTTTTTTCGATCGGCATCCATTATGGGGAATCGGGGTGATATCCTTTATCAGTAACAATTCGAATCCGTTGTTAGCCAAGGCCCTGATCGACGCCTCCCGGCCGCTTCCTACGCCTTTGACGAAAACTTCCAATTCTTGCAATCCGTATTTCTTGACTTTCTCCGAAACGCTGGCTACGACCTGGGTAGCAGCATAGGGGGTGGCTTTCTTTGCCCCTTTGAATCCCATCATCCCGGATGACGCCCAGCCTAAAATAGATCCGTTGCTATCCGCGATGCTGACGATGGTGTTATTGTAGGTGCATTTGACAGTCGCCCTTCCTTTAGCGATTTGCCTCTTCGCTTTCTTCACTTTCTTTTTCGCATCAGAAGCGTCTTCGGCCTTTATCCCGGCTGAAGCCGCCACTGGCTCAATCGCCTTTTCTTCAATTGTAACTTTTTCTTCGGTCATAATATTCAAATTAACCCTAATGTTTAAAAAAGCTTATACGGTTTTTTATTTCGCATCATTATGCGCGACCGTCAGCATCCTTTAGGCTCTAAGTCTTTTCAGTTTTGACCCTACCGCTGCCCATTGTCCTTCGCACGTTGCCACGCACAGTCCGATTATTCGTCTTGGTCCTTTGTCCGCGAACCGGCAAACCTCGCTGATGCCTGATTCCGCGATAACATCCGACTTCCTTCAGCCGCTTGATATTAGTCCTGACTTCATGCTTCAATTCACCTTCGACCCGGACCGTTTTTTCAACATAATCCCGGATCCTATTGCCATCCGCCTCTGATAAATCTTTCGTCCTTACTTGCTTGGATATTTCAAGCGTTTCCAAAATTTTAGCCGCCAAACTGGGCCCTATCCCATAAATATAGGTCAGGGAAATTTCAATCCTCTTTTCATCGGGTATATTTACTCCGGAAATTCTTAACATAATGTTATAAGACTCTAATTTACGCTAATTAACACCGACTATCTCCAATATATCCATCTGGATAATGCGCGACCTTTGCCCGCTTAGGCAGGCCAGCCATGAAAAATCCAGGCTTGATCCGCAATCAACATCGCCTAACCTTGCCTTTGTTTGTGCTTAGGGGTGATGCAAATAACGAAAAGGACTCCCTTCCTTTTGACAAATTTGCATTTATCACAAATTTTTTTAACTGATGCTCGTACTTTCATATTATTTTAATCGTTGAGTTATCCTACCTTTAGTTAAATCATATGGGCTCATCTCGATAAGGACCCTGTCTCCTGGAAGCAGACGGATGTAATTCACCCGCATCCTGCCTGAAATATGCGCCAATACGACATGCCCATTATCCAATTTGACTTTGAATGTCGTGCTGGGCAGGGTTTCCTCGACGACACCCTCTAATTTAACTAACTCTTTATTATTTGACATATCTTATAATATTTGCCGCTTGTCGGCAAGCTGGAAACACAAACAAAAAAAATAGACGGAGATTTCCCTGCGACAAAAAAAATTGTCTCAGGAATAAAAATCAATCCTAGTTCATGCTCTTTTTCTTCCCTCTATTTTAAACTTATTTACGTTTTTTCCGGTGTCTTAAACTATATTAACGAGATATTCAATTCTTGTCAAGCGATATATCGACCTGCCGTTCATAACTGGGGATTTTGCCGGATATGAAAGACGGCCAATAGCTGACTTCTACCCTTTCAATATCGGAATATGCGCTTAAATAAGGCCTCAATTCATCCTCGCTTTTCCCTAGGACATCCTGTTTCAATTTCACCAAATCAATATCCGGCACGATATTACCTTTGCCGTGGACCCGGATAATTATCGTACCGTCTTTGATATTCGCATCAGCTTTTCCAAATTCCAAATCAATAGAGTCTTCCGCCACAGCCATATCTTCCTCGCCCTTCTTTGCCAGCAAACCGGCGATTATGCTTTTGATGTCTTTCTCCTTAAAAACTATCGCGCTCGCTTTCATCTTGACCGTTATCGAAAAACTGTCCGCGATATCCCCTGGTGATTTGGAAAGCATATATGACGATTCATCGATACTCACGGCATCATCCAATAAAATATATCCGTCACCAGCCGCTTCCTTCAATTTCTGATCCATCAACGGACGCAATTCCTGGGCAACCTTGGTTTTTGCCGAATTGATATCGGCATCCGTAATAGCTTTTACGGTCTGATTGCCTTGTCCGCCACCGGTCATCGCCTTGAATGACTTGGCATAGATTTTAGTATATTTCTCATTACCACTGCTCTGGAAACCGGGAATTGAAAAAGAGGTCGCCCCGATATTATATCCGTCGCCCGACTCATCCGCGATAACCTCAGCCTCAATGGCACCTGGCTTGGTTTCCGTTCCTACTTTTTCCATCCCTGGCACCGTAACCCCGCTGACCAATCTGAATATTTTCTTATCGGTACTTTCAAATCTCGTAGTAGCCACCAACGGTTGCGGACTGGAACTGAACTCATTATAAATCGTAATCGTACCGCGCGCTTTCTGGCTGGATGAATTTTTCGTGCCGCTCGTATCATACTCCCGGGAAATATCGCTGGAAACCGCAACCACCTTCGCCGGGATAATCTCCTTTTCCAAATCGACCGCGCCCGCGGTTATATTGCCATCTATCTGCGAATCAATCGTCTGGGTCTTGTTTTTTGTAAAAATCAATATCGATGCCTTAGGCAAAAAAACATATGCAGCCGCGCCAGAAATTATGATCGCAACGATAAGGACGACCGCGAAAAAATATTTCCAGACGCCCGTGCTTACGTTTATGCTTTTATACTCGTCCTGGTTACCCATCTTCTGACGCTCAAAAAAACTGTCGGCTTTTTTCATTCTTGATTCATCCGGCAGCGGATTTTCAATAAATTCAGGCATTCCTTCCCGCTTAAATGGATTTTGCGGATTTTTGACTGCGGATTTTTTTACCGGTCGTATGAAATCATCATCTGCCGCCTCGCTTTCTTCGATAATTTCAACATTCCGGATCATATCCATCGGCGCGTATCCCCCTCGCTTGGCTGTGTTTTTTTGAAAGGATGGCTGTTGTTTTTTCAAGTCATCCCCCATATCAACCACCAGCTCCTTATTCGTGATCCGCTCGCCATTTTCATCTTCCGTCCGTACCGGATTTTCCCCAACCAGATAAGCTTCCCTACCCAGCACATCGCTGATTTCCTCGGCTTGGTAGTAGCCATCCGAACCGATCTTATCTATCCGTTTCCTCTTTCCCGCATCACCGGCATCCGCTTGGCCCGCGTTGAGATCGATCTTGAATCCATCCTCCAGCTCCTCTTCCACTTCGACTATCTCTTGGCCTTCAATATCATCCAGCTTCTGCTCGACCGCTATCCCAGCCTTTTCAATCAGCATCTTGCCAAATTTATCCTGCGTCACGATAATAAGATCCTTCCGAATACTATCAGCCTCTTTTTTAAGTAATTTTAAATTTATGATGCTTTGGATAAGAATCGCTCTTTTTGGCACGACAACAACGACCTCTTTGGCTTTGGCCTTCCTCAGCCGGTCCACTATGGAGGTTATTTCTTCGTCTATATCGATATAGAATGTCTGATGCACCTGATTAAAATTTACAACTTAAAATTTAAAATTCTATTTCTGTATCATCTTGACTGCCCGGCGCAATATTCCTGCCATCACCTTTTCTTCACCTGCCAGATCCAGCGCCAAATTGGCCAATCCCATCGGCGTTATATCCTGCGGATCCCTCAGCTCGCCTGTCGCGTCCGTTATATTGACCACATCCTTCGGCTGCAAAAAGCTGACTTGTGGCATCTTAGCAAACGGCAAATTTTTTGTCCACTTGGAATTAAGCAGAGCCCTCTTGATTCCCGGCAAACCGGAGCCGCCGCCGCATAGGAAAAACTTGGATGGCAAGGTGTCCGATTCGGCGAATTCCGCCAGCGACAATTCGACTCCCGACAACCAGACGCTGCAATCATCCTCCAACATCTTTTCAACTTTTTGAGACACATCCTTGCCAAGCCGCCCCTCGGCGTATTTTATTTTCAAAATTTCAGCTTCCTCGAAAGTGATTCCCAACTCCTGGCCCAATCTTTTCGTAAAAGCGCGGCCGCCCAAGGCGAACATCTTCGTGCCTTCCAACCCGCCGTTGCGCACGACCGCGATATCGGTCGTGCCGCCGCCGATATCGATGAATATGGCATTGAAATCCAACACATCCTCGATTCCCATCGAACGCGCTACCGCGTACGGCTCCGCTGCGATACTCAGCAGGTCCAACCTAAGTTCTTCCGCGATGGCCTGCAACGCCCCCAGATGCACCATCGGCGCGTAGGCATTGAAAACCGAAATGGAAACGTCCCGCCCTTGGAATCCGACCGGATTGGTCACTCGATAGCCGTCGATGCGCACGTCCACGATCGCCGCGTTTATGAGCTTCACTTCAATTTCACTGTGCCCGGTTTCCCAAGCCAATTGTTGCCTGATACGATCAAAAGCTTTCCATTGGACTTTCTGGATAATATTTTTCAATTCTGGCAGATCAATCCTGATTTCCGGCTTAATCCTTTCGTAATGCACCGTCGTAGTCGTGCCTTTCACCAGCTCTCCGGCAATACCCATTATGGCCTTCTCGACCTTTTTGGTGCCCGCCATCTGTTTAGCCAAGCCGATAGCCTTCTTGGAATTTTCAATCACTCCCGCGATATCCGAAACCGCCCCGCTTTGCATATCGCCCAACCTTTGCCGGGCGCGCCCGACGCCAGCCACCACGCCATTGCCAGTTTCCGGATCGATCTTAAATACTAAAGCTTTCACCACTTCGGTCCCGATATCTAAAGACAATATGAAGTCCGTCGTCACTCCGCGCGAACCTAAAATTTTAGAAAAAATTCCCATTTGATAAAATCTGTTTTTTTATTTTTATTTGGATAGTCTAATTATAAAACAAAAGGGGGTGTTTGACAAACGGAACGGAGTTGCTATAATTTACTATTCTTTAAAAATAAACGGGGACCACCCCATCACAAACCAAAAACAAGAGGAGTAGACAATATGGAAAAAGAAAGCAGCCGCATATGGCTGGACGAGGAGCGGCTGAAATATTACTTGCCGCACCGCGACTTGGCACTAGCCATAGACAACGCCATTTACGATCTCGAAATTAGGGATCGACTGACAGCCACCAAAAAATTCGGGAAGAATGACCCTTATTTTATAGGCCACTTCCCCGGAAATCCGGTCCTGCCAGGGCATTGGCAACTGGAATTAATCTGTTTGGTCGGCGCCGTTCTGTGCGGATTGATGTTTCCCGCACAAAAGGGTTATCCGACCTTGACCGGATTTGACGGTATGAGATTGAGACGTCCCATAAGGCCGGATGACGTCATTGAAATAAAAGTGGCTTTTCTCCGGCAGGAAATCATCCACAGGAATATCCATTATTTCCTGTCGGGAGCGATTTTCCTCGGGAGGAAAAAAGCTTCCAGTGTCGAGGAAATCCATGGGGTGTTGGTCACGTAAACACCCCGGATACGGATACAAAAAATGCTTGGAACGGAAAATCGTTCCAAGCATTTTTAATTTTTTCCGAATAACCTTTATTCCAATATCGCCTTAATCCTGCGCACGCCGGCGCTCGACGCCTCTTCTTTTTTGATCTTGAAACGGCCGAGCTCGGACAAATTCCGCACATGCGGACCGCCGCACAGCTCGATACTGAAATCGCCGATTTTGTAGACTTTCACGATGTCGCCATATTTGACTGGATCAAAAGAAACCTTGGCAATTTTCAAAGCCTCATCTTTGGACATTTCCGTCATTTCCACCGGAATCCCCGCTTGGATTTTTTGATTGACCAAGTCTTCCACCTCCTTCAATTTTTCCGGAGAAACTTTTTCCGGATAATTGAAATCGAAACGCAACCTTTCCGCCGTAATATTACTGCCTTTCTGATAGGTTTCCGGCCCCAGAATTTCCCGCAACGCCGCTAATAATAAATGGGTCGCTGTGTGATATTTGGTTTCCATTTCACCCGCACCTTGCAAGCCGCCCTTGAACGCGCCGGCCGAAGCGGTACGGGAAAGGTCTTGGTGTTTTTTGAACTCCGCTTCAAATTCTTTTTTATCAACCGCTATGCCTTTTTCCTTGGCCAATTCTTCGGTCATCTCCAATGGAAAACCATATGATTGATACAGATTGAAAGCTTCAGCCGCCGTAACCGCAAAAAGTTTATTGAATTCTTTCAATCCTTTTTCCAAAGTCTGCCTGAATTTATTTTCCTCTTTCTCCAATTCCTCAACAATCCTGCTTTCATTATTTTTCAATTCAGGATAAAACCCTTCGAATTCCTCCACTACGGCATATGCCAAATTTTTCGTAAAATTCGCGTTGATACCGAGTAATTTTCCATGCCGTATCATACGGCGAACTAAGCGGCGCAAAACATAACCGCGCCCGACATTGCTCGGTTCAACCCCGTCAGAAATTATAAAAACGCTCGCACGGATATGGTCAGCGACTATCCTGGCTGAATGTTTTTTTTCTTCGCCTAAATCGGCATACCATTGCTGGTGCGGCCTTATCTCCTCCGAAAAAGGAATGTTCGGCTCCATTTTCTGCGGCATCAACAACGAGATTTTATGGAATATGTCTTTGAAAATTTCTGTCTCAAAAACGTTCTCCTTACTGTTCAAAACCGCCAGCGTCCTTTCCACGCCCATGCCAGTGTCCACATTCGGCTTAGCTAGTTTTTCATATTTGCCGTCCGCCGTCTTATTGAATTCCATAAACACGTCGTTCCAAATCTCAATCAAACGGAATGAATTGACGAGATCGCCAAATTTCTGGCCATCCATCGGACCGTCCTCGGGACGGGTATCATAGAACATTTCCGTGTCCCCGCCACACGGTCCGGTCGCCCCGGCGATCCAAAAATTATCATCCGTGCCGAGCGGGATGATGCGCACATTATCTTTGATGGTTTCATCCTCGCCTGCCACAGCCACTTCCATCCCGGCCTTTTTGAAAACTTCCTTCCAGACTTCGATCGCGGTCTCGTCGCGCGGAATGCCGTTCTCGCCTTTGAAAGTCGTGACATAGAGCCGCTTCGGATCAAGCCCCAGCCATTCCTGGCCGGTCAAAAATTCAAAACTCCATTCGATGGCTTCTTTTTTGAAATAATCCCCGAAGCTCCAGTTCCCCATCATTTCGAAAAAAGTGAGATGGCGATTATCGCCGACATCATCGATGTCGCCCGTGCGGACGCATTTTTGCACGCTAGTGACGCGCCGGCCCCCCGGATGCTCCTCGCCCAAAAGATAGGGCACCAAGGGATGCATCCCAGCGGTCGTAAAAAGCGTCGAGGTATCGGTCTCCCGCGGCACCAAAGACGCCGAAGGGATGACCGCGTGGCCTTTGGACTCAAAAAACTTCAAATATTTTTCCCGTAATTCTTGCGCTGTCATATATTTTTTATTTATGGCTTTCCAGTCCATGCCGGATTTGTCCATAATATTTTTCCCATTTATATCCAAGGACTTTTTCCAATTCGGCCATCGCCGTTTCAACATCCCCATCCGCGTCCAGATGCTTTTCGATCCTTTTGATCTTTTCCATATTCCATTTTTCAACCTTAAGTTCTTCCTGGCCGGCGATTCCATCCACCGCGCCTGATAGTCTTGATAACATATGTTTTGTCCGATCAGATCCGCTTGGCCGCCGACCGGCAACCAGCGGAATCCTGCCGGGATCCGCATTAAGTTATTATAATGAATTGATTTGCTTTTTCAAACGGCTTATTTCCGCCTGCCTGATGACGATATCCCGCTCAACGGTTTGCAGCCGTCCCTGGCTCTTCTGCAACATGATTTTCAAGTAATCGGCTTCTTTCTTTATCTTCCGCTCTTCAGCTTCGATAAGCGTTTTTTCTTTGAGGGTTTTTTTCAAATCGGATTCCAACATCATCATTTCGCGCTGCAAGTCGTTCATTTTCCTGCGTTTTTCTTTAGCATCCAGATCCTTTTGTTTGGAGTTATCCATAATTTTTGATGTTTAATTTTTATTTGATAAGTTCCTGGTTATTCCTATTCATTTCCACTTTCGATTTATAAAAAAAGTAGCCGACTATCAAAAATGTCACGGCTGGGGACAGCCAGCTCGGCACATCCATCGCGAAACTGTCAGCCAGCATTATCAGGCCCAAAAACAGGATGGAATACATCGCGCCATTTTTAAGATAAGCATATTTCTTAATCCTATCGATATTGCCGATAGTAAATTGCCTGAGCACGATCGCTCCCAAGCCGTTGCCGAGAATTATCAATGGCACGGACAAAGTGAAAGCGAACGCTCCCAGCACACCATCGATGGAAAAAGTCATATCGATCACCTCCAGATAAAAAATCTTGCTCAAATCGGAAATTCCTCCGCTATTTTTGACCAATCTCTTTTCACTTTCCTCCGCGTTTTGTTTGAAGCCGTGCGTAATGAAAAAAGCAGTTGAACCTACGACAGCCCCGAAGGCCATTGTCGGATTGATCTTTAAAGCGAACCACACGATGACTGCCAATAATACGGAAATAACCGCATAAAACCAGATGCCCTGCGAGTGGAAAAACCGTTCCCCCCTAAGACCGTAATTTTTCGGTTCAATGAAAAGCCAATGGAAAAACAAAAAGACCAGGAAAATCCCGCCGCCGGCCATCAGAATCGGGGTGGAAGCCTCGATTGATTCGGCCACACGCGGATCATTGCTGAAAGTGGCCGTCAACGAACCCATAAATCCGAGTGCGGGATTGACCGCCCAAACGATAAACCACGGCAGAAGCCCGCGCACGATGAAAACCGCGAATAGGAGCCCCCAAGTCAAAAACCACCTTCGCGCCCTTTGACCCATCGAAGACAGGACTTCCGCATTGACTATGGCATTATCAATACTGCTTATTATTTCAAATAAACTGAGTCCTCCGATTATCAGGATGATTGACAGCAATTCCATTTCCTATTCCCGGGACCCGCGCGATTGACGGCACATAGGTCCTGCTTTTTATTGAAATTATTCTCCACTACCGACAGACGATCCTTCCGCCACCGAGCATCTCCCCTTCACCGGTATAAAAAACCGCCGACTGGCCGGGCGAGATAGCCCGCTGAGGCTCGATGAATCTTACTTTATAAATATCTTCCTTAACTGACTCTATGACAGCCGGAACCGCCTGATTGCGATACCGGTTCTTAACCAAGACCTCGAAAGGCAATTCCGGCTCTTCCGCTATCCAATTGACCCGCTCCACTTCCATTCCCCCGCAAACCAACGCTGGATCCTTCTCGTCATTAGTCACGACCAATATATTTTTTCGCAGCTCCTTATCCACCACGTAGTACGGACCGTCGCCGCCGATATTGATACCTCGACGCTGGCCGATCGTGTAAAGCGGCAAGCCGTCATGCTCGCCTACGGCCTTCCCGGCCGTATTGACGATCTTGCCTTTTTTCAATTCCAAATTGCGGCGCAAAAAGTTTTCCGGATATTTTTCCGGCGTAAAACACAATCCTTGCGAATCGTCCTTATTGAAAACCGGCAAACCTAATTTTTCCGCGATTTTCCTGATTTCTGATTTTTCATATCCCCCGACGGGAAATAATATTTTTGCTAATTGTTTCTGATTGAAATTATACAAAAAATATGACTGGTCCTTCCCATCATCTTTGCCTTGAAACAGATGATACGCAATTTCAGATTTTTTATTTCGCGCTTCGGATTTATTTCGGGCTTGCCGTTTCTGGGCATAATGCCCGGAAGCGATATAGTCCCCATCCATCTCCAGCATTTTTTTCATCAGTACGTTGAATTTGATGTGCTCATTGCAAGCCACGCACGGGTTAGGCGTCCGCCCGGAGGCATATTCGGACAAGAAATAATCTACCACTTCCCTCTTGAATTCCTTAGCGGCATTGGCAGTATAGAGCGGAATACCCAAAATCTGGCATACCTTGCGCGCGTCTTCTTGGGATTCCAAAGAACAGCATTTGTTTTCCACCAGGCTGTCCGTAGCCGGTTCTTTCCAAAAATGCATAAAAACGCCCACGACATCGTAGCCTTGTTGTTTCAATAATGCGGCTGCCACCGACGAATCCACGCCTGAAGACATACCCACGATAACCCTCAGTTTCTTTTTAACCATATTATTATAATATTATAAACAGACCCTTCTGTAAACAAAAACGGGTTTCTTTTTTTTTAGAAATCCGCTTCTGAAATTCCAATTTATCCTCATTTCCCTACAACGTCGTCGCCGTCAGCACCACGCTCGTGGCATAGGTGCCGCTCGGTTGGAATTTGTTGCTTCCAATCTCAGCCCCGAATTGGAGGATTTCATCTGAACCGGTCTGGAGGGTT
>JBAYWF010000006.1:0-66199 GCA_041674205.1 Parcubacteria group bacterium
GAAGGAAAAGAGCAACAGCCCTTGGCAATTATTGAAAAGACTCCGATTGAATTTTGCAATAAAATTCATCGCAATGAGTTGCATATCGACATCAAAGACGATATGTACCAGCCCTTCTTTTCAAAATTGCCGAAGCCCTGATTTTCAAAGAGCGCACAAAAGGAGCAAGGGAATTGAAGACAGCAAGAAAAAGAACGGCAGAAAGCCGTTCTTTTTTATCCACAGGTTTTTTCGAAAAGTTAGAATCTTCTTCCTCCTCCGAATCCGCCTCTGTTTCCGTTTCCGCCTCCGAATCCTCCCCTTCTCGGTTTATTAGCGTTTCTTTTTTTGTTGCATTCGTAACAGAAAAGATTGCCCAATGTCCCGTCTTCTTTTTTGGTCGGTTCGAACGGCAGTTCGTTGATAGCCGCTCCGCACTCTGAACAGGTGATATTCATCGCTGAAACATCAAACATCTGCCTTTGAGGCCTTGCTCCTTGATCTTGATAAGCCATTTTGTAGTAGTCACCTCTCTTTCTAGATCCCGCTTTGCACGGGATTAAATGGTGACCCTACTCCTAGCTTATCTATATTTCCTAAATAAAACTATTTCGAAATCATCACCTCTGCAATGGAGCATATCACGCGCCTATTCCCCAGTCAAGCCAGCCGCGGACCCATAACTTGATAAAATGGACATAGTTTGTTATCCTATTTAATGTACTGAAAAGTACGATTAAATCTTGGAGAGGTGGCTGAGTGGTCGAAAGCGGCACACTGCTAACGTGTTAACTCCTAACCGGGTTCCAGGGTTCAAATCCCTGCCTCTCCGCCAAGTCGCAAAACGGGACGCTAGTCCCGTTTTTGTTTTGTATTATGTGATAATCAGAGCTTTATGTTTGCAGATTTTTATTTGAATTTTTCGTTAAAAAAGGTTAGAATTGCAATAAAGCAAGCTTCCGATTGATATTAACAGTATGATTGCCGAAATCGGACGTCGTTCCTTGCAAAAAAAATAACCCCAACAAAGGAGGTGATTCCACTGCGGATTTATTGAATTGTTCATTTTACAACAACTAAAGACAAAAACTGAAGAGGATGAAAAATGAAAAAGACACTGAGTTACCTGATTATGGCGATAATCTGCATCGCCCTGTCCGCCCCGGCCGTTTTGGCCAAGGGAAAAGAAGTTATACCGAAGAAGGGTAAACGCGGCGACACCGTTACCGTTGCTGCGGTGGAACCCGTTAAAGGCGCTGGCAAGGGCCAGTCCGGAGGCCAAGGCGGTGGAGGGAAGCCCAGTGATTCCACCGTTTACAGCGATTTATGGGCCGTTCTGAGGGATCTGGACGGCGTGCCCATTCTTTCCGCAGCGGGCTGTCTCCAGCCCTTGAGTGCTGAAGGCGACCTCTTACTCCTCGATGAGGAGTGCGGGGTTATCGAAGCAGCCGACAATGAACCGGTCGAGGTGGATTTCGGCCGATTGAGCGTCGCCCGCTCCCCGGAAGGTGTCTTACAGGCCAGTTTTGAAGAGGTTGTCTCCCTCATCAAGACCTGTCGCCATGTCGATGTCGACGTGGCAGGGCGGTTACGACTGGAGATTGCCACCACCAACCCGGAAACGGGAGAAGTGGAAGTGGTCCAAAAGACCATCGACTCCCCGCTCGAGAACCTCGCTCTGTATTCATATCTGATGCGAAATGGCCACATCCAAACGGAGGAAGTGGTCGAAGATGAGCACGGAGGCGAAACCACCATTCTTCCGGCTCTTGACCCCCTCACCGATTACGGGAAATTCGGGGCAAAAGTCCGTTTTCTTCTGCCAGTGGTCGCAGGCAACACCCAAGCCGAGCAGCTGACCAATGACGACCTGACTTTCGCCGGTTTCTTCTTGGCCGCCGCCGCGGACAAGACCGGCACTATCACAGTAGATCTGGTTCAGTACTTAAACCGGATACTGGCCATCCCCAATCTGACTAACTGTCTCCCAGAAAATCCGGACTTCGTCAATTTCCGGGGACTCGGATATTGGCGAAATACGCACTTTGACCAGGATGTCGATGTAATCCAACCTGGAAATCTTCCAGGTACCTGGTACACGACAGAAGTGAATCTATTGGTCTGGCTTGACTACATCAATGGCGAGCCGGTGGCCTCCAACAACATTATGGCTTTCGTCAGTGACACGAATGACGCATTGCGGGTGATTGAATTCATCCACAACTATGAAGTACCGGCTACTCTGTGGCAGCCATAAACCCAGCGCCATATCACTAATCAACAAGCAACAGCGTTGATTAGTGATATGGCTTTTTTATTAAAAACCTGTGATTTCAAATTGGTTATATTTCTAATATTCTTTAAATAAAAAACGCAGGGGTTACTCCGATTCCCTCTGCGTTACTCCTCTGCCTCCATCAATTTATTTTATTGTTTGATACAATGGATTGTTACAGTCTTCAAGACATTCTATAAAATCGCCTGTCGACCCAATATCTTCTTTGGGATATTGCCTTGAACATTCCTGGTAACATGCTGTTTTTGAGCCTCCATTTTGCGGATTCTGCTCTGCCGGCGGATATCCTTGCCCAACTTGCGGAGCCTGTCCTGTCGAAGGTGGATATCCATACTGGCCCTGGGGCAGATTCTGTCCTGCCGGTGGTATATACTGTCCTGCCGGCGGATAACCCCCAAACGGACTATTGGGTTGTACATATGTGCCTGGAGGAGGTTGTGAAGGTTGGATATTATTTGAAGTCGCCAGAATCATCTCAGCATTTCCTATCACATAACGATCATCCAAAGCCCGACCTAATGGCAAGATGCTCTGGGCGATACTTATGGCCTGGGAGTTGTTTCCTAGGCATTGTTCCGCCTTTGCCAAAGTCACATACCCTCTGGCTATGCGCTGATCTATGAGACGCGCGTATTTTTGCCGATTTTCCGGAGTATTGACCCCAGTATAAACCGAAACTGCTTGGGAAAGCAACTGTTTAGCTGCTTGGCAGTTTCCTGCTTTAAGCATCGCGCCACCTTGACCGAGCATAGCGTCCGCCTGATCAATAGTAACTCCTTGCCCCTGCGCCATAACAAGTGGTGGAAATAACAAAAAACCGAATATCGCCGCAAAAATAATTTTCAAATACCTGTTTTTCTTCATTTTACCCCTCCGTAAATATTGATTGAAAATACAAAAATCGCCCAATGCGATTTTCCACATTTTCAATAATCAGAAAAGAACAGTCTGAGATTAACAAAATATCTTTAAAATGTCAACAAAAACAACATATTTTAGCCCCGAACGCAAATTCACTAAGCAAGTTTAAAATAAATCTTATGATTTCGACGGCTGGAAGACAATGGCCAGATAATATATACTTGCATTATGATAACACTCAAAACCCCCCTCAAAAATATCCCAAAAATACTCCCGAAATATCACAAGATTTTGGACAAACTAGAACTCCGCACCGTAGAGGATCTTTTGTCATATTTCCCCTTCCGCTATGACGATTTTTCGCAGACCGCTGAAATTTCTCCGAAATACCTCAATCAGACCGTGACTATCGAAGGCGCAGTAACCAAGACCAAATCAGCCCGGATTCCCCGGCGGAAAATGACCATCACTGAAATTACGATCGAAGATGACAACGGAACCCCCTTGAAAGCCGTATGGTTCAACCAGCCTTTCATCTTGGAATCTTTGCGCGAAGGGACACGCGCGCGTCTGAGCGGCAAGCTGGCTTTGCGCGGCAAGACCCTGCAGATGAGCAACCCCTCTTGGGAAAAAGCCGACCGGGAAACCACCAACACCGGCTGCCTCGTCCCGGTCTATAGCGAAACGGCCGGCATCACTTCCAAATGGATCCGCTGGCAATTGAAGCCGCTTCTGGAAACCGCCCAGCAGATGGAAGACGCCATCCCCTATGCTATCCGGCAAAGATTGAACTTGTATGACATCTACACCGCCCTCACCCAGATCCATTTTCCCGAGTCCCGCGAAAAACTTCTGCGCGCCCAAAAAAGGTTCGCTTTCCAGGAAATGTTTTTGGTGCAACTGCGCACTTTGCAAATCAAAGCCCGCTGGGAAAAAAACCCGGCTTTGCAAATCGGATTCGATGAAAAACTGATCCAAGATTTCGTAAAAAACCTGCCGTTCAAACTGACCGACGCCCAACGCAAAGCTTCGTTTGAAATTTTGAAAGATTTGGAAAAGCCGACGCCGATGAACCGTCTCTTGAACGGCGACGTCGGGAGCGGCAAAACAATCGTGGCCGCCATCGCTTCCCTGCAGGCGGCCAGCGCCGGATTCCAAGCGGCGATTATGGCACCGACCGAAGTCCTGGCCCGCCAGCATTTTGAAAGTTTTTGCAAAATATTTGAAAATTACGCCATAAATATTTCACTTTTGACTAATTCCTATAAACTTATTTCCAAAAATTCACTTGGACACTCGGTGTCCAAGTCAAAAGCCCGTACTGATTTACTCGAAAAAATAACCAGCGGTGAAATCAATCTTGTCATCGGCACGCACGCCATCATCCAAAAGGATGTGCGGTTCAATAATTTAGCCTTGATCATCATCGACGAACAGCATCGTTTCGGTGTCGCCCAGCGCGCCTATCTCCAACAGGAAACTATGGACATCCACGACGGACAAAAGAAAACCATACCTCATTTATTAACGATGACCGCCACGCCCATCCCCCGCACCCTGGCCATCGCGATGTTCGGCAGCTTGGAACTGTCGCTTCTGGATGAGATGCCGAAAAACCGCAAAGAAATCGTTACGAAAATAATCCCCGCCAAAATCCGCCAAGAGTCCTATGCTTTTATCCGCCAAGAAATCACAAGCGGCCGGCAAGCATTCGTCATTTTGCCGCTCGTGGAAGATTCGAAAGTACTGACGGAAGTGAAGGCCGCCACCAGCGAACACAAGCGGTTGTCCGAAGAAATTTTTCCGGATTTGCGCTTGGGACTCCTGCATGGCAAACTCAAACCCAAAGAGAAAGAAGATGTAATGGAAGATTTCAAAAATAAAGAATATGACATTCTCGTCGCCACTTCCGTCGTCGAGGTCGGTATCGACATCCCCAATGCGTCAGTGATCATCATCGAAGACGCTGACCGTTTCGGTTTGTCGCAGCTGCACCAGTTCCGTGGCCGGGTCGGGCGCGGACAGCATCAGTCCTATTGCTTCCTCTTCACCAATTCCAACACCGAAAAAGCCTTGGAACGCCTGCAAGCGATGGAAGACACTTCGGACGGTTTTGAAATCTCCCAAAAAGACTTGGAACTGCGCGGTCCCGGCCAATTCTTCGGCCTCGTCCAATCCGGCCTACCTGACATCGCGATGGAACATCTGGGCAATATCAAACTCATCAAATTCGCCCGTGCCGAAGCGCAAAACATTTTGAACGATGACCCGGAATTAAAAAAGCATCCGCTCATCGCCGAAGCTCTCAAAAAATTCCAGGAAAAGATCCATTTGGAATAATGTCAAACTCTAAAGACTGGTACTGCCCGATCAAAATCCCCTCGCCTCCCTGCGTTTTTTGTAAAGATTTTCGGTGTAGCCGCCTTCCTTCAAAAATTTTTCTTCCAAAGCTCTTTTTTGTTGATCCAGCAGAAAGTTTGTGCGGGTGATGAGATCAATCATGATGTTGACTGATGAATTGAGATCAGGAGGTAGAAGAGGTGTAGGAGGTAAAGGTTCGTTGTCTTTCACAAAAATCCTAAACCTCCTTTCCCTCCTCAACCCCTCAGAATTCCAAACCTCAATTCTCCCAAGTCTCGCAATGTCTCTATAGTCCTCTAATAATTCCTCCCAACTCCCCCGCGAAACTCCCAACATTTTGATATAACCCTTGAGGCTCGTGCCTTGCATCGCGCCTTCGACAATACATTGCTTGGATGAACGCGCCGCTTGATCCATTTGCTGGCGTTGCCGCATGTTTTCGGCTCCGAACACGAATCGTGCAAGAAATTCTTTGTTCAGATCATATATGAGAACCGCGTATTTATAGGTCAAGAGATTTTTATATGCCGGTTCACTCATATTTTTTCTTCGTTAAATTTCTTTTTGCGAAATACTTAACTGGGGTATTCTAGCTACTTACAGTGATACTCTATCATCATAGCCATATCCCGTCAATTCCCCGCTATTCCAAAGCAATCTCCGCAACAAAAAATGCTACTACATATAATTGTGTAGCAGCGGCAGCGGCATCGGCAGCGGCAAATATTTTTAGCGCCGGATTTTTATTTGACTCTGGCAAGAATTCAGGAATTAATTCAGTAATTAATTTTATTTCTTAATTTTATCCTTAATCCAAAAACCAGCACTTGCGAGTCCAACTCCTCCAAGCAAATACGCTATGCCATTCCCATCGCCAGTTGAGCTATCTTGTTTTGCTAGAGATGGCTTTCCCTCATGACAATGCCTTTCATTCCAAGCAACTCCCCATTTATCGCAATTTGTCCTGCAATAATGACATCCATCTGAGGCAGTATTTCCCGGATGAGCGAATGCATTGTCTGAAAAAACAATCATGCCCAATAAAATAACACATGCCAATATATTTTTCATAACTTGCTATTTCCGAAGGTTCTATTTCCGAAGGTTCAACTTTAGGAGCTACTACCTTTCATTATAATTTTTGCTCTAAAAAATTTCTCAATTTTTCTTGCCTTTCTTTGAATCCACCAAACTTTTTATGAAAAGAAGTTTTTTCACAAGCCCTGTATTCAAATCCATTTTCCGTTAAAATAATCATTTGATCGCCATCGTTTGAATTTTCTATTTCGAGATTGAATAACCTATTTTCAACATTTTTATTTTTACTATACAAACCGTTAAAAACTTCTCTGCTCATATCTGAAACAAATTTATCTAAACCGTTAGCCAATGCGGTGCTTTCTTTGGATATTTTTTCTTCTAATGCTAACAAATATATCCTTTCTTTTTCAATTTCAGCAGTATCTTTCATGAGACTTAACATTGAATAACTACTCAATTTCATCTGATACCCTCCTAAGTCATCACTAAAAATAATCTCCAAATCAAAAAGAAACTTTGACTCCCTATCTACCTTTTCAGAAAATAATGCTTTCCAAAATTGAAAAAATTCATAGAAAACTTGGAAGTCCGATTGAATGACACTTATTTTTTCAATGAGATTTTTGCTATTTTCCTTAAGGCGATTTGTAAAAAAATCGTCTTTATTTTTTGGATTACTTTTCTTCAAAGAAAATGAGTTATTTACGAAAGGAGCCAAAGCATAAAAAGATTTGTGCAATCCTTGAACAAGCATGCTTGTCAATTTTCCGTGAATTTCAAGCTTCTTTTTGAATTTAATTTCTTTTTTTAATTTATAATATCCAAAAAGCAATCCTCCAATTACTAGAAAAAGATTTAGCGAGGAAACAACATTGTTCCAGTTAAGAGCAGTTTCTTTATTCAAAAAAATCAAGCCAGAAAATATGGCCTGCAAAAAGAGAATTAGCACTAATAAACTTTTTTCAAACATGCGATTATAGAACACTTTTGTAATATATGAATAAGCTTATTTTAGCCGCATTTTTTTATAATTTCCTGACACTTATCAAATTTCGTTTTATATCTCTCAATGTCTGAATTGGAAGCATCATGTTCATCCTTCTCATTGGCCACAAAATCATCAAAAGCTGATTTTGTTCTAAGAATTTTATTACTAATTGAGCATTCTGGGAGTTCAGCATATAGTTTTCGACATTCCGACTCATTCGTAACTGTAGTCCGTACCGCTTGTGATTCCGCTTTTGCCGAAATAATTTGAGCATTTTGACCCGCAATCACCTGTTCTTGTTCCGCAATTTTTGTTTGTTGAACGGAAATAGTCAATTGGAGTTCCTGAATTTTATTATCATTGTCCGTCTTATTTTGATCGACATTTAATTTTGTTTCATCAATCTTGTCTGCAAATTGTAAAATAGCCTCTTCTGGAGCAAGACCAAGAATTAAATCTCTTGTCGGTGTTATTGCCATTCCCACAACTGGAATAATTATACCCACTACCCCAAAAACGATTGGGATTAAAAATTTCTTCATATTGTTTTTTCTTTAAAAAAATTTTAATTAAACCTTGAATTATAAAAAAAATATTTCTTCGGCAATTATCCATCGATTTGCGAGTACGCATTGCCCGTCAAAACCAGTTCTTTGCCGTTTTCGTCAAAAACTTTTTTACTTACTGTGTCCAGTTGGAAATATTGATGTTGATAGACCATATCGGCGATTTTAAAGATTCTTTGCTTATGCCTATATCTTACGCCGAAACCAGCTACTGAACAAGATAAAACCGCCACAAATAATGTTTGCAATGCCCGGCGTAATCGACGCCGATCCTTTTGCCGGTTTTTATTTTGTCCTTTGGAATCTTTTCGCCTTTTTCAATCCACAATTTTTCGCCCCGGACCAGGTCATAACCATTGAGTCGGCGGTCAATCTCCAACACCTTGCAAAGTTTGCCTGGACCGTCGGTTTTTTTGTAATCTACATTTTCAATCTTGACTCCGCGCAACATCACCGCCGCCGGAAAATCTTTTTTCTCTGTCACGACGTTCATCACGTGGTGCATACCATAGACCAGATAGACATAGGCGTGCCCAGCCTGGCCATACATCATTTCCGTCCGCGGCGTGCGTCCCTTGGAGGCATGGCTCGCCAGGTCATCCTCCCCGACATAAGCTTCCACATCCGTGATCATCGCCCGGACAATTTTCTTGTTTATTTTCCGCACCAAAAAACAGCCTAATAAATCTTGGGCTGTTTGCAAAGTTTTCCGATTATAAAATTTTCGGCTAAGTATCATATACTTAATATAGGACTTGAGCGCTTGATGAAAAATTATTCGCGAGCATCTTCCATTTGCACACAAACCTACCAGTAGACCAGCAGGGACAAGAATAGATTGTAACATGTCGCTCTAATAATTTTGAAGCAAGCGCTCAAGTCCCATTATTGCTTGCGGATTTTTTCCGTCACCCAGAAATCGCCGAAATAATTTTTGGTCATAATCCGGGTTTGCGAATCGATAGCCGGCAAAGCGGAAAAGATCGCCACGACCGGAAACAGGATATATTGGAACAGCATATTGAAATAGCGCGTCCAGTGATATTTCTCCGGCTTAGGAGGCAATGACAGCATCGACAGCGGGATGGATATGAACATCCCCATCAAGGAAATCTGCATCAGATATTGAGTGATGAGCGGCAAGTTATGCGCCAAAACGCTTGTGCGGAAAATTTCCCCGCCCAAAGCCAGCGGCAACCAACCCAGAAGAGCCAGCACGAAAGCGGTGGTCGCCCAAGTGTAGTGCCCTTCCAACATCTCAAAAGCGATGCGCAATTTCATTTTCAACGGGATTTTTTTATTCGGCAGGATGGCGCGCATCGTCACCGGGAAATTCTCGACGCCATAGGCCCAGCGCCGGTTCTGCCGATATTGGTTTTTGATGGTTTTCCAATAAGTGTCGGCCAGCACCGCATCCAGCGAAATCGGCAGATGGATCGGATAGACTTCGTAATCGCCATCGAACATCGACAAACATTTCCAATAGATATTCGAATCTTCGCTGATGATGTTGACGGACCAGAATCCGACTTTGACCAAAGTGTCGAACGGCTCGGAATGCGAAGAAAAAGTCACCATCTCGCGCCGCGTGCTTTGGTAGAGATGCCAGAACGACGAACCGGTCACGATCATCCGCACGACCGCGTTGGTGTCCCACAAAGTGTTGTGATAGACCGGGATGGGCTGGTAGGCCCGCTGCAAACGCTTAGGCGTCGTGATATAGGCGTAGGTCAGAGCGGCGAAATATTCCGGATGCGCCACGGAGTCGCAATCGAAATTGGAAAAAACGACCTTTTTATAATCGATCTGGCGCTCATCCAGATAGGCCACCAATTTTTTGGCGGCATAGGTCGCGTTGGAAGCCTTGCATTTCATTTCACCGTCAGCCACCTGATGGGTGGTCACGATGAAGTCGCGGAAAACCCCTTGAAATTTTTTCTGCAAATATTCCACCTTCGGCAAGCGCGTTTCCGGATTTTCCCGTTCTTCCGTCCCGAGTACGACGATCATCTGGCTCTTGGGAAAATTGGCATCAGCCAAAGACTGGATGGCCGGTTCGATGATTTCCGCCGGTTCATTGGCGGTCGGCAAAAAAACCACATGCACTATGGAGCGCCAATCCCAAATTTCCGAAGCGATCGGAACTAATTTTTCCACTTCTTTCAAAAAGGCTTTTTCTTTTCCTATCCTGGACCTGACAGCCCGCCTGTTCCGAATCTCAAAAAACGGCATTTCTTTCAAAGACGCCCGCATCGCTTGGATGCGCGCTTTCAAATCCGAGGCATATTTTTCCGGCTGGACGATATTCTGGCAACGCTCCCACCAATCGGTTTTCTTGCCTTCCACCATCTGGAAATGCCCTTTCAAAGAATAGTAGGTGATGAAGATTATCTTTAAAATGAAATAAATATCAAAAACGATGATAGCGATAGCTGCTACGGTCGGGAAAAACCAAGACACGGTTATCATCAATATGAATGTCGACCAAGTCATCGCCCCGGGGATAACCTCAAAAAAGCGCTGTTTTTTGCGCTCTTGCGGGTCGGTAGTTTTTGGATCGGGAAATTTGAACATATATCGAGTTTATCAAACAGCATACCACTTTCAAGCCGGAAGGTCAACCGGCACAACAGCTATAAATAGCGGGTCTCTGCCATATATCTGCTTTGATTATACCACTAAATCCTACTGGATGAAAAACTTCACGCCCGAGAATCCATTTGGTGACGCGCGCTCTGGAATGCGCTGGCTGCGAGGACAAACCCTGGCAATATCTATGTGGACATCCGCTTTACTTGACTAAATTACTGCACTATGCTAAAGTACTACCATGAATTGGAATAATAAGGAAAATAAACAGCTGCTCAAGGCTATTCTGTCGCTTAAAACCTCTGATGAGGCAAGGCGATTTTTGCGTGATTTAATGACTGAAAAAGAAATCAATGAGCTTGCTAAACGTTTGAAAGCCGCTGAAATGCTTGCTGGGAAAGTGTCATATTTGGCAATTGAAAAAGAAACTGGTTTAAGTTCAACCACTATTGCTCGCGTTGCGAAGTGGCTGAAAGGAAAAGAAGGCGGATATAGGACAATTATCGATAAACTTCATCATGACCCTATCCAATCACGGGGAGGGTTGTCTTGATGCATTTCTAAAGACTTAACATAAGGCCGACCCCCTCCACGCTTGGAGGGGGTTTTCATTTGCCTACCCATAATAGAACGGCAAAAAAATAGTTCTTTGAAAAAGGAGGATGCATGGGAATCAACTTTTCTAATTTCGACATGGACAATTCCATTGTTGCCCCGATTATTTATGGCGAGAATCGCCATTCCACGACAAATAAGGGTGTCGTAATCTCTAGCGGGATAAGACAAGAACTCCAAAGTTTTTTGTCTGGCTTTAACGCTTCGATTGGCATAGAACAAACGCCCTATTACCGAATTGACGCGTATTTCAATGAACAGAGATTATGGATACTCGAAATCAATGCGTCATTCGTGGATGGCTGGGGTACCGCGCTCAACCTTGCTCGCGCGAGCGGAATCGCCTTTGATCCAACGCCACTCGTTTTTCCAAGGCGGTTCGCGAGCGAGAGTAGCGCATACCTGCCAGAACTTCGTTTGTTCGTTTCAGAACTTGCCCATCTGGGTCTTCACGACCACGATGTTTGCGAGTGGAACGGAAACGGAGTTGATCCGATTTATGTCTACGGACGGATTGGGTCAAAAGATCAACCGCATATCCTGCCTTACGATGGGCTCAGGTTGGACAACAAACTCAATCTCGGAATGTTCAGCAGGAGCTGGGATGGCGATGCGGTAAAAACTCCGCGACACTACATCAACCGCTTCGATTCGTGGGAAAAAGTTCCCCGGGAAACGGTTCTCAAGTTTTGCGACAAAGGAAGCGTGGAATGTGAGCGGGCGCGTCAAAGCGTCATACTCAAAAAACCCACGGGCAAAGCACGGTTTATTAAACAGTGCTACGATGCGGAAACGCTCATCGCCCAAGACATCGTGCGGCCGATGAAACAAGATGGAAATAACTGCCAGTTGATTATTTTCGCAATCGGCGACGAGCCGATTACTGGTTATGTGCAATATAGCCGGAGCGAAATCATCAATGACAACTCCATTCATGGCCCCTTGCGAATCTAAGCAACAATGGGAACGCGTTCACGCGTTCCCATTGATCTTTTTAAAAATATGAAAACTATAATATTCGATATTGACGGAACAATTACAAATATCTGGCCGATAGAAAAGTCGGTGCTTTTATACATGATCGATATAAAATTTGAAAAGGATATCGATAAAATAAAATCATCCGGTATTTCCGATACATACAAGATTTTTCTCAAATTTTCTAATCGGAAAATGAGTAAGAAAAAGTACGCCTATTTTTATAATCAATCCTTTTCTGTTTTATTGAAAAAAGGCAAGTTGCCAATGCCTGAAAAATATTTCCTGGCTAAGTGGATTCTCATTAACAGAAATAAATATAACTTCGTTTATGCGACTGGCGGGCAACGATTGGAAACCTTGTATGCACTAAAAAGTCTTGGATTGATAAATTATTTTGATCTTGAAAATTCCACCGATAAAACAATTTGCCGTTTTTCAAAAAAGACAGGGATTCCTTTCAGGAAAATAAAATCAAAATTTAAAGATTGCGTTTTGGTCTCCGATAGTGAAAATGATTGTAAGGGAGCGGCTTTGGTGGAAATTCCGTTTATTTTAATACAGCCAAAACAAAATTATTTTGATTTAATTTGATTTCAGGTTATTTCCCATTCTTTTTAAAAAAATTTGGGCGGCGGAGAACAGTTCCGAAGGTTGAATCTTCAGAACCACCCAATCCCATTGGACGAAAAAACTTCCCATAAAAAAAGTTTTTGAATCACGCGGCTTATCTTGAAGGATGCCATTCACTTTTAAAATTAGGCATAATCCGAATTTGATTCCTTCATATCATTTTTAGCGATCCCATCGAATATTTTTTCGAAATATTCCGGTCCTGTTTTTTCCATAAACTCGCGCGCGCTTCTAGAAAGTTCGCCTTTATGATAAGAGCGCAGCAGTTTCTTATAATGCTCCCGGGTGAATTTTTCGTCATATTTCTTGATTCCGAGTTTTTCCATCTCAATGTCCAAAATTTGTTTCCGTACCAATCTTTCAGTCGACCATAGATCATATCCAATCACCTTTTTCCCTGTCGGGACATAGGAATCATTTAAAATCATTTTGGCTTTCCCCGTAATACCGAAATCGCCCCTGGTGCTTGCATGCAAAAATTCATGTTCAGCGACCTTGTCGGCGATATCGCTTTTTACGTCAGACAGTATGACGTTGTTTGTTTCCGCAACGTAGAAAGCCCCTTCGGCTGGCATAAAAGGCATGAAGTCGGTTTTGGCGGCGTTGACATTTCCAATCCTTTCCTCTTGGACTTTTCTCGCCTTTTCAATATCGCCATCAACTTCCAATATCAATCTATCCAGATACTGTGGACTGCTTATGTATTTCTCAACCTCTCTCCTTATTTCCTCCACTCTCGGCCTCGGATCCAATTCAGGCTCAGATTTCCACTTTTTTTCCGATATTTCCCTCACATCCTTCATCGCTTCTTGAAAATTTTCAATCAGTTTTTCCTTGCTTATTTTTTCCTCCGTACCCGCGCTGACCCCTTGTCCAGAAATATTATCCGATGACAAGTCTCCCTCTCCATAGCCGGCATTTACCGGACTACCGAAATCCCCATCACCGGAAAAAGCCAGTGCCGACATACCGATCAGCATGGCATTCCTCATAGCATTTTTAAATTTCAATGCCCGGCTTCTTATGTCGGAAAGTTTTTCACTGATATCCAACTGTTTCTTGACGGTTTCCACCTCTTGCCGATCCAGGCCGGCAAATCGGTCGATTTCCGCCAATCGCCCATCTCCGTCATTATTCATCGCATCCAAATCAAGATCCATTTTCAAAACCGCTTCTTGCATGAATCGTTCCGGGCTGGCTCCTTTTTCTTCCAGTTTTTCAGCAGGCTCCCTCCTTGATTCCGACCATTGACCACCCTCCCTGCTGGACACTCCTTTTTCTTCAATCATATTAAATAAGTTTCTTTCTTATTTCCTCCTTCTTTTTTTCTTCCAGCCTCTTGGCATACCCATCGATCAAATCATCTTGTTCCCTCCTGAATTCTGACAGTTTTTCTAAAAAATATCCATAAATTTCCCGGATTCTCCTTGTTTTTTCGTTTCTTTTAATCATACCGATATTATACCATAAGCATGGCTTATTTCATTTTCGAATCCCTTGACCGCAAAAAAACTTCCCGTTCAAGGAAGTTTTGTTCTTCGTACCGCCAAGGGGATTTCCGTGTCGTCCGCGGCGGACTCCTTGTCCTGGGCAGCGCTGGATGCTCGTTTGCTCGCATCCATCGGCGTTCGTCTGCGCCGAGGCGGCTTGTCTCACTGCTGCCCGTTCGAATCCCTCTTGTCGCTAGACAAATAAAAAATTCTAAGCGCAAGGCTTAGAATTTTCATTTGTACCGCCAAGGGGATTCGAACCCCTGATTTCCAGGATGAAAACCTGGCGTCCTGACCGGGCTAGACGATGGCGGCAAATTTTTCGATAACAGTAGGAATGATAGCATAGATTGGAAATAAATCAAGCGCCCGGCAAAAACCTGCCGGAAGCGCCTATTTCCCTAGCCTTCCCTAAAAATCAGTTACTATCGCAACACTCGACCACCTCGACGTAAAACTTGGCGCTGTCATTGCCGTCCGCCTTGCCGACCGCCCAAAGAGGTTCGCCTTTTTCATATTTCTTATTAAGCGGGGAATCCCCGATATCCTTGATGTTTTCGAAATCCAAAATTTTCACGACACCGTCGCAGTCCCTGATCGTTACTTGGCCGCCGGAAGAGTCTATGATTTTGCCCATCACAGCCACCTCGCCCGGAATCGTTTTTTTAGACCATCCGCCCATAACATCTTCCGCGCCGGCGACCGCGAAAAAAGAACCCAACAGGAGCGTGACTGCCAACAAAGCAAGGACAGTTATATTGGAATCCATACATATGCCGCGCGACAAATCGAATTTATGGATTATGAAATTGGCCAGCACGATGGTTATGATAAAAAGGATGATGTAATCATACGGTAGCGTCAATAAGATTATCTTCAGCCCCGGCCAGCCGAACGCCATAAATTTCATAACTCCGGTTTTTTTCAAAAAATACAGGAACGTGCTCAGCAAAAAAGCGCTTGCCAAAATTGACAGCGCCAAAACGCTTTCCAATCCCAATTTTTGAGCCAAAAAAAGGGAGGCGGGCCGCATCCGGATCTTTTTTTCCTTTATTTTCTGCATTATTTCCTGTTTCATCTTGTTTCTCACTTAATTGATATATCCCCTCATTAGGATAAAAACCTAGCCTGGCGGATTATTCCGATCGTTTATTTTTTCCATCTCTTCGGCCATTTTTTTCTTAGCCCTGTTGATCAGGGTTCCGACCGTATTGACCGGCTTTTGCAAGATCTCGCTTATTTCTTCATATGATTTTTCCGAATAATACCGCAATATCAGGACCTGCTTGTATTTAATCGGCAACCTGTTGATAGCTTCGTCAATTTCGCCTATCGCTTCTTTCCGAAGCCAGAGATTGTCAGCCCCGTCCTCCGCGCTATTGCTCGCCAATTTATCCTTAGTCGAGGTGATATCTTCCCAAGAAATGAATTTTTTCAGTGATTTCCTTTTGATATAATTGACCGCTTCGTTATGGGCTATCCGATATATCCAGGAAGAGAATTTCCGCTCCGCATCGTAGCTTTGCATATTTTCAAAAGCCTTGATAAAGACGTTCTGCAACAAATCTTCCGCTTCCTCCCGGTTGCCGATCAACCGATAGAGATAGGCGAACAGCTTGCCTTGGTACCTTTCGATGATCGCAGCGAACAGATCCACCTCCCCGGCCTGGATCAATTTGACCAACTGGTTGTCATCCAATCCGGCCTGCGCTTTTTCCGAAACCTTAAAATCGCCTATTTTGCTGATTTCCTCCACGCTGATTATCAATTAATACTTATCACCGAAACTAATATTTCATTTGTGAATTATCTTGGAATCGAATACAATACCCATATATGATACCATAATTCGTCTTATGCCGGATCAGGCAAAAAATATGCATATTCTAGGAATAGAAACTTCTTGCGATGAAACCGCAGCCGCTATCATAAGAATAGATGAAAAAGACGGTTCTATCAAACCGTTATCCAATATCATTTCTTCCCAAATACTATTACACGCCCAATGGGGAGGCGTAGTGCCTAATCTGGCGGCGCGCGAGCATCTGCGCAATATCCTGCCAGTTGTGCAAGCCAGTCTGGTTGAAGCGGGCATCGGCAAGGAAAACGTCGACCTTATCGCCGTCACCCAGGGGCCAGGACTCATCCCCGCTCTCCTTATAGGAACCAACACCGCCAAAACTATCGCCTACGCCTGGCAAAAGCCCCTATTGGGCATCCATCATATCGAAGGGCATATTTACGCCAATTTTATCGGCAAGGATCCTGCGGATATCGCTTTCCCCATCCTCTGTCTGGTCGTTTCCGGCGGACACACGCAACTGGTGCTGATGAAAAAACATTTGGATTATGAGATAATCGGTGAGACGCAAGACGATGCCGTCGGCGAAGCCTTTGACAAGGTTGCCAGGATCCTCGGACTTAGCTATCCGGGCGGACCGCTGATTTCAAAGTTAGCTGAAGAATTCAAACCGGAAAAATCCACTTTTCCGATCGAATTTCCCCGGCCGATGATTGCCAGCAAAAATCTTAATTTTTCTTTTTCCGGCCTCAAGACATCCGTACTCTACCTTGTGAAAAAAAACCAGGACCGACTGGCCGATAAAGAATTCGTCCGGCAAGTCGCCTATGAATTCCAACAAGCCGTCATCGACGTCCTTCTGGCAAAAACCATTGCGGCCGCAAAAATCCATACGCCGAAAACTATCATGCTGGCCGGCGGGGTCAGCGCCAATACCCAGTTGCAGATTCAGCTTGGCAAGGCCGTTTCGGAACGGTTGGCCGGCACGGATTTTTCCTTTCCAGACCCTTCTTTCCAGTTGGATAACGCGGCTATGGTTGCTGCCGCCGCTTTCTTCAGGCAACAAAAAAACGGCCTCGATGATGCGCTGTTTTCCAATTGGAAAAATCTCAAAACCGATGCTAATTTAAAGTTATAAAAAAAACGAAACACATGGGATTCATCAAATCTTTTATCTTCGGCCTACTAGCCGCTTCGGGGGCGCTGTGCGTCGAGCTCCTTCTATCTAATTTGTATTATGTCGCATACGTAAAAGATATCGCAACGGATTATTCCACCAGCCTAACGATTTTCCTGCTTATCGTCGTGCTGATCGAGGAAATTTTCAAATATATCCTACTGGTCAAATTATATTCCGCACCTGAAAGCCAGTCGCCAAAAATTTCCATGGCGCTTGTTTTCGGATTGGGTTTTTCCTTGGTTGAAATCCTTTTTTCCCTGAGCCAAACTCCTCCCTCCTATGGCGCCATCCTTGGCTTCCAATCGCTAGGCGCCCCCTTGCTGCATATCGCTACTGCCGGAATTATTGGTATGTTCATTCTTTCTTCAAAAAATATCCGGCCCGCACTGGTCATCGGCACGGCTTTCGGCTTGCATTCAACCTACAATCTTTTGGTAATATATGGCTGGAGCTACGCGATAATTTATTCGTATCTGGCCGCCGTTTTCCTGCTATTGGCCGCCCTCCGTCGCAGATCCGTCCGGACCAGGATCTGATCATGGAGTTCTTATTTTTTAGGATTTGTATGCTTCCCGGATTGCCAATTTTTCCAAGACCCAGCCCTAGCGAGGATATCGTGAAATCAAGCAAAACGTGCAAGTCTCATATTTGCAAAATATGGCGCCTTCAATTATAATTATTTCAGATAATAAAAAATAATATTCACACAAAAAAATGATTAAAGTGAAGAGATCTTTTTTGGAAAGACTTACCGGCTCGAGTAATATCGATGAAAATCAGGAATATGAAGCCCCTATCAGGCCGCTAGCTAAGATCTACGAAGAGGAGGAGGAATCCGAGGAAATGTTGATAAATTCTTCCACCAGAAGGACTGTCCCGGAAGAAAGCCCGGCATCAAATGATGACGGGGAAGGGCAGCTCACCATAGACGTCTATCAGACCGACAATGATATCGTCATCAAATCGACCATAGCGGGAGTCAAACCGGAAGACTTAGATGTGACCATCAACAGCGATATGGTCAGCATCCGCGGCGAAAGGAAAAACGAAGAAATGGTCAGTGAAGACAACTACTACTACCAGGAATGTTATTGGGGAAGTTTCTCCAGATCTGTCATCTTGCCAGTCGATGTTTTGGCTGATAAAGCGGAAGCTTCGATGAAAAACGGGATTTTAACCATCCGCCTGCCGAAAGCCGACAATACCAAGACTAAGAAAATCCAGGTTCGCGGATTCTAGGGCTGGAAAATGCAGCAAAACGCCCCGGGATACGGGGCGTTTTGCATATCCCAGCAGTATTGATTTTAGAGCAAATTTAGGCTATCCTTAAATTATGCCAAATTACCTGAAAATAATCATCTTTAGCTGTTTGCTCCTTATCGGAGGCAACACCGCCCTAGCCGAAACCGTCCCTTTGGGAAAGTTTTCTTCCTCCAGCCAAACCGCCGGGATATTCAAGGAGCTCACACTTAAAATCGACACGAAAACCTATCCGTTGTCCGAAGCGGAGATTTCCAGCTGGATCAAAGAAAAAAATATCCTTACCTACAATCCGGATTATGTTTCCGAAATTGAAAACAAAGATATCTGCCAATACGGGAAATCCATCCTGTGCGCGTTAATGCTAAGCCTGGAAGACAGGAATCATATCCAAAAATCTTCAGTCCTCTATTTGGATACCGAGTCAACAAAGCGGTTCGTTGAAGATCTTTCCAGACAGGCAAACATAGAACCGACCAATGCCAAACTGATCATAGAAAACGGCAAGGTTTCAGTCTTCACCCTAAGCCAGCAAGGCATCGAGCTTGACCGAGAAAAAAGCGTCGCCATCCTAGCCAGCCACCTGGCACGCAAAGAGGCATCCGACACCCTTGATTTGCCCTACATCCGGAAAAATCCTGAAATCAGAATGGATTCCATCGACAATCTCGGCATCACCTCCCTTATCGGCGAGGGGCGTTCGAATTTCCGCGGTTCCCCGAAAAACCGTATTTTCAATATCAAGGTCGCTACCAACCGCTTCAATGGAACGCTCATCAAGCCAGGTGAAGAATTTTCTTTTGTAAAAATATTGGGTGAAGTCGATGGCGAGCATGGCTATCTGCCGGAATTGGTCATAAAAAAAGACAAGACCGAACCGGAATTCGGCGGCGGGATCTGCCAAGTTTCAACCACGGCTTTCCGCGCCGCTATTTATGGCGGTCTTGAAATAACAGCCCGCCGCAATCACGCCTACCCGGTTTCCTATTATAATCCCCAGGGTATGGATGCCACGGTCTATGTGCCCCGGCCCGATTTGCGTTTCGTCAATAATACCCCCGGCCATATCCTGATCCAGACTGAAATTGTCGGAACGGAATTGATATTCAGGTTTTTCGGCACTTCGGATGGCCGGAAGACCGATGTGATCGGACCGACCATTCTTGAAAGAAAGCCGGACGGATCGATGAAAACGACCTTTTCCCAGCAAGTATTCGATGCTGACGGCAAATTGATTCGCGAAGACGTCTTCAACAGCAGTTATGATTCTCCGAACAAATACCCGCATCCCGGACAGATATTGACTGAAAAGCCCAATGATTGGTCGAAAAACGAATGGTCGAAATACTTAAAAGAGAACAAGCGGAATTAGCCGTCAAAATATTGACTGGTTGCACTTTTCCTGCTAGGATGGCTATATTGCCTTTAGGCAATTTTATATTGTGACTTTTATCACGCCCCTTAAAGCCTTGAATTCTGCGCCTGTAGCTCAGTGGATAGAGCAGTAGCCTTCTAAGCTATTGGTCGCAGGTTCGATTCCTGCCAGGCGCACATAAAATCATCAACGCACCCATAGCTCAGTTGGTAGAGCAGATCCCTCTTAAGGATATGGTCCTAGGTTCAAGTCCTAGTGGGTGCACAGAAAAAAGAATGGGAAGTCTCCAGAGTGGCGATCATAGTTCAGTGGTAGAACATCGGTTTGTGGTACCGAGTATCTGGGTCCGATTCCCAGTGATCGCCCCCCTGTAGATTTCTAAAAAATCTAGCCATGCGCCCTTAGCTCAATGGATAGAGTGCCTGGCTTCGAACCAGTAGGTTGGGGGTTCGAATCCCTCAGGGCGCACTGAAAACGAAAAATTCCTTTCGATTACCGGAAGGAATTTTTGTTTTATGTTTTTTCAAAAAAATTTATTGCTTCAGTCTGAAAATATCTTTAGGAACCTCTATGTTTTTCTGATAGGCCTCCTGCCTGGAGATTATATCGCCTAGGACCTTATCGAATTTCGTCTTATTGAAATTATTCAGTTCATTTTTCGAACTGATATATTCATGCTTCTTGGTTTCGCTCCATTGGTAATCGTATGCATACCGATACCACAGGAAACCGACATACGCGACCAAAACCAAAAACACCGAAAAGACGACCAGTGACTCATGCCGGTTGACAAAACCGGATGTTTTTTTAAAAACATTTTTGGAGTCGATTCCAGATGGCATTTTTTTAAATCCGATTTTCATTTTTTTATATAAACGACTACGTCTAGAATGCTATTTACAACTTCCCTGGTCAGCTTTTTTTCCTGCGACCGGTCAGCGGCCGCAAAAGGATTGGAAGCTGGATTGAGGTCGGCAGTCGGATTGGCGATGGATTTTTCAATAGTTCTTTTCTCGGAACTTATCGTAATGATATTCACATATTTCTTGTAATTTTCCAACTTATTGATGAAATACAGCAAGCTCGCATAGTCGCCCTCCAAGGCGATCTGCATAGAAAGGAAATTGGAATATGCCAGCTTGCCTTTGATGTCCAGTTCACCGCTTTTCGACTTGGCCGCCGGCTTGGCAGTCGACGGATCCTGCACTTTGAATTCGATTTTGTTGCCGGTTTGTTCAGCCATAAGTTCCAATTCTTTGATGAAATCCAATTCTTTTGATGGCTCTATTATGATATCAAACTTATCGGCATTGTTTTCGACCTTGGCGTAATCCGATTCCATCGTGGCGATTGAAGACAGTTTTTTCTCATTCAATTCCTTATCTATCTTCTTCTGTTGGATGTCATTCGCTTTGGCGATTATCCCGCCTATCGAAGGCATAACTAAAAAATAAACGAAATTCAGTACCGCTATCATGAATATGGCCACCGCCAATTTTATTTTGTTTTTTCTTGCGAATTCCTTCATTTATTTTTTATACATTCTTCTTTTATATTGAATTCTATCTGAAAATCGACATTTTCCTTGGAAACTAAGCTGGAAAGCGGCAGATTCACATCCGTAAAACAAGGTTCCTGGGAAAAACCGGCTTTCATCGCCACTAGAATATCCCGCGTATCCGCCGTTCCAGCAAGTAAAAATTTGTAATTTTTATTGGCCATCTTGACTATGCTGATGCCGTCCGGCGTCACGGCATTCAATTTCTTGAATATATCCGTCCAATATAGCTGGTCATTTTGGATTGATTCATTGAAAGAAGCTTTGGCGTTTATTTCCTTGAAATTACTGTCCAATTCGGAAATTTTTTCATAGCGGGACTTATTCCGACCGCTTTCGGTTTCATTCACCTGCATATCCAGATTGATTTTCAATAAATAATCCAAGCTGAGAATAAGTGCGAAAAAAATAATCAGCACGAAAAACAGACTCATTTCCCAGCGCAAAATACGCCGCAACCTGCTTGATTGCGCTATTTCATTTTTTTTCCCTTCGGGAATCAGATTGAGTTTAATTTCCATAATTTAATGCCCGGATTGCCAATCCGATAGCGGTAACATATCGCACTGACACCGATTTATCCATTGCCGATAAACTGCCCCCTAAATTCAAATTGATCCAAGGATCGCCTACGACCACATCTTTTCCGATCCGTTCGTTCAGATATTGGGCCATACCTTTCATATTCGACCCTCCTCCGCACAAGACGATCCGCTTCACTTCCTGCGATTGCTTGGACATCTCCCCGTAAAAATCCATTGTTTTGGTTATTTCCATCACCAGATTTTCCAAAAGGGGGCTGACCGCCCTGAAAATCGGATTTCCCTCATCCCTATTTTCTATCCCATTGCTGATTTTCGCCTCCTCAGCTTCTTGATTGCTCACATTCAAAGTTTTGATTATGGCGTCATTTATGCCTTCCGATGAAAAAGGAATGCTGGAAGTGAAATATGGAACGATGCCTTCCGCGATTATGAAGCTGGTCCTTCGAGCCCCCAGATCGACGATCAAACTCACCGCTTCATCCATAGCGGTATTGTTTTTTACCAGGCTGCGGATGGTCGCCATCGATTCGATTTCCAATCCATAAACATCCAATCCGGCTGAAGCCAGAACCCCCATCCAATCATCGACGACTTCGCGCGATACCGCCGCCGTCAAAACTTTCTGGGTTTTATTATCCTTGTCATCCAAAAACTGCCAATCATAATACACCTCGTCAAGCAACATCGGCATACTGGCTTCCATTTCCCACCGCACCGCCTCATGGGCCTCCTCTTCGCTCATCTTCGGAATGGTTATTATCCGCACGAAGGCTTTCGACTCAGGCAATGAACAAATCACCTTATTGGAATTTATTTTTTTGGCACTGGGTGATTTCAACAAGGTCTTTATCGCAGCGGCGACCTGCTCTTTGTTGATTATCCGACCGTCTTCGATATTGCCTAGCGGGATATCCAATGACCCGTAGCCGCGGACTGCGTCTTTTTTGCCATTTTTTTCCAACTGGAAAACCTTGACTGAAAGATCGCTCAGGTCCAATCCGAAAATCCTCGGCTCTAAATTTATTATGTTTTTATTCAAAAAACCCATATCCTGGCTTGTAATTTTCTAATCCATTATAACTCATCCCAAAGATCAATGGAATATTCGGTGCCGGTCGGAAAATACGGCGGCGGATAATATAGCAGATTATTGTCGAAGTTCAGGATGCGCGTATGGTATCCGGTTCCGTCCGTATAGGCGAAGCCATAACGCAGGTTGGTCGCGATCGAACCATTGACCGTTATTGAGTCCCTATCATAAAAGGAACTGTAATAATCGCGGCCGACTCGTCCGGATTGCGCCAGCAACGCCGCATCGATAGTCAAGTTATTCAAACTGTCCCTGACGACGCTTACATCCTGTTGGGAGATCAATCCGATGATATCTTTGCCGTCGGAATTGGTATAAAGCAGATTGTCTTCACCGATATAGATATTCGGCTTTGTCCCGCCGATCAAATTAGCCGCGACGATCGTTATTTTTGCGCTATTGATTATCCCTTCCACCCAAACATTATCCTCGACGAAAATCACTCCGTTATTCGGGATAGGATAGGTCTGGAAACAATCCGGATCGCTGCAGGAACTGCAACTGCCCCCTTTCGTGTGTTTTTTATATTTGGAAACGCCATGCGAGGTGGAATTGAACGTATCCACCGTACATATATCGAAAGTATCGTTGTTCTTGAGGACTATTTTCCTGCCGTTTCCAGTTTGGTCGAAATACAAGCCATGTCCCGCAATTTTCGATTCCGCCTTCATATTGTTCAAATCCGCCAGTAACCCATTGAAGTCGACCGTCGGTACCGGGAATTGCCGCCCAGCCTGGAAAACATCCGTGCGTTGCGGGACCGGGTTCGGAGGTAATGGGTCGACCGGGGCGATATGGGTATGCACGCCGAATTCATTGCCACCCCAATGGTCCGGATCGTCATATTTATCCATAGAACTACTGACAATATTATGGGCCACACCATCAAAACGGATACCATCATTGGAATGGACTTTGCCAAATACCTGAGTGTCTTCACCGAAGCGCATAACGTCATTCGCGATTACCGCGAACTCGCTCCAGGATGGCCGCCGGAATCTGGCTTGGACCACCCTTTGGATGCCAGGTTCATTATATGTCCAACCGGTCGACCGCACCATTACGATAGTCGAATCCGTTTCAGGAGGCTGGACTTCAATCCTATATTTGCCGATGGCTCCGCCTTCCGGATCGAAAAATTCGGCTTCATATGGAGTATCGACGCCATATGGGTCGCCTGTTTCCCAAAAAGTTTTTATCTGTTGGACGGTTTTTCCTGAAATCTGATGGGCCAGATACCACCGATAAAAATACACGCCGGCCTCGGCGATTTGAAAAGCCTGCTCCTTTTCCCCCCTATTCAAGCTGGCTTTCATCTGCGAAGAAATATATCGTAACATCGAAACCAGGATGATCGAAATTACAGCCATCATTATCAACCCGTAAGCCAAGGCTGAACCTTTTTTATTTTTTTTCATATTTTTGTTTCCCCATTTATTTCATTCTATCATAATCATTTAAATTGCGCAGTTCCACGAATGACTGGGTTTCGATATTATCCGGCGCCCGATTTGGATCAATGTTTATTTTCAGAGATATCCTGACGAGCCTAATATTGGAAACATCTACCGGCATCGCCACCGGGTTGTTTACCGTATCTCCAGGATAATCCTTATTATAATAGTAAAAAATGGGTTCATCAGCCGCGTTGACGATCCTTTCAGCCAAAATCTTCGCTTGTTGGTCCGATGTTTCATATGTTTTGGGGATTCCAGTCGTCGGTTTCGTTATACCCATTATTATTTGCCCGCCCTGCAAATAAAAATGGAGTCTCTCCGTAACGCCGTCCTTGTCGTAGTCGGAAAAAACCACCAGATCATTCTCAGCAGCCGATTTGATGGGATACGAACCATCATCAGCTTGCCGCACTTTACGCAGATAACCCACCATATTATTAACACCCTGGGAAACCGCGTAAGATGATTGTCCCATTTCGATCGTATAGGAATTCATTTTCCAACTGCGCACGAACAATAGCGTGAATCCTAAAATGGCGATGGTGAAAATTGAAATGGCGACTATCATCTCGATGATCGTCATACCGGAATATTCTTTTTTCTGCCAATTATCCATAATTTTATTCGATAGCGGTTAATTTTATTTGCTGCGTCGTCAATTTGTCGATTTCCACCGCACCGGAATATTCCACATATCCTTCTGCTGTTATCTTCAGATTGTATGTACCAGCGACAAGCGGGTCGGTTGAAACAGGGAAGAAAACGACCCCGTCTACCGAACTTGTCGAATTCCCGCTATAACCTTCCGTATTGGTCAATTCCACATAGGCATCCGCCAATGGTGCGTCATCCGCCGCCTTAAGCACGCTGACCAACAGGGCATTATCATCATTTTTAGCGAACCTTATCGCAACCTCCTGTGAATTTCCCGGAACGAGCAATACCGCATATTTATTTTCGATAGGGTCAAAGCTCGATAAATTGTCCAAACCGATCAGCGTATATCCCTCTATCGCCCCTATGCCGGAAATGAAAAACTGGCTCGGACTGATATCTTCGAAATTTTCCTCGCCATTCTCATCCGTCACGCTATCGGAAACTAGATTATATACGGGCGCCGCCGGAGACTGCAACATATCATAACCCAAAATCCTGCCGCCTTCCATATGGAAAGCGACGTTCGGCAAAGGATTGCCCAGATAATCGACGGATAGAAATTTCAAACTGATCAGCTTGTCTTCAACGATGCTTTTCACGTTCAACATATTTTCAACGACCGAAGCCGGGGTGTCGATGACCGAATATGTGACTGAAGACGGGTCGATTGTTTCCACCGTCTCATATCCGTCTTTGGAAACGGTGATGCCATACCCTTGGATGGATTGCTGGGCTCCCGGCAACATCAGATTACCGGTATCATCCGTCATAACGGACAGGTTAACTTCCGGAGATACTTCGCTGTTGACGATATGCACCAAGGTCTGCGGGACTCCGATTCCGTCACTGCCGATGACATTCACTGAAAGCGTACCGCCAGCCAGGTTTTGTTCTATGCCTGGTGGGACGAATCTGGCTATCAAAGACACGTCACTATCATTGCCGCCCGCCCCATTCCAAGAAACCGTGACTTTGACCCGCTTGTAATCCAGATCGATCGGGCTGATTCCGTCAAACGGATCATCCACGTATTGGATGAAAGTCTTGACGTGGTATGTATGGCCGCTTTCAGTAACATCCTCTTCGGCCGGTATGCTTCCGCTCGGTATTCCCCCTATGATTCCGATGCTATCATATTTGAGATTCCTGACTATCTCCATTTTTTCATTCGCCAAAGCCACCGCCCCGAAATGATTTTTCGATTCGATGATATATCTGCCGCCCAAGGTAAAAACCGAGTAGAAAGTCACAGTGATTACTGAAAACACGAAAAGCAACACCAAAGCTTCGACCAGGGTAAAAGCTGGCGCATTCGAGATTATGGAAAATTTTTGGTTTTTTTTCATATTCATTCTGATTTTAAAATTCCTATTTGATATTTTCCAGCACGCTATACATCGGTTGCAGGATGGAAACCGCGAAAAATCCGACAACGGTTCCGATCAAGAGCATCAAAACCGGCTCGATTATGGAAGACAAATTTTTGGTTATCTGGTCGACATCGGCCTCATAAAATTCGGCGAGTTTGGCCAAAACCACTTCGGTTTTTCCGGTTTCCTCACCCACTTCGATCATTTGCGGCACCAAGACAGGGAAAATCTTCTTTTCGGAGAAAATTATCTTGCTCAAATTGACACCTTTTTGCACGTCCACCACCGCGCGCGCCAGCGCGTTCTGGTAATAAAAATTGGTCAGGGTTTTGGAAAGTATTTTCAAGGATTCCACGACGGAAACGCCGCTCTTCAAAAGGGAACTGTAGATCCGCGCGAACCTGGCGCAATTCACTTTGATTACTATGTTTTTAATTACCGGAAGATTGATCAGGATAAGACTGGCCATCTTTTTGCCCACTTCGGTCGTAGATAAAAATTTGACCGCGACGCCGAACAGGGGAAACAGGAAAACCAAGGCGTACCAATAATTCCTAATCACGTCGCTCATAGAGATAATAAACTGGGTTGAAGCCGGCAAGGTCGCATCCAAATCCTCGAATACGCCGGTTATCTGCGGCACGACATAAACCATCATCACGATACCGATCAGGCCCATCGCGACCAGGATGACCGCCGGATACACCAGGGCGCCCGTAACTTTCTTGATAAGCTCATGGTCCTTTTCCAGCTGCATCGCCAAAATATTCAAAACTTCCTCCAAATTGCCGCTTACCTCGCCGACCCGGATCATATTCACGAAAAGCTCATCAAAGATGCCTGGAAATTTCGCCAGGCTGTCCGCGAAACTGATTCCGGTCTGGATATCGTTATTCACGTGATCGAGGACACTGATGAACTTCTTGTTTTGGGTTTGCGCTTTGATATTCTGCAATGATTTTGACAACGGCATCCCGGAGGATATCATTACGCTTAAATTCTTGGCGAACATCATTTTTTCCGCCACCGATATCCCGATGAACCGGTCCATAAATCTTATTTTGATAGTCTGGTCGTCCTCGTTTTTCAACTCTTTGACAGACGTCAAAACGAACCCCTCGGCCCGCAATTGCTCGTCTAGTTCACGTTCATCTTTGACTTTCGCCTCGCCGCTCTTGGTTTCCCCGAAGAAGCCTTTTGCGGTATAAAATACATCCATAATTGGAAATTTAAAATTATTCTTTGGTTACTCTCAAAATTTCTTCGATCGAGGTGATCCCATTGACCGCTTTGATAAATCCGTCTTCCACCATCGTCACCATCCCTTTTTTCTTGGCGGCCTTTTCCACCTCTTCAGTCGGCGCTTTCTGCGAAATCATCTTTTCCATATCCGCGTCCACTTCCAGGACCTCATAGATCCCGCTCCGGCCACGATAACCTTCATTGCCGCATTGTTCGCACCCGACGGATTTATATAGCGTTATTTCTTCCCAACTGGCCTTGCCCGCCACCAATTCCTTGGTACTGTCATTTTTTTTGATCACCTCGAAAATCGAACCCATATCATAACTGTCGTTCAATATCACCAACTCCTTGGTTGTCATCTTATATTCCTTTTTGCAATCCGGACAAAGCTTGCGCACCAACCGCTGGGCGATGATGACATTCACCGTGGAAGCTACCATAAACGGCTCCGCGCCCATATCGATGATCCTGGGCAAAGTCGCCGCCGCGCTATTGGTATGGAGCGTCGACAAAACCAAGTGGCCGGTCAATGCGGCGTGGATGGCCATCTCCAGCGTTTCTTGATCGCGGATTTCCCCGACCATTATGATATCGGGGTCCTGGCGCAAAAGGGCTCTGAGTCCGGCCGCGAAAGTCAGGCCGACTTTCGTATAAATCTGGGTTTGATTGACTCTCGGCATCCGATATTCGACCGGGTCTTCGACCGTGCTGATATTGACTTCCGGCGTATTCAAAATATCCATAATCGTATACAAAGTCGTCGTTTTTCCCGAACCGGTCGGACCGGTCACCAGAATCATCCCATTCGGCTTTTTAATCTGCCGATGCACGATCTCCAAGCCGAATCCGCCCAGACCCATTTTTTCCAAAGTAAGCCCTTTGGAATTTTCATTCAAAAGACGCATTACGATTTTCTCGCCATCAAATATCGGCAAAATACTTACCCGGAAGGAAATCTTCATATCTTCCTTCTCAATTTTGAACCGGCCGTCCTGCGGCACCCGGTGTTCATCCAGCTTGAGATTGGACAGAACCTTGATCCGGGCGATGATGCCGTGCTTGATCTGTTTAGGCAAAGTCATCGCGTCATGCAAGATGCCGTCGATGCGGTAGCGCACCCGGATTTCTTTTTCATCCGGTTCGATATGGATATCGCTGGCTTCCTGTAAAATAGCATGCTTTATCAACGTATCGACTATCCGGATGATAGGCAGGCCTTGCGCCACCTTTTCCAAGTCCTCGTCTTCGCCGTCACCCACCTCCGAAGAATTCTTTTCGATGATATCGCCGAACTCAGCCTTCAAGCTTTTTTCATATTGCTTCAAAATCACATTGATGCTGTTCTCGGAAGTCAGACAAGTTATGATTTTCAAACCGGTTTTTTTGCGGATAAAATCGACCGTCTGGATGTCTTCCGGATTCAGCATCGCCAGTTTGAGCTCTTGGGCGTTTTTCTCGAAAGCCACGATCTTATATTTTTTGGCGATCGGCTCCGGTACGATTTGCAATATATCCGCCGGCACGATTTCCTTGGACAAATCGACGAAAGGCACTCCCAAAATATACGCGTACAATTCCCGCAATTTGACTTCGTCGATCAGTTTCTTTTCCAACAATATCTCGCCTAAATGCTTGTTGCCATTCTGGGAATCAGCATATGCCAAATCAAGCTCCTCGACTTTTATCAACTCGGAGTCCTTGATGAATTCATACAATTGCTTATTTTCTATCCTCATTTCAATTTCAACGTTTCTTTTATTTTATCAGCGATTTCTTTCAGATTGTAATTCGACTTCACGAGATAGGTACTTACTCCCAAATCGAAAGCCCGGCCGATGTCTTCGGTCCTCTCCAGATTGGTCAGCAGGATGATCGGAATCTTATTGGTTCTCTCATCCTCCCGCAATTCGGTCAAGACCTCGAAACCGTCTTTCTTGGGCAGGATTATATCCAGCGAGATCAGATCCGGTTTTTCACTTTTAGCCAATTTGACGGCCATTTCGCCATCGCCGGCGCTGATGACGTCGAAATTTTCCGTCAGCAAGAATTCCTTCAAAGCGTTATGCAATGAATTTTCGTCTTCAACAATCAAAATCTTTTTCTTTTTCATATGGATGATAAAAAAATAATTACGCCGCCGGCAACGAAAAACAGAATATCGATCCGGTATGCTCCCGGGAATGGAACCACATCCGTCCACCGGATTGTTCAATGATATTTTTAGCGATATATAAACCCAATCCGGTCCCCTCCGTCTGGTATTTCACGATATTGTCGCTTCGGAAAAATTTGCTGAAAACCTGGACTTGCTGTTCTTTCGGTATGCCCACGCCGTTATCCCGGATACTGAAAACCACGAAGCCCCGCTTTTTTGACAAATCTATTTCAATCCGGCCGTAAGCGCCGGTATATTTGATCGCATTGCTGAAAAGATTTTCTATGACCAGTTTCAATTTTTCCTGGTCCGATAGCACGCTCAAGGGCTTGCATCTGTCCGTCTTGCATTTGCGGGCGCTCTGGAACACGACTTTCATCTTTTTTTCTTTGATCAACGGCAAAAACTCACCGCTTATTTCAGTGACTATTCCGGCGATATCGACTTTTTCCCTTTTCAAAATCAACCTGCCCTGGTCGATCCGGGTCACATCCAAAAGATCGTTGACCAGGCGCGTCATCCTGGTGGCCAATAGATTTATGGTATTGATGCTTTGGCGCTGTTTTTTATTCAAGCCGCGATCAAGCTTGCTGAGCATCAGTTCGGTTTCCCAGCGGATAGCCGATAACGGGGTGCGCAATTGATGGGAGGCCACCGAAACGAATTCAGTTTTCATCTTGCTCAAAGTATCGATTTCCTCGAATTGCCCGATGATATATTTGCCGATTGAAAAGATGCAGGCGACGACCACGCTTTCGGCCACCACCAGGAATTCCGGCCTGTCATATTGCTTGGAAATATAGTAAGTCACCGCCATCGCCACGGCGTTGATGATTCCTATTATGATGAACAAAAAACTCGGGGTTCTCCAAATGCTTACCCCTAATTTATCCGCTTGTCTTTTTAAGTTAAGGTCATTTTCAATATGCATTTTGATTTTTATTTTCTATTGGCATTATACCATAAAAACAATTCATTTGGAACAGAAAAAGTTTCCCGAAAACCGAAAGCCAGCTTCAGCAGCTGGCTTTCTTTCTCCGGCCCGGATACGGACTGGTTTACTAATTCGGATTCACTTCCTTCCAATTGAGATCAAGCGACCTGTTGGCGCTGCAGGATTCATTAACGGTGCTGCAGATGCCGTTGCAAGTCCAATCCCAGGAATCATTCGTGCCGGAAACCGCGGACGGGTTGCCGGAAGAACATAGGTCGCTGGTCGGCTCGGACATAAACTCCTGTCCGTCAGCCGCGCCGCAATTGCCTGGTACGGAAGTGATGGACAAGCAAGTCCTGTTCGTATACGTCCCGGACAGGGTGCCATTGGTGCAGGTGCGGGTTTGGTCGGCCGTGGTGCAATCGCAAGTCTGGGTGGTATTGTAGGCCGTGACGCTTGAACCGGAAGGGATGGTGCCGCCCCAAGGGAGGGGGCAAGGTGCCGCGCAGGTCTGTACGCTGCAAGTTCTGTTGGTATATGTGCCGGACAAGACTCCATTGGTGCAGGTGCGGGTTTGGGAGACAGTGGAGCAAGAGGAACCGCAAGCGACTGATGGTAAACGGTAGGCCGTGACGCTCGAGCCGGAAGCGATAGTGCCGCCCCAAGGGAGGGCGCAAGGATTAGCGATAACAGTAAATGGGATGTACAAGTTTTCATGTATTAATCTACTCCAACAAGAAACACCATTGACCACAGTGCTCGCTCCCTTCGCACAATACTTTTTTAAATGATCTTCCATTGGCAAATAACTCAGTATGAATGTGGCATTTCCATTCTTATTTCCTGGCACTCCTAAATTTATCGTGCTTGGAAGGATATTTATTGCCCCACCCGTCCAATTCCAATATGCCGTAATATGTTTTGCCGCCCCTACTGGCGTTTTAGCATCGATATCAGCACTCATTTCCGGCCAATTACCACATGTAGCTATTGACATAGAAGCAGTCGCATACACAGAATCTGTTGGTTTATACGTCCGACTATTAATATCATAATTTATAGTCAAATGCGGGGAACTAAGACCCGATGTTCCCTTCACCAGCAATGTTATTGCCTTTGCATCTCTAGCATTTCCCAAAAACAATCCACCCATTATTGCACAAAACACAATTACAAAAAAGCTGTTCCTATATTTAATCCCCATAGCAATAATCGAAATCACAAACAATATTACCAAAAAAATCAGAATGAATTTGAAATTAAAATCTTCAGGATTATCCGCAATGTACTTTTGTGGCTCATTTTTAACGACCATATCTTGACTGTTAATTTTGAAATTCTTACTATCCAAAACATTTCCCTTATCATCTTTAATGCTCGCGAACACCCCTGGGTTAATGCAATCAGATTTTATCTGCAATTCATAATTAACAAATTCGGCATTCGGATCAAGCTCATTTATCATATCAGCGCATATTTGGTCGTTTGAATTTTTTATCACGACATCGACATCCATCGCTCCGTTATCAGTTTGGCTAAGTCTCGATCCTTGGAAATTATCTGCGGACGGAGACCAGAAAAAAGAAACTTTCGCTGATTCTCCTTCTTTGTAGTAATCCCTATCGATTTGCAAATTTTGAATAGTAGCGCTCAACCCCCTGACGACATATCTGAGATTAACCTTATTAGAAATAATTTCACCCCCTTGTCTTCGTAGAAACAGTGCGACATTATATGCTTGCGGCGTTTCAATCTTAGGCAAGAAAAAATAAACTTCTTTTTCTTCTTTATTTAAAGTAATATTTTGTTTATCCTCTATGGCAATTTCAACTTCCTCTCCAAAAATACTCCGCCTATTAATCACGAACTCAGGAATAATCTCCGATGATTGGTTTAGGTGATTGTCGATATCGCAATAAACAATAAGGCTTTCTTCTGGCTCGATATCAACGCCTTGAACTATGGAATATTTTTTAGCCTCATTTTCCCCCTCGACCTTCAAATAACAGTTTCTCAATTCTACGTATTGATTATTCCCCGAAAAACTGACGCTGCCGATATCGGACATAGCCAATCTCAAACCATTTTGATTTTCAACAGTCAAAAAAATCCTATACTCTCCGGAAAAATATTCAGGCGCCCGATATTCTATCTCCTTTTTAATAACCTCGTTTTCCCTCAAAACAATCGTCTCTGGATAAATTTTTTCATCGACAAGAATTTGCTTGCCGTCCTCTTGCCTAACTAAATGCAAGGCATATCTTACGCCAGGCTGAATTTGTTGCCTATTGTTAATATCAAAACTTATCCGAATATAGTTATTTTCTTGCGAAATAATTTTAGCATCATAAACACTAACATCAGCAACTACGATAAAGTCCAAATTGCCTGATTCTTGTTGGTTTAATTCGCTATCATACGTGGGATGTTCATCCTGTAATTGTTGCTGGGCATTGATAGTAGGAATGAAAAAAGCCATCGTGAAAATGGCCAAGGCGGAGGCGAGGATCGATTTGGTTTTTCGCATATTTTTTGTTTGAAGGTTTATTTTGGTTTTATTATACCATAAATTTAGCGAAAAAAAACAGCCTGTGGATAAACCGCACGCTAGTTTGTGATATTCCTATCGGTAAAATTAATTTGGACTTGTCATTCCAACCCTGCCAGCCGTTCTTGGAATTTTTCAAAGACTTTCGGGCTTTGCGGATCAGGCAGGAAAACCAAAGATTCGTCGGTAGCGATTATCATACTGCCCGACTTGTGCGTCCGCGGATCGGCCGCGATCCTCCGCAATTGCCAAGCGCGCAGAAAACGCTCGATGGAATCCATTCTGAAAACTTTTTCCCCGATTTTTCTCGCCATTTTCGCTAATTTGCTATCCTTCAATAATTTCAGATTGGCCGCTTCATCCGGTTGGTAATGTATTTTATATTTTTTCAGCCAGCCGTTCTTGATTTGGAATTTCTTGAAAGTCTTGCGCCCGAAAACGGGAGTTATGAAATGATATTCGGAAGCCGAAAAAATATCTTTGAGATTTATCTCCAAAGATTTATCGGTTATGAAATAGTTCAAACACACCCGGTTGGCGATTTTCAAACCGTACCTTCTCTTGCCCAGAATATGCACCAGGGAAGTCACCAAGGCGCGCCCCGTGAAAATCCTGCCTTTTTTCAGGACGATCAGGAAATCCAAATCGCTTTTCGGTTCCGTATTCTTCATCGCCAGCCGGCCCGTCAAAGCTATCCCGCGCACGAACGGCACGAACCTCAGCCACCACGCCACCCGGCGCGCTATTTTAAATTTGGATTCAGCGATCTTATTGCGCCCGATCCGCTGTCCGACCAGATCCTTCCGGCCTTTCAAAAAATAGTATCCCCGATATTCCTCGATATTTTTTCTTGCGCCATCCCCATCCAATTCCTTGATGACTTCCGCTAAGGAATATCTTTCATTCCGATTATCGGAATCCCCGTCTGGAATCTGCCTGCCGACCGGCTGATTTAGATTCGAAGTCCTTGTCAGGTATTTCCAAATCTCGAAAGACGTCATCGGATAATCCATAACGTCATAATAGGCCAGGGTCGTAATGATATGTTTGGAGAGGTCGCTTTGCATAATTTTAAAGATATTTCCCCGTCCAACTCCTTTTGGCATTTTTCAGCTTGTCCGGAGTTCCGGAAAAAACGACTTCCCCGCCCTTGTCGCCGCCGTCCGGTCCGAGATCGATCACCCAATCGGAATTACGGATGACATCGATATTATGCTCGACCACCAGCACTGAATTACCTTTATCCACCAGCGCATCCAGGACGCCCAATAGCCTCTTCACATCCTCAAAATGCAGACCGATGGTCGGTTCGTCCAAAATATACAATGTTTTTCCCGTCGATTTCCGGGAAAGCTCGGTAGCCAATTTGATCCTTTGCGCCTCACCGCCTGACAGGTTGGTCGCGCTCTGACCCAATTTCAGATAACCCAAACCGACTTGTTCAAGAGTGCGCAGTTTTTCCACCACCAAAGGTGACTTCTTGAAAAAACACAGGGCGTAGGAAACGCTCATATCCAACACTTCGGCAATATTCACTCCCTGATATTCGATATCAAGCGTTTTTTGGTTATATCTAGTGCCGCCGCAGGATTCGCATTTGACATACATATCCGGCAGAAGATGCATCTCTATTTTCTTAGTCCCGTCCCCCTGGCAGACTTCGCATCGTCCGCCCTTCATATTGAAACTGAACCGGCTTGGAGTATATCCCCGGCTTTTGGCTTCCTCCGTAGAAACGAACAACTCGCGGATCAACGAGAACACGCCCGTGTAGGTTGCGGCATTGGAACGCGGAGTCCGGCCGATAGGGGATTGGTTGATGCTGATGACTTTGTCGATATTGCCCAAACCCTTGATCTTATTGTGCGCTCCCGGCACATCTTTCGCGCCGAAAAAATGCCTTGCCAACGCCTTCGCCAGGATATCCGAAACCAAAGTCGATTTGCCTGAACCCGATACGCCAGTAATGGAAACGAATTTCCCCAGCGGTATTTCCACATCTATTTTTTTCAAATTATGCTCCTTGGCTCCGATAATCTCGATCGATTTCTTGTTGCCTTTGCGGAAAGATTTTTTGTCCGCGACCTTTTTCTTGCCGGTCAGATATTGGGCGGTCAGGTTTTTGGAATTCAACAATTTCTTAAAATCACCTTGGAAAATCACCTGCCCACCTTCTTCTCCCGCGCCCGGACCCATATCGATTATCCAATCGGCTTTGCGGATGATGTCATCATCGTGCTCCACTACGATCAACGAATTGCCGGCCTCTTTCAATGCCTGCATCGTACTGATTAATTTTTCCGTATCGCGGTTATGCAATCCGATGGACGGTTCATCCAGGACGTAGGTGATGCCCATCAATTCCGAACCGATCTGGGTTGCCAGCCTGATCCGCTGGGCTTCGCCGCCTGAAATCGAATTGGCTCCGCGGGAAAGCGAGAGATATTCCAATCCGACGTTTATAAGCGCCTCGGTTTTCAACTTCATTTCTTTGATCAGAGGCGCGGCGATATCCCGCTTGGACCTGTCAGTCTTTGAATCGGCGGCCAGCTCCTCCAAAAATGCCACGAATTTGACCAGATCCATCTTCACCACGTCATCAATCGACTTTTCCTTGACCATCACCGCCAAAAATTTATCCTTCAACCTTTGGCCGGTGCAGACCGGACAGGTTTTTTCCAACATATATTTCTCCAAATCATTCCGGACATAATCCGAACTGGCTTCCTGGTATTTCCTTTTGAGGATCGGGACCACGCCGTCAAACATCACCCGCACTTCTTTCACGCCGCCCATATCATCCTTCTGTTCTATTAGGAGTTCCTTTTTTTCCGGTCCATAAAAAATAGTTTCCAATGCCTCCGGTGAAAGTTTTTTGACCGGCAACGCCACTGAAAAACCGTATTCTTTCCCCAAAACTTCCAATATATGGAGATAATTGTTATGCCCGTTGCCACGGCCGTTCGTTTTGCTCCACGGTAAAATTGCCCCTTCCGCAAGCGTCAGATTTTTATTGGGCATCACCAGATCAATATCAACCTCTTTGGTGATACCTAAACCGGAGCAATGGGCGCAAGCCCCTTCCGGACTATTGAAAGAAAAATGGCGGGGGGTTATTTCCGAAATCCGCGTATGGCAATCATGGCAGACGAAATCCTTATTATATACCCGGTCTTCGACATTATCGATCGAAACCATAACGGAACCGTTGCCGACTTTCAAAGCCGTTTCAATCGAATCCAAAATCCTTTCGCTATCCGGATTCTTATGCTTGATAGCTACCCGGTCCACTACGACTTCGATCGCATTTTCAACCTGTTCGCTGGCAATCATCAAAGCTTCACTGACCAGCATTATCTTGCCGTTAAGGCGCGCCCGCGCATAGCCGATCTGGCTTACGCAACGCAAAATTTCCTTGGAACTTTTCCCGTCATCTTTTATCTTAGCTAGGATCGATACCTGCGTTTGATCCGGCAATCCCAAAAGTTCATCCAGCATCTCTTGATTGCTCTTGCGCGTCATCACGGCACCGCACTTCGGACAATGCGGCGCGCCGACCTTAGCAAACAGCACGCGCAGATAATCATAGATTTCCGTCAACGTCCCGACCGTCGATCGCGGGCTGCGGCTCAAACTTTTTTGGTCGATGGAAATCGTCGGACTCAGGTTTTCCACTTTATCCACATCAGGCTTCGCTCCCACATCCAGGAATTGCCGCGCATATGAAGACATCCCTTCCAAATATCGACGGTTGCCTTCGGCATAAATCACATCGAACGCCAATGATGATTTCCCCGATCCGGACAGCCCCGTCACGACCACCAATTGGTCGCGTGGTACGTCGATATCCACATTTTTCAAATTATTGACCCGGGCGCCTCTGATAATGATCTTATCTCTGACTTTTGGAGTGACTTTGGCCATATTCGTAAATAGTTGTTAGAAGTAAAAAAATGATATTCTAAATAATTATTTTAGAGCATTCCGGGGTCTTTGTAAAGGAACCGGCCTATTTGGAAATCCAGCTCAATCTTCCGGAAAAAATCCATATCCACGCCGACTAGATAAACTCGCTTTTCCTCACTTTCCGATGGTATCCGATCGCGAAGCGGTGCGCTTCATCCATAATATTTTTAAGTAAAAAACTGTCGTGTAATACCTCCTCCACCTCCTTGGAAAAAACGGGCGTCGGATCCGCCTCGCCCGGGACGGACGGGATGATGACTTCGGTTTTTTTCCTAGTCGGACCTTTCGCTACCGCCGCCAGCGGAATCGCCAATCCCAGATCATATAAAAGTTTTCGCGCCATATTCAAATGCCCCCGGCCTCCATCCAGCAAAACCAGATCCGGTTGCCGCCACGCGTTCTTGAAACGCCGCAACAGGACCTCGGCCATCATCGCCACATCATTGGCGCCTTCCACGGTCTTTATCCGAAATTTGCGATATTCTTTTTTATTCGGCTCTCCATCCTCAAACACGATCATCGAGCCCACCGCCTGCTGGCCGGAGATATTGGAAATATCATAAGCCTCGATCCGCAAACTTGCCGCAGGTCCGATTTTCGGCTTGCCGGATGTCGGACCTTCAGACGAGATAAGTGCCACGTCTTGGATATGTTTCAGGGCGAAAATCTTATTGCGGATTACAGCCGCCTTTTCAAATTCATCGCCCTTGGCCAATACGTGCATTTCCTTTTCCAACTTTCCAAGCAAGCTTTTTTTCTTGCCCTCCAGAATCATCCGGATACCCCGGATATTCTTAGTGTAATCTTTTTTGGAAATCGCCCCGGCATACGGCCCCGGACATCTGCCGAGTTGGAAATCCAGACAACCCTTTTCCGTTTTTTGCTTATTTGAATGGAAAGGGAAAATTTTCCTGATTATCTTCAGCGCGATTTCCATCTGCTTCTTGCTCGTATACGGTCCGAATGTTTTAGCATAAACTATTTCGTCTGATTTTTTTGGAATTTTATCCAATTCCGTTTCCCTCAAAATGACCACCCGCGGAAATTCTTCTTTAGTTATGGCGAAATACGCGAATGATTTGTCATCCTTGCCTAAAACATTATATTTCGGCTGATGTTTCCTGATAAGGTTGGCTTCCCGGATCAACGCATCCAGAACCGAATCCGTTTCTTCCATTTCAATATCCTCCACCTGATGGATCATCGTTTCAATCGGCCGGTCGCTGCCCTGATAATTCCTAAAATACGAGCTTACCCGACTCCGCAAATCCGTCGCCTTGCCGATATAGATGATTTCTTTTTTGGCATCGCGAAAAATATACACTCCAGGACCTTGAGGTAATTTCTCTATTTGGTTCTTTAATCTTGACAAATACACAATGATATCTTACACTAAAAAGTTATTTAAAAAAAACAGCCTTCAAAACTCAACGATTTTACAAGGAGAAGAAAATGAAACAACTTCACTGTTTTCGGGACAAAACACGCGTATGCGACAACACATGCGCAGCATTTATTGATTCTTCGGAAGCAAGTTCAACAACGCCTACATCTATTACAAAAAATTGTGTGTTGATCAATGCCAATATTTCAAGCAGCCTGACTCTTGGCCACATGAATAATCTTATTGAGGCAATCCTTGGAAAGCGTTCTCTTCCTGAGATTCCCATCGTTCTTTCATACAGATAAGTATTGAAGTTTGAAATACTCGCCCGGATTATAGAAGCTGCGCAAGTCACCATTTGCTGCAGCTTTTTTTTAAATTTCAAAATACACAAAAACTTACACAAATATATGTTTGTTGCATATATTCCAACTATTTTTTCAAAAAATCCCTCAGATATTTCGCCGTATGGCTTTCTTCATAATAAGTGGCGACATCTTCCGGAGAACCGGTCACGATGACGCGCCCGCCCTGGTCGCCGCCTTCAGGACCCAAATCGATGATCCAATCGGCCGTTTTGATGACATCCATATTATGCTCTATCACGATCACCGTATTACCCGCGTCCACCAAGCGGTTCAGGACGATCAATAATTTCCTAATATCGTCGAAATGCAGACCGGTCGTCGGCTCGTCCAAGATGTAGAGCGTATCGCCGGTAGCGCGCCTTGAGAGCTCCGTAGCCAGCTTGATCCGTTGCGCTTCTCCTCCGGACAACGTAGTAGCCGATTGGCCCAGATGGATATAGCCCAAACCGACATCATCCAGCACCGCCAATTTGTCATAGATATCATGGAAGCTCTGGAAAAAATCCTTGGCTTCCGAAACGGTCATATCCAAAACTTCGGCGATGTTTTTTTCCTTATATCTGACTTCCAAAGTTTCCCGGTTATACCGTTTGCCCTTGCACACGTCGCATGGCAGATAGACATCCGGCATAAATTGCATCTCGATTTTGATATGGCCCTCGCCTTGGCAATTATCGCATCGCCCGCCTTTGACATTGAAGGAAAACCGGCCCGGACCATAGCCTTTGCTTTTCGCCCCTCTGGTTGAAGCGAACAGTTCGCGGATAGGCGTGAAAAGCCCGGTATATGTCGCGGGATTCGAACGCGGCGTGCGGCCGATCGGTGATTGGTCGATCATAATCACCTTATTGATGTGCTGTAGGCCGACAATTTCCGAATGTTTGCCCGGCTTATCCAAAGAACGCATCAATTTACTAGACAAAGTTTTGTATAGGATATCCTCCACCAAAGTCGACTTGCCCGAACCGGACACGCCGGTCACCACGGTCAAAACTTTCAAAGGGAATTCTACCGTCACATTTTTCAAATTATTCTCCCGCGCCCCGCGCACCACCAGCCATTTCTTATTTTTTACGCCGCGCCGCGCCGCTGGCACTTCGATTTCCAACTCATGGTTCAAATACTTGGCCGTCAATGAGTTTTTATTTTCCATCACTTCCTCCGGCGTGCCTTGGGCTACGATTTCCCCGCCTAAACGTCCCGCGCCCGGGCCGATATCCACCAGATAATCCGCCTCGCGCATCGTTTCCTCATCATGTTCGATCACGATCAGGGTATTGCCGATATCGCGCAATTGCAAAAGCGTCTGTAAAAGCTTGGCATTGTCCCGAGCATGCAAACCGATTGACGGCTCATCCAAAATATACAGGACACCCACCAATTGCGAACCGATCTGCGAAGCCAGGCGGATCCGCTGCGACTCGCCGCCCGCCAAAGTAGCCGCGGAACGTGACAAGGTCAGGTAGCCCAATCCGACGTTTTCCAAAAATCCGAGCCGCGCCTGGATTTCTTTCAGGATCCTGCCCGCGATCAATTCAGCGGTTTTGTTGATTTTCAATTTTTTAAAAAAATCCAGCGAATCCGCCACGCTCACATCCGACACATCGGCGATATTCCTATCTCCGACCGTCACCAGCAGAACCTCCGGCTTATATCGCTTGCCTTTGCAAGCCGAGCAAGGATTGTGCGACATATATTTTTCGATGCCTTCGCGTACCGCATCCGATTCGGTCTTGAAATAACGGTCTTGCAAAAAACCGGTCACTCCGCGCCAGCGCATATAGAAACTCCAGCTCGTACCGGTCTTGGCCCGCACCTTGATCGGCACTTCCTCCGCCTCCTCTTCGGAAACCATATCGGTCGCATCCGGAGAACCGAAAAGCAAAATATTCAACTGCCGTTCCGGCAGATCTTTGATCCGCACGTTGTCCGGGATATGGAAATGCTTGCACACCGACAGCAGTACGCCACCATAATAATTGTTTTTCTTGAAATTCCACGGGAAAACCCCGCCCTCAGCGATGGTTTTGGTCCTGTCAGGGATGACCAAATCAGGATCGATCTCTTTTTTCGTCCCCAAACCTTCGCAAGCGGGACAAGCCCCGTATGGCGAATTGAATGAAAACAATCTCGGCTCCAGCTCGGGAAATTCAATTTCGTGCACCGGGCAGGATAATTTTTGGTTATAAACAAATTCCGATTGTGCCTTGGATTTACTCAGGATTTTAGATTTAGGATTTGAGATTTTAATCTTAACCAATCCCTCTGCCAGCTTCAACGCTTTCTCCACATCTTCAAAAATCCGGCTTAGGTTTTCGTCCTCGATTTTCACGATGTCGACGACGATATCGATATCGTGTTTTTTATATCTTTCCAATTTGACCTCCTGTCCCGCCTTGACTGACAACCCGATTTTTTTGCCGTTCACATACGCATTGGAAAATCCCCGCTTCCACATTTCCTCCAGCATCGATGAATATTCACCCTTCCTTTGCCGTACGATCGGCGCCAAGATTTCGATTTCCCGGCCTTCGCCGATCCCGATCACCCGGTCCACGATTTCATCGGTGGAAAGTTTGATGATTTCCCGCCCGCAAACCGGACAATGCGGCACGCCGATTTTGGCGAACAATAAACGCAGATAGTCATGGATTTCCGTCACCGTACCGACCGTCGAACGCGGATTTTGCGAAGAAGCTTTTTGTGAAATGGAAATCGCCGGCGACAAGCCTTCGATATAGTCCACGTCCGGCTTGTCCATCTGGCCTAAGAATTGCCGGGCATAAGAAGACAAACTCTCCAAATATCGCCTTTGCCCTTCCGCAAAAATCGTATCAAAAGCCAAAGTCGATTTTCCCGAACCGCTGATGCCCGTAAAGACGATGAATTTATCCCTAGGCAGCTCCAGATCGATATTCTTGAGGTTATGTTCCCGAGCGCCTTTGATGATTATTTTATCCATAAAATTCCTTGGAATTGCAAAAAAAATTAGTTCTTACCCGTTTTCAAATTCACTTGATTATAGTACAAACGGAAGGAAGAATCAATACGAATCAAAAAAGAGCTTGCAAACCAAGCTCTTTTTTAAAGCGTTATGGATCAAAGTTGGGCTTAATTGCAACTTCCTCCTTGGGATGCAGCCGCTTGCGTGCTTAATTTTTTCGCGCACTCAGCCGGAGCTTTGTTGAAAGCGTCGCAAATCACCTGTTTATATGAATCGGAATTGCCATATTGGTATACCGTTTTAGTCGGAACTCCGTTAATCAACATTGTCGGAGATCCTTGGGCGCCGGCATCCGCCGAAGCCTTCTCATTTTCCTTCATCAAGGCCGTCCCTTCCGAACTGACGCAATTATTTATCTTATCCGCCGATAAGCCCATACTTTTCACTCCGGCTTCCCAGCAAGCCCCGTCACTGCCGCAATTTTTATTCACATAGGCCACGAAGGCGAACCACCTGTCCTTGCCATAATTCTTCAACACGCAAGCCTCCCTTTCATCCTGAGCGACCTCTTTCGGACCATGCAATGACAATATCTCATCGCCGTTGGAAGTCACAATATAGTGGAAATTGAAATCGACTTTTTTCTTCAACAGATCATACGCCGGTTTCAAGGTGTCTTCAGCCTTGTTCCCGAAAGGGCAGAAACTCATCACATACAAATCGACGACCGGCTTGTCCGTTTTAGGGATTTCCTTCACCTCTTCAGGTTGCTTTTCAGCGACTTCCTTTTTTTCCACATCGGTATCCATCGCTTCCGGGAAAAATTTCTTGCCGTCTTTCGACAAATAGGTCACTACCTTCTGTTTTCCGTCGATATTTATGGTTATTTTGTATAAACCGTTCTCTACTGACGCCTCCTCGATAGTGGCGACCGTTCCAGGTTGTAAAAGATTGCCATTCACGAAATCCGCGACCTTGGTCTTGGCGCCCTCCAGGCCGATATCGCCTGTCCTGAATTTATAGAAATAAACCCCGATCGCGGCCGCGATCAAAACGGCGGCGGCAAGGCCAATGATGAAATATTTCTTATTATCGCAAACGCATCCGACCAGCTTGTTTTTCACCGCTTGGAATTTCGTTTTTCCAGCCTGGGCTTCTTTGTTTCCCTCCCCCTCATTCTGCTCGATGTTTGTTTCCTCCATAAATTTATCTTTCCCGGCAATCCGCCGCCCAAGCGCCAAAAACGCTTCGGACATTTTTACGGGATATTTATCGCTTATTTGTTATTTGCCTATTTTACACTGCTACCGCCTTTCAGGCAACACCGCCCAAAAATAGTTGCCGAAAACCGCTACGGATTGATATCTTTCGTCCGGATCTGCTTGTCGGGAAAAATTCCCGATTTTAAAAATCTTCCGGCATTTTTCTTACTGGCATATCTTTTCTTTGAATAGCCGCTGGCTTCTATTTCCACTAAAAAACTGTCTTTCATATATCTTTTTATTTTTTCAACGGAAATCCCGGATTCCGCGCTGGCTTCATTGCAAACTATGTCCAAATATTTTTCCGTAAAAGATCCGAACAACCTCGTGACGACTGAAAGTTTTTTAGCCATTTCATAAACGGAATGGTTGGAAAATCCTGTCGCATTGTCATTATCCACCAGGACGATTTGGACTTCGAATTGCCGCTTGATCCTCATCCCATCGACATCGCCCCTCACCGGAACATACAAATTTCCATTTATGCCGAATTTTTTGAAATTCTTATTGGAATATTCATTCTTATAATTCACCGCCGTAAGCGATCCCTCGCCCAATGCGCCAAGCTGTTTTTCACTTTTTTCCCTGACCTCGTCTATATCGGCTTGACTGAGAAGTTTGGTGTTTCCAAAAACAAAATCCTTAGCTCCGAAATTTTTCTTGAAATATCTCGCGACAACCGGAACCACCTTTTTGATGTCATCGATGGTCCTTACTTCGAACTTAAAACCGATTCCGTCCTTAGCCGCCTCTTCAGCCGTAGCTTCCGGCTTGTTTATGAATTTCGATATCAAACTATCTTCGTTTTTGCCCCTGAAATAAGCGTTGCCTATGACCGTGCTCTGATCGACATCGTCATAAATGATAACCTTATCATACCCGGTCCGCTCCTTTTGCGGACAATGGAAATTTTGCACCCCCGTGTTCTCATCCGTCTTGAACATAGCTTCGTAAAGAAACTCGCTTTCTTTCGTCAAGCCATCCATTTCTTTTTTTCCAAATTCAAAAGACGCTACCGCTACTGAAATAAGCGCGCAATAGGCCGGTGACAAACCAACTCCCTCACCCTCCTTCGCAACCGCGGTCCTTTTGAATATTTTTATCACATCCGCAGCGCTTTTTATGTCCTTCAGGTTTTTTATTTCCTTAGGGAGATCTTTATGTAAATAATTTTCAATGTAATCCTTGGCTTTTACCAAGGCAGCATTGAGCGCTTCTATTTTATTTTCCAGATTTTCCACATCCAGATATCCCTCAATCGCCTCAACTATCTCATCGTCCGACAAATCCGGGCTCGTTGCGAAAAAATCTATAGGCGTTATATTCTCTCCTTTGATATTTATCCCGCCCTTTCTCATCGCATCCATAAATTGCTTTTTATCCGGAGCATTCCGATAGAGATCAGTAATCGGATACCATTGTTGGAATTTTTCCGTCTTCGGGGCATCCTTGCTTTGTTGCGCCGGTATGCCGCCCATCATCGATCCTTCTTTGATCATATTTTTGAAATCAATGTCTTACCGCTTTCCACAATTTTAACATGGATGTTTTTTAGAGTAAAATCGTCCCCGCCTGGTCCAGACCTATTTTAATTGCAACTTACGCAACTCGGAGATTTCATCCCGGATAATCGCCGCTCGTTCGAATTGCAGAGCCTTGGAGGCTTCTTTCATCTCCCGTTCTTTGTGCTTGATATAGCCCTGGATATCCTCCAGAGATTCCAGCTCCGTGAAATCGCGCGTAAGTTCCGGTTTGATCTCATGATCGACGATCGATTCGATATTTTTCTTGATCGTTTTCGGCGTGATGTGATGTTTTTTATTATACGCCGCCTGGACCGCCCGCCTTCGGTCAGTCTCCGAAATCGCCCGCTTCATCGAACCGGTGATCTGATCCGCATACAAGACGACTTTGCCTGAAACATTGCGCGCCGCCCGTCCGATCGTCTGGATAAGCGAAGTCTCGCTGCGCAAAAACCCCTCTTTGTCCGCGTCCAAAATCGCCACCAGGGAAACTTCCGGCAAATCCAAACCTTCCCGCAAAAGGTTCACTCCGACCAAAACATCGAACTCCCCGCGTCTCAAATTTTCCAAAATGCGGATACGATCCAATGTTTCAACTGAGGAATGCAGATATTCAGCCTTAATCTTGTTTTCCAGCAGAAATTCCGACAAGTCTTCCGCCATTTTTTTCGTCAGCGTCGTAATTAAGACCCTTTCCTTTTTCGCGACCACTTTTTTGATTTCCACCAAAACATCTTTCACCTGGCCTTTGGCCGGTTTGATGATGATTTCCGGATCAATGAGGCCGGTCGGCCGGATGATCTGCTCCACCACTTGCTCCGAATGTTCCTTTTCATAGACGGATGGCGTGGCCGAAGTGAAAATCAACTGTTTTATTTTTTTCTCAAATTCCGGAAATTTCAACGGCCGGTTGTCAAAGGCGCTCGGCAAGCGGAAGCCGTTATCCACCAAGGATTTTTTCCGCGAATAATCCCCGTTGAACATCCCGCCGATTTGCGGAATCGTCACGTGCGACTCATCTACGATCATCAGGAAATCTTTAGGGAAATAATCTATCAAGGTGTCAGGAGCTTCCCCGATCCGGCGTCCCGTCAGATAGCGCGAATAATTCTCGATGCCATTGCAATAGCCGATTTCACGCATCATCTCGATATCCTGCTTGGTCCGGCGTTGCAACCTTTCAGCTTCCAATAGTTTGCCTGACCCCTTTAGGAGCGCGACTTGCGCTTCCAAATCTTTTTCAATTTCGCCTTGCGCTTCCTTCATAATCGGTTCCGGCACCACGAAGTGCTTGGCCGGAAAAACCATCACGTGCTCCAATTTGCCCAGCTCCGCCCCGGTCAAAAAATCATATTCAAAAATCTTTTTCACTTTGGAATCCGCAAGCTCAATGCGCGTCACGATTTCCCGCGCCGGCGACATCACTTCGATCGTCTCCCCAGTCAGGCGGAATTTGCTGCGTCCCAGCATATCCGTGCGCAAATATTGCATATCGACAAGCTCGCCTGCGATTTCGTCGCGTGAGATTTTTTGCCCGACTTTCAATTCCAAAGAAATATCCCGATAATATTCCGGCGAACCCAATCCGTAGATGCAGGATACCGACGCCACGATTATCACATCCTCCCGCGACAACAACGCCGCCGTGGAAGCATGGCGCAAACGGTCGATTTCTTCGTTGATCTGCGATTCTTTTTCAATATATGTATCACTGGAGGCGATATAGGCTTCCGGCTGGTAATAATCATAATACGACACGAAATATTCCACCGCATTCTTCGGGAAAAAAGTCCGGAATTCCTGCGCCAGCTGCGCCGCCAAAGTTTTGTTGGGCGCGATGACCAAAGTCGGCTTCTGCACTTGTTCAATCACGTTGGCGATCGTGAAAGTCTTGCCCGAACCTGTCACGCCCAAAAGCGTCTGGAATTTCTTGCCAGCCCTCAAACCCTTCACCAACCCCTCAATCGCCTGCGGCTGATCCCCGGCCGGTTTGTATTTACTATTGATCTTAAATTTCATACTATTAACTCTAATTCAATCTGCTATTAATTACAAGAAAGCGCCTCGATAATTTCCATCAAAAAAAGCTCCGAAGGTTGAATCTTCGGAGTTTGAGAAGAAAAAAATATTCTTCTAAAAATCAAGCGTCTTTCGCATCAACAAGCCTATGATCGAAGGCATACTCGACAAGCCCGCCCATAACAAATCCTGCCATGGCAAACCAGATTATATCCTCGACCGGCGCGCCGAATATTCTGAAATTAGACAAGCGCGAAATATTCCAAAAATCATCTATAAATCCAGGTACGGCTATTTGCCAAAAAATATAAACAGGCAGTGAAATCAATGCCACAAGCAGCGCGCTCCAGAGAACAGGCGCAGCCAAATCATTTCTAAAGTATAGGATGTAAAGGCCTGCTATCAACATTCCTACGGGGGTGCTGATAAAAGATGCGACATGAAAAAAATAGAATAGGACAGCGGCCGCTCCGAAAGATATCAAAACCATCGGGGTTAACCGTCGCATAGCCGCAAAAAAAGTTTTTTTATTCAACTCGAATTTCCTGTCTAAATCTTTATTGAAAAAGAATTTATAAACCAACGCGGAAATGCCGGGCAACGTAAATGACAAAAGAATATCCTCGATGCCGATTCTCGTCCCTGTTATTGTTTTTGGGTACCACCAATCGGAAGTCCACCAAAAATATTCGGCGCATACGCCGACTATGATTGCAAGCGTTCCAACAACCCATAGCGGCTTACGGCGATTTGGCCATTTCCAAAAAAAATAAAGCCAAATCGCCAAAAAATATAAATCGCCCAAAAGATACGCAAATTTTGAAGATAACATATGTTTTTTGTTTCGAAAGTTTGCTTCGAGATTAATTTCTATGTTTTAAATTTAATAAATTTTTACCCGGCTGTCCAAAAAACATTCCCGAAGATTAAACCTTCGGAGCTAAACAGCAATAATGCAAATCATGCTTTTGACTTATCTTTATTGTAATTCTTCAACGCCATTTGTCAAAAACACATCTTAATGGGAAAACCTTGACAATTTTTATGCTACAGCAATAAATTTGTCGTGGTATTTTACTGCCCCTCCCTAAGACCGAAGCGTGCCCTGGTTTATTTTTTTTATTTAACGCAAAAAGTTCCCAAGTTTCGACATTCAGGGTTAAAAACCTCACACACGATTCAAACAATACTGCTTGGGGTTGGTTTATGTTATAATCCAAACATGAAATCGGGATCAAAAACCAAATCCGAAACGCGTGAAACCAAAAAGAAGCTGAAAATGAAAGTTTCCGGCAGAAGCGTTTTCAAGTTGAAAACCATTTTGGATAAAAAATCCGTTCCGCGGGAATTGACCGAACGCGCCTGATGTGATAGACTGCCATAAGTCTTATTTATCAAACATATGCGGCTCCTACTTAGAATTTTAGCCAATTGCGTAGCGATTTTGATAGCCACGAAGCTCATTCCGGGCTTTATTTTTAGCGGCTCATCGATGGATTTACTGATAGCCGGCGTAGTGATCGGCCTCATCAACGCCCTGGTCAAGCCCGTAATCGAAATCATCGCCCTGCCCGTAGTCTTCCTGACCCTCGGACTTTTCAATATAGTCATCAATGTCGGCCTCCTACTTCTGGCTGACAAATTCCTCACGCAACTGGCAATCCGGGGTTTTTGGCCGGCTTTTTGGGGAGTAATCATATTAAGCATAATGAATCATCTTATTTCCCACTTGCACAGGAATAAGAATGATTTAAATAAATTTTAAGCCTATGTTAAAAATCATCAACATCAGCGAAATCATCATCGCCATCCTGCTCATCTTATCCATCCTGATGCAAAACCGCGGCGCCGGCCTATCATCAAGCTTCGGCGGGGATTTCGGAGGATACTACAGCAAAAGAGGCTTTGAAAAATTCTTAGTCGCCTTTTCTTCAGTGCTTGCCGCGATTTTCATCATCCTGGCGATCGCTAATCTGATCGTAGTCAATAGAATCCCTTAATCAGTAACATAAACATATAAGTAACAACCGCGGAAACCGCTGGCCTTCGTTCACGCAATGGCCAAAAATAGTCCGAGTACTCAATCTGAAAGAAAAAGTCCTTTTTTATTCCCTTTTTTTCATCCTCATCGGTTCGGCAATCAGCTGGGGAGGCATCTATTATTATTCGAAAACTGAAGCTGTCGCAAACTACGGCGGGGAATATATCGAAGGGATAGTAGGCCAGCCGATGCATATCAACCCGGTCATTTCCGCGTCCAATGACACCGACGACGATTTGGCACAAATGATTTTCAGCAGCTTGTTCAAATATGACGATCAAGGCAATCTGACCAATGATTTGATTGACAGCTATGAAGTTTCCGACGATAAGACCCAATACGCGATCCACATCAAGAAAGGCGTATTTTGGCACGATGGACAGCCGCTAACAGCTTCAGACATATTATTCACCATAAACCTCATCTCCGATCCGGCCTACAAAAGTCCGCTGCGCTCGAATTGGCAAGGCATCGAAACGGATATCACTGATGATTATTCCCTGGAATTCAAAATAAAGACACCCTATGTCGGCTTTTTAAACAATCTGACATTCGGTATTTTGCCGAAACATATTTGGGAATCGATCGGGCCTGACAAATTTTCCTTGACTGACCTGAATCTTGAGCCGATCGGCAGCGGTCCCTACAAATACGGCTCCTTCCAAAAAGATTCGAGAGGCAATATCCTTTCCTATAAACTGGTTGCCAACCCGAATTATTTCGCAGGCAAACCCTATATCTCAAAAATAACCTTCGACTTCTATCCCGATGACGAATCCATCATCGCCGCTTACAATACCAAAGAGATTATGGGTATCAGCAATACTTCCCCGAAAAAACTTTCTGCCATAAAATTACAACAAAGCACCGCGACCCATAAATTCAATATCCCGAGATATTTCGCGGTCTTTTTCAACCAATCCAAAAGCGTACCTGTGGCTACCGATGAGGTGCGTGAAGCTCTGGCCTATGCCACCGACCGCCAAGAGATAATTGATGCTGTCCTGGATGGCAACGGCAATCCGGTTTATTCCCCTATCCTGCCCGGGATGGTCGGCTACGATGAAAATATGGACAAAAGGAATTTCGATTTAGATAGGGCCAACCAGCTGTTGGACTCCAACGATTGGCAGCGCGGCGAAGACGGTATTCGCGCCAAAAATGACGTGCGATTGGAAATCAACCTGATCACTACCGATTGGCCGGAATTATCCCAGACAGCCGAAATTTTGAAAAACCAATGGGGCAAAATCGGCGTTATGGTCAACATCAACAACCTATCAGTTTCCGATATCCAACAGAATTATATCCGGCCACGGGAATATGACGCGCTTTTGTTTGGCCAAGTCCTGGGCGCCGATCCCGATCCGTATTCCTTCTGGCATTCTTCTCAAAAAAGGGATCCGGGCCTGAACCTGTCGCTTTTCGGAGATTCCGAAACCGACAAATTGATCGAGGAAGGGAGGATAGAATTCGATTCAGGCAAAAGGGCTTCCATCTATGCCGATTTCCAGAAAAAATTGAACGATGAAATCCCCGCTATCTTCCTCTACAGCCCGGACTATGTCTATCCGGTCAATAAAAAAGTCCAAGGCATCGGCGTTACGAATCTCATCCTGCCAAGCGAACGTTTTGCCGGCATAGACAAGTGGTACATCGCGACTAAGCGGATCTGGAAATGATATAGATTTTAAAAAAAGCTCTCCGTACGGAGAGCTTTTTTTATCGGTTGGGAAAATCACATTTAATTGCCTGGCACTATGACATCGAACGGTTTATCTTTGCCATAAGCCTTCGGCCCGTAGTCATTGCAGTAGTTCGCGATATTTTCCTTGAAATACGGATGGTTATTCGCCTGGATCTTGCCCACCAGATAATAGGTCACACAGAGGATGGTTCCGAAACCGGCATTCCCAGGCAAATCGAGAGACCAGCGGTGCTTCGGCTTTCCAAAATATCCGCTATCGCCGTTGATGCTTATAACCAGTTCTTCTTCGGATGGGATAACGAATTTCGCATGCCGCGCGTGCCCTTCGGAAAAAGCGCGCAAAGAAAGATGCGGACCGAACAATTCATTTTTCTTAATATCCAGCATCGGACAGATATTTAAAAATCTGTCCGGCAAAACAAAGGCGAAACTTTTATGGCTGGAAAAACCTTTCGGCAACCGCAATCCCTTGAGGATGCTCCTGATTTCTTTGGGATCTTCCTTGGTCGCTGACAATACCATTCCGAGATAGGTCGAAACATTATAGGTGTACGGTTCATCGATTTTTCTATAAACAAGCACTTCGTCCGCGATTTTAGCCGCGGATGATCCGGCATCGCAAGTCAGCAAGGTCGTTTTCAGTTTATGCTTTTTTGCCAAAGCCACCTCCCAAACCGAATCTTTTTCCCCTGAGGCGGAAATGATGATCGCTTGGGTTATCAGGCCCTTTTTGATAACCGCGCCGTAGGATTTGATAGTGCTTTTAAAATTGCTCTCATCGGCAAAAATAGCCGCCTTATCGGAAAAAATTATCGTGCCGGCGTTATATGCATTTCCACTGCCGACCACGAAGGGCAGATTGAATTTTTTCAAGTCGAACTTAGGCACTTTGTTTTCCGCAAAAAAATCCAACGCCCGGATGACATTCTCGTCAAGATTGATAAGTTCCATTTGATTCCAAATAATGATTATGGCTTTATCTTAACATATTTCCCGAAACCGGCAAAAAAACCATTTGACCCGGCCACCCATTTCCCATAAAATACTAGAGTAGGTCTTATCATTAAAAAAACACGACTATGTACAGCGTAATTCTCTGCGGCGGTTCAGGCACCCGGCTTTGGCCCCTTTCCCGCAAAAGCTTCCCTAAACAATTTTTGAGCCTATATTCCGACAAGTCCCTTATCCAGGAAACTTTTTTGCGCATAAGGAAAATTATGCCAGCCGAAAATATCTATTTCATAACCAATCAAACTAACTATTTCAATGTTTTTGATCAAATCGAAGAAATTTTTCCTGGACTAAAAAAAGAACAGGTCATAATTGAACCGACTGCGCTCAACACTGCTCCAGCCATCGCTCTAGCGCTAAAATACATGGCAGAAAAAATGAACATACCGCAGGATGCGCCTACTATTATCCTACCTTCTGATCATTATATCGGAGATACTGAAGCCTTTATTAAAGTTGCCAAAAACGCCATGGAAAAAGTTGCTGATAATATTGGAACTTTAGGCATTACTCCAACAGCCCCTGAAACTGGTTACGGCTACATCCGCAAAGGCGAGAAAACTGATTCACGCTATAAAGTTCTACAATTCAAAGAAAAGCCTGATAAAAAAACAGCTGAACAATATATACTAACTGGTGAATATGTTTGGAATAGCGGCATGTATATCTTTAATGAAAAAACTTTTGCAGAGGAACTGCAAAAATATGCGCCGGAGATATATGTTTCTTATGCCAAGGGATTGACGGAATTCGAGCAAAATTTCAAAAACCTTCCATCTATCTCAATTGACTATGCCATATCAGAAAAGTCCGACAAGGTTGTAACATTCGAGGGTGATTTTGGCTGGAGCGATATCGGATCATTTGACATCCTTTCAAATATAATACAACAGAAGAATATTGATCAAAAAAACCATGTTTTGATTGATTCCAAAAATATTTTTATCCATTCCGTCACTGATAAATTAGTCGCTGTTTCCGATGTGGAAGATTTGATTATCGTGGAAAATGATGATTGCATTCTGGTCCAGAAAAAGGGCAAGAGTGAAAATGTAAAAAAAATAGTGAACTATTTAAAAGAACACGACCGCAAAGAAGTCGACCACAACATCATGGGTTACCGTCCATGGGGCAAATACAAAGTCCTGGTCGATGATGCCAACCACAAGGTCAAAAAACTGATCGTCTATCCGGGTGCCACCCTTTCCTTGCAATCCCACAACCGCAGGAGCGAACACTGGGTCGTAGTCCGCGGAACAGCCCGAGTGATAAACGGCGACCAGGAAATAGACCTCCAAGAAAATGAAAGCACCTATATCCCGGCCACCCACAAACATCGCCTTTCCAACCCAGGCAAAACGGATTTGGAAATCATAGAAGTACAAACCGGGGACTATTTCGAAGAGGATGACATTATCCGCTACGATGATATCTACAATCGCATTAAGCGATAAAACTGGAATTTTTCAGACTGATTTAAGCTTTATTCAAGCCAAAAATTTTTATATTGCCTTGAAACCGGCTTGCTAGGGTTGACTTTTTCCCCCAAATAGTGTACCATCAATCCATAACATACTTCTTGATCAATTTATCCTTCTAACTTTTTCTAGATTTATCAGTTCAATTTCGGCTTTTTTGCCTTTTTATTAAGGCGCCCTCTTATCCATTTTCACACCATCCGCCTATCCACCCAATCATCCAGCCGATTATCGATCTTATCATCCCGGGATTTTCTACTGCAAGTTATATTTTTTCCAGTTATGAAAATCATGGGTGATAAGACCGATAACGCATTAATTTTAAAAAACCAATAAATTTGTTTATTTTGTAATCATAAGTTACAGACAGATTTAAAAAAATCATGTTTAACAAAACAAACCCACCTGTCCATCCGGCAGGCGGATCACCAAGCAGACAGGCTAAGCCGCAACGCCACGCCCGAAGTTTGGCACGTCCGGCATATGCCAAAACCGAAGCGAAACCGCTTCCAGCTACGGATCCGAACGCCCCGCTAAAAAACCGCGGCAGGTCCCGGATGGACCACTCGCAAATACAAATGAAACCGGCCATTGTCCAGGCCAAGCCGGGCAGCCAATCTAAAGATAATCTGCGCATCATTCCATTGGGCGGCCAAGAAGAAGTCGGACGCAATATGACGCTCTTCGAATATGATGGAGATATCGTAATCTTGGATATGGGAATGATGTTCCCGGAAGAAGATATGCCCGGTATCGACTACATCATACCGAATATAAGCTATTTGAAAGGCAAAGAAAAACAGATACGCGGCGTAATCCTCAGCCATGGACATCTCGACCATATCGGAGCCGCTCCCCTTCTACTCAAGCAGCTTGGATACCCGGCAGTTATCGGACGAGATATGACCATCGCTTTGGTCAAGAAAAAGATGGAAGATTTTGAGAAAGGCTCTGCCGAAAATTTGAAAGTGATGCGGGTCAACTCCGTGACTGACAAAATAACTTTGGGTAAATTCAGAATTGAATTTTTTGAAGTTGAACACTCCATTATGGATGCTGTCGGGGTCATCATCCGGACTCCCCACGGTACGGTAATCCATCCCGGCGACTGGACGATGGAAAAGGACTCTTCCGGAAAATCACTGGTCACTTACACAGAATTGGCCAAATTACCTAGTCCGAGAATCCTGATGTTGGAAAGTCTGGGAGCAATCAATACCAATCCAAGCCGCACGACGGAAGAAGAAATGTACGCCAATCTGGAAAGATTGATCGATGAAGCACCAGGAAAAATTATTATCGGGATGTTTTCTTCACAAATCAACCGGATAGGACATATCCTGGAATATGCCGAGCAAATCGGCAAAAAAGTAGCCTTGGACGGCTATAGTATGAAGATGAACGTCGAAATCGCCAAAGAATTAGGCTATATCAAGATGCACAAAGCGACTCTGATTCCCGTCGCGGACATCAGCAAGTTCCCGCAAAATAAAGTCATCATAATCTGCACCGGCGCCCAAGGGGAAGGCAACGCCGTGCTTTCACGGATAGTCAATGGCGAACACCGCCATATCCAGATCCAAAAGGATGATACGATCATATTCTCCTCATCCGTAGTCCCCGGCAATGAACGGACGGTTCAAAGATTGAAGGACAACCTCTATCGCAAATGTGACAACGTGATCCACACTGACATATTGGACGTGCACATCAGCGGCCATTGCAGCGCCAACGATATCCAAGACATATTACGGCAAATCCAGCCTGATTTTTTCCTCCCAGTTTATGGCAACCACTATATGCTCAAAGAGGCTGAGAAATTAGCCCAGAGGATAGGATTCAGGAAAGACCATATATTCGTTATGGATAATGGCAACATACTCGAAATCCAAAAAGACAAAGCCAAACTTCTGCCGAACAAAGTCGATACGAGCTATGTGATGGTCGACGGGCTTGGCGTCGGGGATATCGGCCAAGTGGTTTTGCGCGACCGCCAATTGTTGGCCCAAGACGGAATGTTCGTCATCACCGTCATTATCGACAGCAAGACTAAGAAAATCATCGGAAAACCACAAGTCACTTCGCGCGGATTTATCTTTGTTAAAGAAAATTTCGATTTGGTGAACGCCACTAAAAAGAAAGTCGAAGAGATCGTCGAGAAAAAAACCTCGCCTGATACGGCTGTCAACTGGGATTATGTGAAAAACAATATCCGCGAAACCGTCGGATCATTCCTCTATTCAAAGACTCAAAGAAGACCGATGGTCTTGCCGGTCGTGATTGAGGTCTAGCAGCTTGATTTAAAAAAAACATAAAAAAAAGACTGTTCCTGGACAGTCTTTTTTTATATACAAAATATTTTGTACTCGATTATCAATCCAGCTTAAATTCGCTTCCGCCGATAACTAAAATGTCCGCTTCCGGCTTCGTTTCTCCATCCGGAAAAATCCCGACTTCCCCGCCCAATGACCCAGCGATTTTTTTAGCCAAATCAGGATGGCTTCCGGAAACATCGATCACCAAAGTCTTGCTATAATCTCCATTGGCATTGATCGCCTGAACGACTGAAACTCCCGGCATCGACGAAATCATCTCGCCGATTTTTTTCGCCAATCCTTTTATTTTCGAACCGTTATAAATCGCCACTTTTGCTGGAGATTCCACGGCCAACACTCCTTCCTCAGCCACCTGATTCTCATCCCCGCCGGCGGTTTGCGCGACCGGAGCCGTGTCTACCGTATTGGATTGATCACCCATTTCGGAGGTCGGTGAAAATTCGATTATCTTACCTATCGACGGACGATACAGGACGACTTTCTGATTCTCCTTATAAATCAACACCCGGTCGCCGTTTTGCGCCTTATTGAAAAATTTCTGTGTCTTGATCTTATCGGCATCCGTCACCGTGGCGATTACCGGATCTTCTCCGATCGGCAGTTCGATAAGCCTCTCAACAGCCGACTTGGTCATCCGGACATCATCCTGTCCTGCGCCATCCGACAGCTGGGCCGCGCTATTTTCCCGCCCGGCTCCCGCCCCCAGATGTTTAGCATAAAAAAAGTAGGCGGCGGCACCTGCGCCGACTATGCAGATTCCGACAATGCCAATCCATATTAACCGCTTGGACTTCCTCGCCTTCATACGTCTCCTATAGGACGCCGGATCAGCCTTATCCACCCACTCCATCTCCTCCAACTTTTCAGATTTAGCCGGCCGGGCTGCTTTTTTCGATACCGTTTTTTTCACTTCAACCACCGCCTTCTTTTTGCCAGCTTTCAGTGACGTTCCCGCAAGTCCGTCTTGTTTCTTTTTGTCCGCCGCATCTTGGCTGCCTTTCCTTGAAAAAATTTCTTGCTTCATATCCGCCACTGGCTTCTCTTGCGCGACGCTTCCAATCGCCGGTTCAATCGGTTGTTTCGCCGCCCCATCCTCCTGTTTTTTTCCTATGGATTTCCGGGCCGGTTTTTTTTTCGCGAACAATTTATCGATCGTTTCTATTTTTGATTTTTCTTTTTCAATTTTTTCCATAACACAAAGTTGATGAAAATTAATGTATGGATAAATCTTATCACAAATTTATTTTATGCACAACAAAAAAATTCCAAAATAAAAAATCCCGCCAGGAAATCGGGATTTTTTATTTTCTTCTATCTAAATATCTTTTTGTCTTATTATGGCATCGCCGCTACGGCTACGGTTCCATCGCCGATTATCGCCGTATCAGCTTCTGTTATCTCCGCATTTTCCACGCTTAGGGCATCGTCTTCCGCCATTACTTGTCCGGAATCTCCGGATTTGATATCATCCGATTCTTCTGTCGCAACATATTCTTGTTTATCTTTCGAATCTTTATCCTTGCTGTCGCTAACGGATATTTTCGCATCCTTGACCGCCACCGCTTGCCAAGAAAAAGTGATTTCAGATATGGCTTTTTGGTCGATGCGGATTTCAAAACCATTTTCCGTAACATCGGTGATTATGAACCTGATGCCGCTTAACAGCAATAGATCCTCGGAGGCCTGACGCACTTCATCGTTATCGATCTGTTGCAATGACAAACTGGCATTGACTACCGGCGCCTCGGCATATTCTTTTTCAAATTTTATTTTTACGCTGTCCTGGCCGTCATTTATCACCGCGTATCCGGCCGTATCTTGGTTAAATATCGCCTGACCGGCAAATTCGACGTCTTTGCGGAAAATAGCTTTGTCCAAAAATTCGACAGCGGATTTGAATGACACCCGTTCACGGAATTCAACTATGCCGTTTATGATCAATTCGCCGGATTTAACACTCAAAGATTTGATCGTCTTTTGGATATCGGCAATTTTCTGACCCAAACTTTTGACTTCGTTCGTGTTGTCCTCCGCGGCGTCTTGCGCGCTTTGGATTCCGGTTTCCATAATTTCCAAACCTTCGATATGTTCAGCCTTGATAGTTTTCGCGATGATACTGTCCGCCACCACTTGCGGTGTCACCACTTCCAATCCAGCCACGAGCCTATCGCCCACGATTTCACTGACCGGCGCCGCAATATCGATTTGCGCCTTGTCAAGCAAAAGTTTTTGCAAAAGATCCGTTCCGGATAACGCTTCATTTTCACTATCGGCAATTTGTGTTCCATTGAAATAGGCGTTTTTCACGAAAGTCAGTACCAGACCGACCGTATCGTCCGCATAACCGAAATCCTGCAAGGCTTGTCCGATTACCAGGCCAGCCTTAGTCGCCTTCATCGCCACGCCCGGCACGGAAGATGCAGTCAAATAATCTCCAGCCACTACCCGTCCGTTTTCACTGGAAACCTTTACCGGGATGCGTCCCGCCAGCGCCACTGCGACCGCACGCCCCTGTCCGATTCCAATCGCGTCATCCAAAGTAATGCCCGGATTGGTCGAAATCACACCGATCACATTCTGATCATAAATTTTCTCTGACTTTTTAATTCCCGCTGATATTTCCCCATTGATTGCCACGACATCGCCCGGTTCAATGGAATCATCCTGGGTATAATAATTTTCCGCCAAGTCAGCTCCCAATTCAGCCAATTCCACGATGACTTGATTAGGCGTATCGGTCGCCGTACCGGCCGAATCGGAACTGGTACATACGGTGTATTTGATCGTGCCAGTTGTAGCCGGGCTGTCGATGAACGTTCCGACGATTTGCCAAGGTTGCGAAGTAGAAGTCGTGAAATTGCCGATTATCGGCACTCCGACATTCGTGGCCGAAGCACAAGAAGGATCGCTTCCATCGGTCGTCCGCACGATCCGCGCCGCCAAAATCGCGTCAGCATTGGTATTGGAAGTTTGTCCATAAACCTGCACGTGCACCAAGACCGTAGAGCTGGCGGAATCAGTCGCGATATTCGGCTTGGTCGCGTCATTGAAAACTTCCGTCGTATTCGAATCGGTCCAAGCCGCCGGCGTCGCATCAGTGAAAACCGCCGTATCAGGCAAGGAAGATGCGGCCGTAGAAATGCAATCTTTCCAAGAACCGTTTTCATAACATCTGAATTTACCTAAAGCGGTCGAATAATACATCGCGCCGTCCGTGCCAGCCGGTTCCGCTGATCCGCTATCCAACACCAGCATATCCGGCGTCGCCGAAGCCGCCCCGCCGTCGCCGATTTGGACATTGCCGGTTCCGGTGCCGTTCACATTAACATTCAAGGCCGCCTGATTGCTGGTTATACCCGCGGCGTTATCGACGGCCAACGCGCCGCCGTTAATGACGATTCCGCCGGAACCTACCGAGATACCGGTGGTCAAGCCGGTGCCGATGGAGATTCCGGTGCCGATATTGTTACCGATGTTGATTCCGGTAGAAATAGCTCCGGCTGTTTCCAAAATATTGATAGCATTCGTAACCGAACCCGCACCGGTCTGTTCGAAAAGCAAACCATTGGTCAAAACACCTGATGCGATCGAATTGAAAATCCGTTCCGCTGAAACTCCGGCCGTATCCTGGTTTTCTATTGTGAAAGAAGTCGGAGTCGCGACCTCGCCCAGCGTGAATGCGATGTTTTTGCCAGTAGTGGTCGTAATCGTATTACCCCCAGCTATATCATATGAACTTTGCAAAGTCGATGAACCTCCGGCTGCCCCGTCGATTTGCTCCCAAGTCGCCGCTCCAACCACTACGCTGGTCGCGATATAAGCGGTCGATGTAGCCGTATTGACCCAAACCGTCCCGACAACATAACCGTCCGCAGCGTCCTCATTGGCCGTCGGATTTACCGCGGCGTTATGCTGGGTCACGCTCAGCTGTGTCGCCACACCGGCGTCAGCCACAGTCGCGGTCGTATTGATAAACGCATTCTTGCCGATAAAGTTGCGCTCGGCCGTGTTGGAAACGATATTGATTCCAGTGTCCCAAGCGTTACTGATTCCATTTATGGAGTTATTGGAAAAATTATTATCATCCGCGTTACCGGTAATCCTGATCGCCACTGTCACCAGATCGGAAGCTCCGTTGATGATATTGTTCGTGAACAAGTTGCGATGGAATCCGGTATTAGCCGCCGCTCCGATTATAACGCCCGTCCCGAATCCCACTCCGCCGTTAGCCGAACCATCGACCGTATTGGAAGTGAAAGCTGAATCAGTCATTTGCTTCAAGCTGCCTGAATCCAATCCATCGATGACGATTCCGGAAGAAGCCGTCGAAAGGGAAGTGCTGACCACATTGGCAGTCATATTGACATTGGAAGCATTGCCCATAAACACACCGAAGGCTCCGCCTCCTCCCGCACCCATACGCGTAAACCGGTTGTTGAAAAGTGAACTATTGTTGGTTCCGACGAAAACCGCTACCGTTTCCCGCACATAGTCAACATAATTTCCATCCACCAATGCTCCATCCACACCCTGTCCGTTGGTCCACACCCCTGATCCGACGCCATAACCCGCTCCGCCGGTCACATGGATTCCATCCGTAAAGTATGCTGTTGCCGCGGAGTCGCCCAAAACACGGCAGCCTTTGATTACCGGACGTGCCAATTTCTCAGCAGTTCCATCAATCATAAAGATACCGATTCTGGCTCCGGCTGCCGTGCCGCTGGCGCCAGCTATCTTGACGACGGATATGTTCAATATCTGATTATCTTCGCCTCCAGCCACCCGGATACCGTGTATGTCAGTCGCTCCGGTACCGGAAACCTCCAAGCGGAAATCTTTCAACACCACGCCATCTTGGGGAACAGAACCATCTAAAGATCCGATGTGGAATGCCGCCACTTGGTCGCCGCCGACAAAGCCTGCCGCGCGCACGATCGAAGAATCGCCATACCCCTGGATCTGGATGTCGCTGCGATCAATCAAAAGCGTACTGGAAATATTATGCACTCCCGGCAACAGCGTGATCACACCTCCGCTTGAAACACTATTGATGGCAGCTTGGATATTCATACCCGGATAGACATACAATGTACTGGCCGGTATGGTCGTAATGGTTCCTGATGTTTTCACGTTGGATGATCCAGCGATCTTGACATCCCAATCTTCCAAATCCAATGCTCCGCTGCCGCCTTGCGACTCAACAAAATTAGTCGAGCTCGCGTCGATATTGGAAGAAGCTTTAGGCAATAATATTTTCTGCGTGCCGGAAGTGGCGGAAACGCTGATGAATCTTGTCCTGATGACCGGACTTGTAGCGTCGGAACTATCTAAGAGAACCTTAGTGCCGTTAGTGATGAAATCCACCCATTCGAAAATAACCGAGGTCGTAGTCGCGGCATCATATTTGGCATCGATACCGGATAAAGCAGTGATGGCGCTATCGACATAGATAGTCAATGATTTGAATTGCGTTTCCTTGACCCGCAAAACCCCGGCTCCCGTGATATTTATGCGGGTGTCTCCGGTATTCGCACCGATCAGGTTGATATTGGATAAATCCACGGAACTGGTAACATTATGCGTTTCCGGAGTCAACAGAATTATTCCTCCCCCCAAAGTATTCAAATAAGACGCTCCGGCCGCAAGCGTGGAATAGTCCCCGCCCGTTCCGACTGTCACTACTTTATTTGAATAGACGGAAGTCGCGGTATAGTCAAACCAGCCATATACGCTCGGTGCCGTTTCGATGCAGACAAAAGCTGAATCGGCATTGGTATCATAATACATCCTTCCTTGGTTGGACGCGTCGCAGTCCGGAGTCAATACACTGCCATCGGCATTCTCAACCCGGAAATTTTTAGCTTCATTATGATTGAAGTCGGAGTCACCGCTGTTAAGTAATGATAAAGCGGTGGTAGCCCCGCCGTTTCCGACATTGAACACTATATTGCTGCTTCCAGCCGTATTGCCGCTAGCACTATTGCCTTGCAAAACCAGCGTATCGTCATCAGCGGTGCCGCCGATCAATATCTGTCCGCCGTTGCGTCCATCCAATAAAGCATATTGGCTGAAATAATCCGTCGAAGCCGCCGTCCAAGACGGTGCGGCCGAACCGGTTGAAGTCAAAAATCCGGCCGAACCCGCCAAACGGGTCGGTGCGCCGGAAGTTCCGCCATATACGATATCGCCTAAAGCTGACATCGGATTGACCAGATAATCAGACGTGTCCCAAGAAAGCGTGCCACCGGTATTTTTCAAAAGTCCGTTATCCGCTATCGCCGGCAAAGTATAAGTGATATCCGCGGCTTGATCCGCGGCTTGGAAAATAGTTTTATAAATAGGCGATATTCCTCCTTCCAAAACTCCAAGCGCCGTAAACGAACCGGAGTTCGGCGTAACCGACCCGATCGCTCCCGGGACGCTCCAGTCCTGCCCATCCAGCTTATCAGCATTGAACGCATATGGCGCGGCTGTAAATTGTACGCGCGGTTCCATTTCACCGTTACTGTTGAATTCGATGCCTAAGAAAATATTATCCGCATTGAAATCGACTGACCCGGGCAATGAAGTCGTATCACCTAAGTTAGTTTGAAAAATACCGTCATCCACCGCCAGCGATTTGCTTTCAGTCCAGATAAGGGTTCCGCCTGGGGCTTGCTGGTCATAAATCCGGAAAACGAAATCATAACTTGCGTCAGCCACATTGGTTCCGTCCGAATTGACGACCTTGCCCTGGAAATTTATTTGCTTATTGATTCCGACTGCCGCTAGAGCGCTTTTTTGGCAAACAAAAAATCCCCCTAGCATAATCAGCATAGCGGTTAAAAATATCTTTATTTTTAGGTTTCCTGGACCCATAAAAATAGATTTTTAACGCAAATAAAAAAGAAAACGGGCGTTGTTCACCCGCTTTCTTCAAGCTCTATGGATTAATTATACACTATTCAAAGACAAAAGTCAAGATTTTCCATCCTTCATTTGAGCCTTTTTGTCTTTATTTTTTATTTTACGCCATAAAATGCGGCTTACAGCAATAATAACCGCTATTATTCCGATGATAATAATTATCGAGCCTATCGGAATCAGATTGAAACCGGCCTTCCGCATCACGAAACTATCCTGCCCATCAAAACGGTATTCCACTGAAAGGGTATAACGTCCGGGAAAGATACTCGCTGATAATTCCTGGAATGCGACTGGAAAAGACCTGGCAGTTTCCGGCAAAATGATCGCTGACTCCGGATTGATTATCCCGCGCAACGTTTCCCGCCCGAAAAAATCAGTCACCTTCACGATTCCCCGCGGCACCAGATGGGTATTGCCGGTGTTTTGAAAAAATAACTTTATTCCTGCCGGATTTTTCAGAAACTGTGTCTGCAATTCCTGACCTTGCAATTCCAATCCAGGATTTTCCCCGCCAGCCTTTTCCGCAAAAACCAACGAGGCCAATTTGAAAGCTACCGATGAAGATCCTGGCGCGCCTTCCATCATAAAAACGACCGCGCCGTAATGTCCGCCGACGGCCAAAGAATCATCATTTTTAAGCGTAACGATCACATCCTTTTTTTCTCCCGGTCCGAGCGCCAACGCATCCGAGTCAAAATCCATCCAATCTGCCAATCCATATTTTCTCGGCTGATTATCCGGCTCCAAAAGGGTTACGCCTCCGGAATCATCCCGCATTGAAAAATCAACCGCTGAAATATGGAGATTTGCAGCGGCATCCGTCGTATTTTCTATTGAAACGGAAAATTCAGCTTTTTGCTGACCAGGCTCAAGAACTATTTCTTGCGAAAAAGGTGAAAGCGCAAAGCCTGGATTCTTCTCCTCCGCCAAAACCGGTTGGCTCGCGCAAAACAGCAAGCCTATGGAAATCCCAAGGGAATATATTTTTATTTTTTTGATGACCATTTGATATTCCAAGTCTTTTTCTGAAAACGAAGTTTTAGGAATTAAAAATTCACCGTGGCTGTCAGCGTCAATACTTCGCCATAATCATTGCCGGACGGGGTTTCTCTGGCAGTCTTGACCTTCAGCAAAAATGAACCTCGACCGCCGGAAATCGGGCTGGCCGATGAAAATATTTCCCTATCGGCCGTATCCGCGATGCCCACGATATTGCCTGTCTGCTCATATAGGGCGTCCATAATGAACGGACCGCCGGAAATCTGGGCAGCCGAAGATCCCTGCACGCCGAAACCTTCATCTACCGGATCAAGGTCTCCTGACAACGAACTGACCAGGTGGCCGGTAGTCGGGCTCAAAAGTCCGGCATTGGCTCCGCTGATCGTCACGTTTCCGCCCAACTCACCATTAGTCGCGAAATCCACCCATCCCTTCTCCGCGCTGTCCACAACCACCCCATATGACACGCTTCCCAAATCGATCGCATAGGGCGCGCCGGTTTCCGAGTCTGTCGCGGAAACATCCAAATCAAAAGAGAGTATCTGGGGATCAGTAGCGGCAGTCGCGCTTGGACCATAATCAGTTTCTGAAAAACTGCCGTGCATCGCCTTGACCTTGACTTTATAGGTCGTATCAGCCGCCAGGCCGATCGTAAAAAAGCCGCTAGCACCGCCCCAAAGAGCATATGTTTGATAATCTTCCAGCCCCAATGTCGCGCCGACCGTATTGTCATTTTGCACATATTCGGTCGTCACAAAATCATCCGTGCTGATGGCGATGGCGAAGCGGGTGTTGCTGGCATTATTGGAAGGATTGAGGATTATCCGCAGCTTATTATAAGAAGCGTCCGGATTATCAAAAGTCGGCGCGGCCGGCACATTGGCCTGTCCCGTAAAAACCATCCCCGGACCGACTTTGTAGTCCGCGCTTGAAGACTGGCCTCCGCTGACCTCGCCCGTGATCGCCTCCAAGGAATAATCAGCCGAAGAAGACTTATCCGTCCCGCCGGTTCCGAAGCCATAATCCTTCAATTGGTAATTCGTGCTGGCCGGCAAGACCAAAAAAAACATCCAAGCAAAAGTCGTAATGATTTTTTTATTTGTTTTCATATTGCTGGATTTATTATATCACATTTTTATCATTTACAATCCAGAAGATTTTTGCCATAATATGGAAGTAATTTCCTAAACAAAAACAAAAAATGAGCAAAATTGATAACAAAAAAATCCCGACGGTTTTGGGGACAATGATCATTGTGATAATAGTAATCACTACAATAGCACTAGTGCTGAAATACGAACAGATTAGAAATCGGGAAGACGTGGGGATGGAAAATATTGCCGCGCAAAGAAAGTCAAGTGAAAATGCACAAGAACAATCGCAAGAAAAAGAGCTTGCACAAATCAACGTAAGCAATGGCTTGTATAAAAACTTGAAATATGACTATCAATTTAATGTACCGAGCAATCTAAAATTAGAAATTGGCTCGATGAATGATCCAGAATCATTAATCCGAATTCTATCAACACAAAACAATCAGTCGTTGTTTTCAATAAATGTAGAACCTTCAACAACTAAAAATATTGATACTTGGCTGAATGAGTATAAACAAAAAATATCAAAAATAACTTCTTACGAAGGAATAAAAGTCAATCCACCAAGCATACTATCCAGCAAAAAGATCCTCGTTGATTCCGTTGACGCCAGGGCGATAGTTATAAAAAATATGCCTTATTCTAATTATTCCATTGTTTTTATTAAAAATGGTTTTGTTTATACGCTTGCCTATAGCGGCTTATTGGAAAAAGATGAAGATGTAGTTATAAAAAAACAACCAGAACAGCGCGACAGCCTACTTTCTGAATTTCATCTAAAACATAGACAGGAATTGGATAAAATAGTTGAATCTTTTAAATTTATACAATAAACAACTTCATAAAAAAGTCGGGACTTGCAGATACAAGTCCCGATGTTGTGATAGCTATTTTAAGCTATCGTTTTTTGGCAAATTATTCGTAGGTAAGGAGTGTCGGATTGATAAAGTGTTCTGTTAAAAAAGCTGGATATGAATCACATTCATCTTTAGGTAGCGCCCCAGCTATTGGAATTGCATAAGTTGTGAAAGGAAAATCTCTAATTCCAAAATGGAAATGAGTATTCCCGCCCAAATTTGTTACTTTTCCAATAAACTGTCCTTTTGTGACCGTGGCGTTTTCAAAGATTTCATCACTGTGTGGATCATCCAAGTACCAGTACTGAGTAGTGTATCCACCATGATCAATGACAATAACCCATTTCCAATAACCATCAGAGTCTTCATGGATTGTCTTTATTACGCCACTGCCAGCAGCATAAACATTTTCTCCAACAGCAGCATCAACATCTATGCCAGTGTGAGTTTTATCAACTCCAGTAGGACATTCACCATACGGCCAATCATCTTCAAAGTCTAGAGTTACGGTTCTATCTAAGCGTGTCCCATCGCCAATTGGGAATCTTAATCTTTCATAGATCGGCACCAACTCCCTCTAACCTTCCGCCAGGAAACAATATTCCCGTTCGGTGGAAACTATGATTCCGTTTTCTTCCCAATGGGAGAAGGCGTAACCCGGTTCCGGTCGGGCGGACAGGGTGATGGCGGTATCCCAGGCGTAGCCGTAACTGCAGATACTGTTTTCACTA
>JBAYWF010000007.1:0-62006 GCA_041674205.1 Parcubacteria group bacterium
CAAATCCGCCGGCTCATCAACCTGGGTAGCTGAAGGCAGCTGTATCGTCACCAATGGCGCCTGCACCTTCACCACCACCCACGCCACCACCTACACAGTCAACGGCGACGGTTCCCTCTCCGGCGAAACCAGCATCAACCAATCGCTGCCGATCGAAGCCACCATCGCCATCACTTGCACTGACGCGATCAACTTGAATCCCATCATCGGTACCGGTATCTCCACGATCGACGCTACCAACGAAGCCACCTGCAACGTCAAGACTAACAACTCCAACGGCTACAAGCTGGAATGGAGCACCGCCAGCACCGATCTCACCAACGCCAACGCCGATACCATCTCCGGCTACATCCCGACAAATCCCAATACGCCCGAAACTTGGAACTTGGACCAAGCCACTGCGGCTTGGGGCGCCCGCCTCAAATCCACTTCCGCCGACCCAGACACCGACACTTGGGGCTCAAGTGACGGCTACGCCGGCAAATGGCTCAACATCGACACTAGTGCCTACCAGATCGTTTCCCGTTCCACCGAAACCCTCCAGACCGGTTCAGATGAAATCCTTCAATTCGGTGCTGAGATCGGCTCTAACAAATTCCAACCAAGCGGCACCTATGCTACGAGCGTGGTGTTGACGGCGACGACGTTGTAGGGGGATGGGTTGAATTTTTATTTTGAAATAGAAGGCGCTGTTTTTTAAAACGGCGTTTTTATTTGAAACGGAATAGGGCAGTAAGCATTCAAAACAGTCGGTTATTTCCAGTGTTTACTTTTCGAAGGCTAGACATTATACTATGGATAGGGCATTTTCCAGTCTGATAACTATAAATATTAAATAATAATCCGATGTCTGAAGTTTTAGAAAGTCTTTTTGGTTCAAGGGAGAGGGCAAGTCTGCTTAGGTTTTTTTTACAAAATCCGGATCAGGAATATACGTATGCTGAAATCGTGCGTCGGAATATGCTGAGGGGCAATGTCAAAGGAGAAGTGGAAAAGCTCAAAAAAATAAAATTTATTTCACGCCACGTCCATAAAGGGAAAATTTCCTATGTCTTGAACCAGGAATTCAGTTTTTATCCGGAATTGAAAAATCTTATTTCCAAATCGAACGTTTATCCTCAATGCAAAAGCCTGGCTAACGTGGGGAAAATCGGGAATATAAAATTGGCGGCTATCAGTGGCGTCTTCATTAATTATCAAAAAGGCAAAGCCGATATGATAATCGTCGGCGATGACATCCGGCGCGCCAAGCTGAAAAATCTGATGTCAAGTTTGGAAGCTGAAATAGGAAAAGAAATCGATTTCGTACTGATGAGCGGGGAGGAATTCAAGTACCGTTTGAATATGTTGGATAAATTCATCCTGGAATTCCTGGAAGGACCGCATGAAGAACTGGTCAATAAAATCCCGGGACTTAAACATTTTATCGCTAAAAGAAAAGCATAATGACTTATATTTTTCCAATCATCGCCATATTGGCGTTCATAGTTTTCCTCGTATGGTTTGTCGGTTTTCTTAGACAGACCCAGGGAAACCGGAGCAACGACACGGTGGCGATAGTCGAGCGTCTGAGGATGCTTTCTGAACAAAATGAGGATTTGCGCGATATGGTCGATCGGAAATTATCGGAAACCCATCGCACGACGCAAGCCCAAATCAATCAAACGATCCAAACCGTCCAGGGAATCAGCGGGCAATCGCATAAATTGATAACCGATGTGACGGAGAAATTGACCAAGTTGGACGAGACTAATAAACAAGTGGTCAATTTTTCGGCCCAGCTCCAAAATTTGCAGGATATCTTGAAAAATCCGAAACAAAGAGGCGTTTTGGGTGAATATTTCCTGGAAGAAACATTGAAGAATGTTTTGCCGCCGAATTCCTACCAGATGCAACATGTTTTTTCCGACGGGGTGATCGTGGACGCGGTGGTTTTCGTCAAGGATAAAGTCGTGCCGGTCGATTCGAAGTTTTCCCTGGAGAATTACGAGCGCATTTTAGGCGCGATGGATATGAAAGAAAAAACCGAGTTGGAAAAAATATTCAAACAGGATTTGAAAAACAGGATCGATGAAACTTCGAAATATATAAAACCGGAAGAAGGAACGATGGATTTCGCTTTTATGTTCATTCCATCTGAGGCGATCTATTACGACTTGTTGATCAACAAGGTGGGTGCGGTCAAAGTCAATACGCGCGACCTGGTGGAATATGCCTTTCGGGACAAGAAAGTCATCATCGTTTCCCCGACGTCCTTCCTGGCCTATCTGCAGACCGTCCTGCAAGGATTGCGCGCTTTCCAAATCGAAGAAAGCGCTAAGGAAATCCGGGTGAACGTGGAGAAACTCGGAAAGCATATCGTAGCATTCGAGGAATATATGAAAAAAGTGCAAGGAAGTCTCGGAACGACAGTTAATCATTTTAATACTGCTTATAAGGAGCTTGGAAAAATTGACAAGGATGTTTCCAGAATAACCGAGGTGGAAAAAAGCATTGAACCGATCATGCTAGACAAGCCAAGCGCAGAATAATGCCGTGGGGAAAATAAAATTAAAACATATCGGATCTTGGATGGTCCAGGGTCCGCGAGCCGGAATCAAGTCTTTTTTTGCCCAGGAATATTTTAAAAGCCATATAGTTATCTGGCTTTTAATTTTAAGCTTGACGGCTAACCTTGCCAACTGGGTTATCTTGAAAATATGGATCCAGCCAGTCGATTTTCCCATCATTTTGCATTATAACGTTTATTTCGGAGTCGATCTGGTAGGCGGCTATCGGCAGGTTTATATTTTGCCGCTGATAGGATTCGCCCTGTTCCTGATCAATGTCGCCCTCTCAATTTATTTTTATGGACAAAAAGAGCGGATTGCCAGTTATATCTTGCTGATAGCCGTCCTAATGATCCAGTTGAGTCTGGTTGTCGCGTCTGCCAGCGTCATCTTGATTAATTATTAACGCGTCGAAACAAGAATGCTAAAGTACCTGATTCCATTCGTAACCGCTTTCATCATCACGGTATTGCTCGTGCTATTGCTCAAACCTATCGCAAAAAAAATCAATTGGGCCGAGCGCAATTCATTCCGGCATATCCACCAAGGCGATGTTTTCCGGATCGGCGGCATAGCGATGGTGATCGCGTTCAATCTGGCCATCTGGTCCAATCAGGATCTTTTCATCACGACGCAATTATATGGGGTGATGGCCGCTTCGCTGGTCATTTTAGCGGTAGGCGTTTGGGATGATTTGCGCGAGGTTTTTTGGAAAACCCAGCTTTTCTACCAGGTAGTCGTCGCGATCCTGGTGTTCATACTCGGTTTGCGGATATATAACGTCGCCAATCCGTTCACAGGAAGCGTCTTGAATTTTGACGCCGGATCTTTTGGCATCATTTTTTCCATCTTCCTGGTCGTGTTTTGGATCGTAGTGATGATAAATTCAATGAACTGGCTGGATGGTATTGACGGTCTTTCCGGGGGGATTTCTTTCATTTGCGCGATTACGATATTCATCTTGAGTTTGCAGCCGGAAGTCAATCAGCCGCCGGTCGCCATATTGGCAGTGATCCTGTCGGGAGCGATTCTCGGATTCGTGTTTTTCAATTTCCATCCGTCCCTTGTGCTTGCCGGAACATCCGGTTCGATGTTTATGGGATTCGCCTTGGCAGCATTGGCTATTTTTTCCGGGACCAAAATCGCGACCGCGATTTTGGTCCTATCTTTGCCGATCATTGATTTCGTCTGGGTGATAGGCGAGCGGATCCGCAATAAAAAATCGGTTTTTATGGCGGATAAGAACCATTTGCATCATAAATTATTGGAGCTGGGTTGGTCCCAGCGAAAAATCGCCCTGCATTTTTATGGCGTGACCGCCCTGATTGCGATCGTAGCCCTTAATACGCGCGCTATCGGCAAAAGCATAACTTTGGCGATCACATTCATCATCATAGCGTCCGCCATAGTTTTCATAAATAAGAAACTGGCCCATAAGGGATAGATAGATGGAAAAAATAACGATATCATCCGGCATACTGATATTGGCAGCGGTATTGGCGATTTTTTGGATGCATCCTGGAAAAAACAAACCGGAATATCCCGCATCCGCCTTTGGCAATCCGGTAGTGGAAATGCGGATCGCAGACAATGATTTTAGGGCCGAGGTGGTGTCGGATGAAGAGAAGAGAGAACTGGGTTTGTCCGGGCGCGAAGAAATGTGCCGGAGCTGCGCGATGCTGTTCGTTTTTCCCAAGCCGGCCCGGTATTCTTTTTGGATGAAGGGTATGCGATTCGATCTCGACATAGTTTGGATATCCGGTGCGTCGGTAGCAGCTATTGAAAAAAACGTGCCTTTCGCGGAAGGGGAGCGCAAAACGATAAGTCCGGATGTGCCGATTGACAAAGTTTTGGAAGTCAACGCCGGAGTGAGCGACGAAATCGGTTTGAAAATCGGCGACGAAATCCATTTTTAAGGCGGTTGCCTTCCAAAACGCAAAACCCCCGGAATTAATCGGGGGTTTTGCTATCAGAAAGTAATATTATACTTGGCTGGATAAAGGAACGGTAGGATTTTTTAATCTATCCCTTGAAAAAATTATGACAGTGACGGAACCCGAACGGCATATTTGTGCAGGTTCTGAAGCTGTTTCTCATTCAAGTTCTTTGATTTTTCAATCGCATCCTGGATCAGGCTCTTGGAAAATTCCACTGAAGTTCCGACATAGATGCCTCCTTTATGGGAAACATTTTTTCTCAGATAGTCTTCAATGTAAATCTTATGTTCAGGTGTCAGGGCTGAGTCAGGATTTTTTTCCAGATGGTTCGCAAGCGCCCTGCGGGCCAAGACGGTCAAGCTGTCTCCTCTACCAGCGGTTTCAACGAAAGTGTTTTCCGTTTCCTGGCTGGATGCGGCAGGCGCAGTCTTTTTTTCCGTCGTAGCGTTTTCAGTCGCACTGTCGATAGAGGTCGTCGTGTCTTCTTGTGTCATTTCTTCGGCGGTTTCTTGCCTGTCGGTTGTCGGCGCTTCGGTTCTTTTCGAATAAGAATAGATTCCGCCAGCTATAGCGACTACGATCAGGATGCTGATGATGACGCGCAAGTTGTCTTGTAACCATTGCCCGGTCGTTTCTTGGTTCGTTTCATCTTCGGTTTTGATTTCATCCTCCATATGTTTTGTCACCTTCCTTTCTATTTTTAATTATTAAGGGGCTTGCGTTGAAGCTTGTCCGCCTAAGGCGGGCGTTTTACTCCATAAGTTGGAGCATTCCGACCAAATCCTAGTCTGTCTTTAAATTCTAGCAAAGCTGGCGGGGGCGTCAACTAGACAAAGGATGTCATTTAGGGCTTAATATCGAGGATAACGGAAACCTTTTGCGTTTAGGATGATCCGAATAAGTCCGGCTGGAAAATATGTAATAGAATATATTTTTCCAATCGGCGCTTTCAAAATAATTCCAGACAATAATATTTTTTTAATTTAATTTTAAATTATTTCCAGCGGAATGTTTTCTTATCCGGCGAATCGATAACAAATTTTAATTTATATCCAGGATTTTTTCGGATATCGCAAGAAATATTTTCCGCGTGATTTTGTAATATGGTTATAGTCGGTTTATTTTTGTAAAAATTTATCTGTGGATAACTTTTTGCTATTGCAAAATAAATTATATGTTCTATAATTTATTCAGCTGGTAAATATTTTTTTTAAAAAAATATTTTATGCGAAAAGGTCGAAACAAAAATAAATTAAAATATCAGCGCGAGGCTGATCCCGCTAAGCGGGAAAATTAAAATAGAAAGGAAGGTGAAACAAAATGGCAGCCAAGAAAAAAGCAGTAAAAAAGGCAGTAAAGAAGACTGTGAAAAAAGCAGTAAAGAAGACTGTGAAAAAAGCAGTAAAAAAGGCAGTAAAAAAAGCAGCTCCAAAGAAGAAGGTAGCAGCTAAGAAAAAGAAATAGTCTTTTTCCGTATAACTTGCCAACTTTTGAATAAATCTGTAAATAAATTCATTTAGGGATTTATAAGACAAGGTTGCATATCAAAAACCCGCTAACATGCGGGTTTTTGATATGTGAAAATCAAAGCGTTATCCGGCATACGCGCCATTTCCGAGCCAAGTCTTTCAGGAATTCGACGCGGGCTCCAGGCAGGTATTTTTTCAGCAGTTTCGGAAGTTTGGTTTTTTGTTCCGGACTGATTTCCAGAAAAATTTCAATCCGCGATCCTTGATCTGCGATTATTTTTTCCAGCTGCTTGAATAATCCTTCATAATGCGCCAGTCCTTCACTTGGACTGTAGAGCGCCGATTTCGGTTCGTACTTTTTTACGTTCGGCGGAGCGGCGGCATAGATCTCCCGCGAGAGATAGGGAAGGTTGGCGATGATGATGACGGAACGCGGAACGCGGAACGCGGAACGTATTTTGATCAGCGGCTCGAGCAAATTTCCGCGCATGAATTTTATTTTTTCCAAAACGCCATTGGATTTGGCATTGCTTCGGGCTATCGACAGGGCTTCTTTGGAAATGTCGATGCCGTATAAATTTAAATTCGGAAGTTTGAATTCCGAACCGCTTAAATTTCTTGCGAGGGAAACGATTATATTGCCTGAACCGGTGCCGATATCGCATACCGTATGGAGCGTCCCGTCTGGAAATCCGGATGTGCGCGTCTCGCGTTCCAATTTTTGCGTTACGAGTTCTACGAGTAATTCGGTTTCGGGACGAGGGATGAGGGTGGCAGGCGTGACTTTGAAATCAAAACCGTAGAATTCTTTGTGGCCCAAAATATAGGCCAAGGGCTCGTGTTTGGCGCGTCTGGCGACGAATGACCGGATCGCAGCCGATTGGGCTTGCAGGAGCTCGTGTTCCGGATGCGACGCGACGAATTCCCGTGATTTTCCGATCGTATGCGCGATAATCAATTCCAAATCAAGATAGTCGATTTTTTTAAAATATTTTTTCCGGATGCCGATGATGGTTTGCATAAAATTTGAATGTTCGTAATTTAAGGATAAAATAAATTTAGCACAAGCCTAGCTGATGTACAATTGGAATCCATACGACCATCCAGGACTCCATTGCCTGAAACTTTTCAAAAAAAATAAAAAATCCATCGGCTTATAAAAAGAATACTATCTTTTTAGCGATGGATTTTCGTCGGGTTGTCACTGGAGGAGCCTCTTCCTTGATAGGAAGGAACGTGCATGCCCCTTATGGTCTATGGAACTGCCGAGGCCTTCCTTAACATGCCCTCCGGAGCGGAATCACGCCGGCATAGCGTGAAACCTCATCCCAACATAGGAGTATAGCACATCCTTGACTTTTTGTCAATGACCAGTGCCTATGTTGCTTTTAAAAGGCTCAAATAAGGCTTTTTATGGATTACAAGTGCGATTCGTAATATGGAATGGGTTGTGATACAATCCGGATATGGAACACCTTTTGATTTAGCGGGAATGGGCAATGAAATCGTGGAAAAATATTTCAAGCACGCCAACTTCGCGGATGAGGAAAAGAGGGCGCTTGCGGAAATAATCGCCAAGACGGACTTCCGGCCGGAGAAGGAGATTTTTCGTGGCCGGATATATGATGATGACAAAGTGGCCAGCCTGGTTTATAAAGGTGTTTGGCGGGACAGGCCGGCGGTGTTGAAAATCCAAGGGCTTCAGCCAGAGATCGATGAGATCGAGATGATCGGCGCATTCAACGGACAGAATGGAAGCGCCGTGATCAGACTGCCGGAATTTTACGGCGGTTCGAAGTGGGATGGTCGATCCGGCTATGGCTATCTGCTTTTGGGATATATCGATGCGTCTCGGATCTATCAACCGCCTTTAGCCGACCGGGAGCGTATGGATGATTTTTGCTCCTTCTATCAAGAATATAAAACCGGATGCTTGCGCAAGCCATTCTTTCCGAAAGAGCCGAATGAACAAAGCAGTTTGGTTTTTACCGCGCAACGCGTTGCGCATTGGGCGAGAATCGCGCAATCCAAGGGGCATCTGACCGGAGCCGGGGTGAAAAATGTAGAAAGGTTCCTTTCCCTGGCTGGGCGCCATTTGCCTTCGATCGGAATGGAATTTATGCATGGGCATCTTACCAGTGAGGATATTTTCAAACTCCCTGATAATGGGTATGTCCTGATGTCAAACCTGTTCTGGTCCTATCGGCCGGAATATTATGATACTACTTTCCATCTCTGGTACGGCTTGAAGAGCTTGCGCGATCAAAAAATGACTGTCGTACGGATCAAAAGATATTTGCAAGATTGGCTGGAGGCGTATAAAAAAATCCCCGTCATTATGCAAGACGCGGATTTCGAAAGGAAATTCGATATGGCGATGGCGGAACGCTGCCTCGGCGCTCTCCTGGTCGACATCCGGAATCAGCATTATGCCGAGGGCCGTGAAAGATATATCGGGCATCTGACGGGAATATTCCAAGAACTATTCGGATATTTCGCGGACAAATTGGAAAAAATGTAAACCAGACGGGGGTTTGGCGGATTTGTGTGGTATAATCAATATAATATAAATCGCGGCTTCAGATGCGCCAGTGGCCATCCGGAATCGCGCGTATAAAAAATATGGATAAAATGGAAAGGTTTAATAATTTTGATAGGGGGAATGAAGAAGCGACGGATATGGAGATAGTTATGAATTTGATCGGGCATATCAATAACCCGTATATAGTGGACGAACAAGGGAATAGCGCAAGGGAGGTATATATCGAAGAGGCTAGGAATATTTTAGACAAACTTACGAATCCGGAGGCTAGAAAGATGCTTGAGGATGCCATAAAGGAGCATTCGCCGGAGGACGTGGAAAAATAAGAAGCTGAAAACAAAAAGCTCCGGCTAGTCGGAGCTTTTTGTATCGAAAGTTATTTTTGCATTCTGAGTTTGATATCTTCTTCGATCAGCGCGTTGATGATGTCATCGAGGCCGCCTTCCAGGATACCGTGGATGTTGCTCCAATTCTGTTTGATGCGATGGTCGGTGATGCGGTCTTGCGGGAAATTGTAGGTCCGGATCTTCTCACTGCGGTCGCCGGTTCCGATTTGGCTTCTTCTGGCGTCGCCCAATTCTTTACTCCGGCGGTCTTCTTCAATCTGTTTGAGGCGCGAGCGCAAAACTTTCATGGCTTTTTCTTTGTTTTTGATCTGGGATTTTTCATCTTGGCAGGAAACGATAAGTCCGGTCGGGATATGGGTCAGGCGCACGGCGCTTTTGGTGGTATTGACGGACTGTCCGCCGGGACCGGAAGAACAGAAAGTATCCACGCGGATATCGTTGTCATCCAGCTTGAAATCCATTTCCTCGGCTTCCGGCAAAACGGCTACGGTCGAAGTGGAAGTGTGGACCCGGCCGTTCTTTTCGGTTTCCGGAATCCTTTGCACCCGGTGGACGCCCGATTCGAATTTCATTTTGCCATAGGCGCCGAGCCCGTTTATTTCAAAAGTTACTTCCTTGTAGCCGCCGACGCCGGTGACGTTGGAATTGAGAAGTGCCACGCGCCAGCCGTTTTTTTCGGCGAAGCGGGCGTACATCCGGAAAAGTTCGGTGGAAAACAAAGCGGATTCGTCCCCGCCGGCTCCGGCGCGGATTTCCACGATGATGTTCTTATTATCATTTGGATCTTTAGGGATAAGTATCGATTCCAGCTCTTTTTCGAGTTTTTCCTTTTTTTCGGCGAGCCCTATGTTTTCGTCCATCGCCATTTGTTTCATTTCGGCATCCTCGTCGGTATTGATGATTTCCGCGTTATCTTTCATAGTCGTTTCCATTTTTTCCAGAGCTTCTATCTTGGCGATAGTGTCGGAAAGTTCCGCTTGCCTTTTGCCCAGTTGGGCCATTTTGGCCATATCGGAAAACAGCTCAGGCGAATTGAGCTGGGCTGATATTCCGGCGTATTCTTTTTTGATTTCTTCTATGAGGGGATTCATATTTTTCGGCCTTGAAAAAAGTTTTACTTCAAAACCTTAGTGTATTATAATGTAGACGCGCGCTAAAGTCAAAAGGTCCGGGTCGTGATTAATTTTTTTAAATCAAAATTATGGAGAATATGGATAGAGTTGCTTCCAGTGGTTCTAATGGTCTGGAAATCAACGGGATCATATTGGGGATGGAAAAAGAAAGCTGGAAAAGTTTATCCGATAAGGCTGGCGGATTGAAAAGCGGCAAACCGGCAGAACCGGGGAGCGCCGGTATGGATTTGGATTTAAGTATGGAAAACGATATTTTTAATGGGTCTGATGGAGCAAGTAATAGCAGGGCGGATGAATTCGCTTTTAGCAAAGAGGGTCTCGGCCGTAATTATGAAGAAGAAACGCGGAAAATTTTCAATTTAGTGAATAAGTTGGTGGATTCTTTCGTGTCCGCCATCAAAATAATGGAGGATAAGGAAGCGATAAGGGAACGCGGCGGGGAAATCAAGAGGGAATTGTCGAGCCATCTGGAAATTCTAGGGAATGACGAAGATTTTTCGGAAGCGAGGAATAAGATCAATGCCGGCATCGAACAGATTGAAAAGATGATGCAGTATCGAAATTGAATAAGCGGACTGGATCAATCCTATCGATTCATGCGTGTCCGTTGGATGGTTTGTACGGTATCTTGGAAGATTTGCAAAATAAAAAAGGATAATCCGCGCGGACTATCCTTTTTTATTTTTTTCGTGACTGCTTTGTCAGGATTCTTTATGTTCGAAAAGATAATAGAAGATCGGGAAGACCAACAAGGTGAGTAATGTGGAAGCGGTGAGGCCAAAGACGATCGCCCAAGCCAAGCCTTCCCAAACCGGATCGCTGACGATCGTGAGCGAGCCGAGGATGGCGGTAAGGGAGGTGAGAATGATCGGCAGAAGACGGATGCGTCCGGTTTCGACCAGCGCGTCTTTGAGCGGCAAACCTTTCCGGCGGAGCGGTTCCAGATATTCCAGATAAATGATGGCGTTTTTGACCGCCAAGCCTGACAGGGCGATGACGCCGATCATCGAGGTCGCGTTGAAATAGGTGCCTTTGATGAATCCCAAGACGGCGAATCCAGGCAAAACTCCGATGAGCGAAAGCGGGATGCTGCCCATAATCAGAAGGGGAACGACTAATGATTCAGTTTGTGCGGCGACGACGAAATAAATCAGGAACATCACCAAAGCCATCACGATACCTAGGTCGCGGAAAACTTCCAAGGTCAATTTCCACTCGCCATCGATCATAACGGAATATTGCTCGCCATTTCCCATATCAGTGTAGGTGACTCCGAACGGAGTCCAAGTGGCTTTGGTTTCTTCCGCACCCGGCAATTTATAATCCAATAATTTCGGAAAAATATCCAGAACGGCATAGACTACGCTGCGGTTTTCCATCTCAGCTGACAAGGAAACCGTTTTTTGCCGTTCATCGGTATAAATCATACTTTCAATTTTGGAATCGGTCGCAACCAGGAGTTCTGAAACGGGAATTGGCGTACCGTCGCTGCTCGGCACTGTCAACCGATTCAAGTCTTCTTGAAATTTACGGTCTTCTTTATCCAAACGGACTATGATTTGTTCTTCGTCGCTTTCCCGTCCGAGCGTGTTGTCTCGGCGGTTATATAAACCGACAGGCATTCCGTGCAATTCAAGAGATAGGACTTGGTTGACGCTGGATGGCGCGATGCCCAGCTGTTGGCACTTCTCTGTATTGATGCGGTAAGTGGCGTTGGCGTTTTGTTCCGGTATGGACGTATCGATATCGACAACGCCTTTTTCTTCGGTGATGGTTTCTCTCAAATCCCGGGCTATAGCGGTGATTTTCTCGGTATTTTCCCCGTGGACTTTCAGGAATAAGGTAGCCTGGACCGGAGGTCCCGGCGGATCTTCGACGATTTTAATATTGGCATCCGGATGCAGGTTTGAAAAATCTTGGGAAATCGTCCTGACTTTGGAAGCGATTTCTTCGCTGGTTGAATCCCTGGACTCAGGCTTGGTCAGATTTATTTTCAAAGTCGCTTGGTTTTCTTGGATGCGGAATGAGCTGCCCTTGAAAAGCCCGTTGAAATCGACTACCTGCGACTCTCCGACAAAACTTTCCACGCTCTCAATGTTTTCCTGGGGCAGAATCAATTTTTCCAATTCCACCGTAAGCGTATCGGTTTTCTCGATAGCCGTTCCGTTCGGAAGATCCAAATATAGATAAAATTGTTCTTTGTCGGCCTTGGGAAGCATACGGAATTTCACGATCTTAAATAATGGCAATGAAAGGGATATTATGACGGCCAAGGCTGTCCCGGCCAAGAATATCCTCCGAGACTTCGCATTATCAAGTAGAAACCCGATCGTTCTGGCATAGACCGATTCGACCCGCTGGATTATCCGGCCGATGATGTTCGGTTTTTCATCTTGCGCTTTCTCTTTGACAAGAAGATGCGCGAAAAACGGATTGAGCGTAACGGCGAAAAGCAGGGAGGCCGCCAGGGCGACCGGTACGAAAAAAGGAATCGGTCCGATGTATGGTCCCATCATCCCGGTAACGAAAGCCATCGGCACGAAAGCCAATATCATAGTGAGCGTCGACATAAAAAGGGCTGAGCCGACTTCATCAACGGCTCGGACTACGGTTTCGGTCTTGCTGAGCCCGAGTTTCATCCGAAAATAGCGGTTGATGTTTTCCACCACTACGATCGCGTCATCCACCAATAATCCAAGGGAAAGGATGAGGGCGAAAAGGGTGATGCGGTTGATCGTTTGTCCAAATAGGTCGCCTATCGCAAAAACCGCGAAAAGTATGAGAGGAATGACCAATGAAACGATAAGGGCGCTGCGGAAACCAAGGATCAGGAAAAGGACCGCACCGACTATGGCGATTGATTTTATAAGTTCGATGGAAAGATTGGTGATTTCCTCATCGGCGGTCGCGCCTTCGTTGCGGAGGATTTGCGTTTTGATTTCTTGCGGGATTGATGCTTCTTTGGCTTCATCCAATTTTGCGATAATCGCGTTGGCGACAGTGGTGGCATTGGTGCCTTTTAATTTAGAAATGGCTATATGGACGACCGGTTTCGCTTCATCGATATTTTCTTTTTCACGCAAACGGACGTAATCGGTTATTTCTCCCGGGCCATAGGTCACGGTGGCAACATCGGCGACCCGGATGACTGAAGAACCCTGCGCGCGGACTATGATATTTTCCAATTCCTGGGTGTCACTGATGTTTCCATCCACCGTCAAAACCGCGTTATAATCGTTGTTTCTAAGCGTGTGTACGCCATAGGTGCCATTGGCGGATTGGATGGCTTGGGTGACTTCGAAGGGGGAAACTTTCAAAGCTACCAGTTTTCCGGCTTCAAGATCCACATTAAGATTGTTTATGCGTCCGCCTTTGATTTCGATTTTGGAAGTTCCTGGAACCTGTTTGAGATTGTCGGCGATATCATTGGCGGCTTTGCGGAGACCTGCCTCGGAAAATTTATCGGAAGTAAGTCCGATGGAAATTATGGGCACATCTTCCGGATCCATCGTTTGGACTATCGGATCGGAAGCGCCGGCAGGTTTTAGTTGGGCGTTATCGCGCAGTTTTTGCGTGAGGGTAATTTTGGCCTTTTCCAAATCCGAGCCGACGTAGAACTTTACCATAACCATGCTTTTTCCGCCTGAGAATGATTGGGAAGATATTTCATCCACTTCCGGGATCTCTTTGATAGTATCCTCCATCCGGCGGGTAACCAATTCGAAGACTTCTTGGCTGGTGGCGTTGGGCAGATCAGTGGAAATGATGAAAGCCGGAGCGACGATTTCAGGATTGTATTGTTTTGGCATCAGGATGAAACTGACGATGCCCCAGGCGGCTATGATAAGTATGGAAAGGATGCTCAACTCTCTATTTTTCAGGAAGAGACGCGTTATTTTGCCTGAGATTCCGAGTGTATTTTTTTCAGTGTCCATAATCTAGGTAAAATTAATAAATTATCGGATTGTTGTCGCTGATTTCATAGATGCCTTGCGTGATTATGGTTTCTCCGGGTTGCAAGCCTGAAATGATTTCCGTTTTGCTTGCGGCCGTCGCTCCCGTGACGACATTTTTTTTGTGAGCTATGTTGTTCTCAACGGTAAAAACGAAAGAATCGCCGAATTCATGCAAGATGGAACTTTCCGGGATTGCCAGAGCTTCCTTCGGTTGGGAGAGCGGGAAATCGGCGCAGACATAATCTCCGATTGAAACGGAAGTTTCTGCGGGATTTTCCATACGCAAGCGGACGATGCCGTTCGGGCTTCCGAAATTCAAAAAAGGGTTTTTAGCGAAAACGAAACCGATAGTTGCAAGCGAGCCTTTTTTAGTGATGCTGATTTTTTGATTAGGAGAAAGTTTTTCGATTATCGACTTCGGGGCGCTTAATTCGATTTCAATCGTTCCAGGGGCGGAAAGGGAATAGACCGGCATTCCTGCGGAGATGAACGATCCGACGGTCGTATGCTTCTGGGTGATCGTGCCGGAGAAAGGAGCGCGGATAGTTTGTTTTTGGGCATAGCTGCCGGCCACCAGGCTTTGGCCTTCAGCTCCGGAGACCTGGACGCGGGCCGTGGCTATTTGCAGGTCGCGGGCGCGCTTGGCGCTATCGACAGCTTCTTCAGCCAACTTGACGTCTTCTTTAGTCGCGTCCCCGCTATCGAAACTCGCTTTGCTTTTTTTGAGGGCGACCTTGGCTTCATCGACTTTCTGCTCATAAAGCTTTTTGGTGTCGGTATAAATCTTGTTTGAATCCTGGGCTACCTTGGATGAGCTGCTGACTTGCGCGTCAAGGATAGAATTGTCCACGATGGCGACTATTTCTCCGGCGCGGACAGTTTCACCTTCGTTTTTGAAGAGTTTTTGGACGGTGCCGTTTATTTCAGGCATGATTTCCGCCCGTTGGGCGCCGGTGGCAAACCCGCAATAGGGGCTTTGGGGCGAAAAATCCGCAAGGCTGATTTCGGCTACGCTTACTTTTTTGGCGGAATCAGTATCGGCGGCATCCGTGTTTTTGGCGGATGGACGCATAAATATAAAAGTGGCGGAAACGGCGGAAACGGCCGCGAGCGTCAGGAAGATTTTCTTCTTCGACATAATGTTTGTTTAGGCTGATTATAAAAAAATTATTTATTCTGCGCGGTGCGGACTATTTTCAATATTTCCGTATGCATCGACTCGAGTTCGCGGCGGGATATTTTTTTATCAGGATCGATATGCTGGTCTATGTAACTTTCCAGCATCAGGAGATTGGTGTTTTTCAGGAGTCCGATGATAGCCAGGTTCTGCTGGATGATCAAAAAACAATCCTTTCCCTGGTCAACCATCGGGATGATTTTTTCCAGAGAGGCTGACGCTTTTTTCAGGGCGATGGCGATGCGTTCTTTGTTGTTGGTCGATTTTTTCATAATGGGAAGATAAATTATTTATATACCTATACCTATGGTGTAGGTATAATACTACGGCGGGCGCCGCTTGTCAAATAATCGGCCAAACAGGCCCGGGATGATTGCCGGGATGGCCAGAAAGAAGGTTTTTTGTTAGGATTGGGGTATGATGGATCATAGGGCAGAAAACAAATTAAGTTTGGAAATATTGGAAAATCCGTTACGAATTTTGGAAAGTGCGGCTGTTTCAGAAGCGCTGAAAAAACATTGGATCGGCAACCATGAGAATCTCACTCGGCCGGAAAAATTCGTGGCGGAGTTTTTTGCATATCTGGAAGTTGCCGCCAGACAGGGCGGGATTCCGGCGCAGGAAATCAAAAAATACTATAAAAAGAAACTTAAGGAATATCGGGATGAAGATCTGGCAGCAGAAAAACCGGGTGATATGTTTTTGGAAATGCTGCAAGGTGACTTGGCGGGAATCGGAACCGTTTTGGATTTCGGTTGCGGCAAACTGGTGTTTCTTAAAAATATGGCCGAGCAATATGGAAATATCGAAAAAATGATCGGCATCGATCCCAAGAGCCAGCCGGATTTGGATGGCTTGGATCCGCGCATCGGATTCGCGCGGAGCTTGGAGGTCATTGCGGAGGCGTCGGTGGATTTGGCAGTTATCAAATTGGTTTTGCATCACTTGGATGGCGATCGGGAGGCGCAAACTATCTTTAAAAAACTCAGGCGGGTCTTGCGGCCAGGCGGCAAACTGGTCGTTTTTGAAGAATCTTTTCCGGCTGCGCCTTGTGAAGCTATGGAAATTGGAAATTATTCAGCCGGATTCAATTTGGAAATGGCGGAAGTGACGCAGGATTTTTTAGGATTGTCGGAGGAAGAAAAAATCCATTTTCTTTTCTTGAACGATTGGTTGATGAATCTGCAGAACCCCTATATGCCCTGGACGGGTTTATACAAACCAATGGAAGATTGGATTGGACTGATCGAATCGGCCGGCTTTGAAAAACGATCTGCGCATTTTTTGGGCGCCATAAAACATCGGAAAAGGAAACAGGGAATGACGGCGATGCTGACTTTCTTCCGGTAGGCCAAACAAAAAACTCCTTGCGGAGTTTTTTGAATATCGCTCGAAGTAGGATTATTTCTTGTTTTTGGCGACGCGAGGAGCTTTCTTTTTGGCGTCCACTTTTTTAGTGGCGGCTTTTTCAGCCAGTTTTTTGAAGCGGTCGACCCGGCCGGTCGCATCAAGATTTTTCTTCTTGCCGGTGTAGAAAGGATGGCAAGCGGCGCAAATTTCGACCTTCATTTCCTTCAAAACCGATCCGGTTTCAACGATGTGGCCGCAAGCGCAGATTATTTTCGCGTCATTATGGTAGTCTGGGTGGATCTTTTTTTTCATATGTCTGAAAATTACGAATCCCGTACGAATTTGCAAATTGCAAATATGCCTGTACGGGTTGGAAATTATATTAATAAAAGGCATTTAAATTACTTAGACAATCTAGCATATCCTGCGGGAATTGACAAGGGGTGAGGGGGCTGATATACTGGCTAGGTATAAAACACATACTTTTCGGGCCTATTCCTGCCTCTCTGCCTTTGGCGGAGCGGATTAAAAGGCCAAATCGATTCCTGTATCCTGATGGATTATGGGTCGGGCAAACGGGAAGTAGCGGTCCCTTCGGGGAAATAATAATTAAGGATTAAAAAATAATGACAGAGGAACAAAAGACTGCCGTAGCGCAGGAGGGGGCGGTTGAAACTGGCGCCAAAGAATCAGCTTCAAAAACTGGCAGCGAAGACTATTTCGCTGGTTTTGATTTTGCCAATTTGGCAGTCGATATGAATATGATGCTCAAAGCCGGCGTCCATTTCGGCCATCAAAAGTCAAGAAGGAATCCGAAAATGGACGAATATATCTTCGGTACCAGGAACGGCGTGAATATCATTGACTTGCAGAAAACGGTATCTAAACTGGGTGAAGCCGTCAAATTCATCGAAAAAACCGTTTCGGAGGGACAGGAAATACTTTTTATCGGAACTAAGAAACAAGTCAAAAAATTAGTGGAATCGGGAGCTAAGCGGTGCGGAGCTCCATATGTCATCGATAGATGGTTAGGCGGGACATTTACGAATTTCAGCGCCATATCCAGCCGGACGAGATTTTTGCGCGATGGGGAAGAGAAGACGAAGCGGGGCGACTATGACAAATACACCAAGTTCGAACAGATGAAAATAGCCGAGGAATTGGAAAGATTGGAGAGAAGGATGGGCGGAATCAAGAATATGATGAAATTGCCAGCTGCGATTTTCGTGACTGGAGTCATCGAAGATGATTTGGCGATCAAGGAAGCGATAAAAAGGAATATCCCGATTATCGCTTTCGTGGATACGAATGTCGATCCAAGTATGATCGATTATCCTATTCCGACAAATGAAGACGCGGTTTCTTCGTTACGCTTGATGATGGCCCACATAGTGAAGGCGGTGCTGTCCGGAAAAGAAAAGGCCATGGTGTTGAAAAATTCCGCCGCTGCAGTCGCGGTAAAAACGGAAAGTAAAAATTAATAATAAACAATGGACGCGGCTGACGGCTGACGGAAAATTATCGGTTTCCGGCCGTTGGAAACCGGCCATTGAAAAAAAATATGGCTACATTGGAACAGATAAAAAGTTTGCGGGAAAGGACCGGCGCCGGAATCGTAGAGGTTAAGAAGGCGTTGGAAGAAGCGCAAGGCGACGATCAGAGAGCGATCGAAATTTTGCGCAAGCGCGGCCAGGAAAAGGCTATGAAAAAATCGGACCGGATCGCCGGGGAGGGAGTGATAGTCTCATATGTGCACTCCAACGGCCGGATAGGTTCGATTGTGAAGCTTCTTTGTGAGACTGATTTCGTGGGGCGCAATGAGGAATTCAAGGCCTTGGCCCAGGATATCGCGATGCATATTACAGCGACTAATCCGAAATATCTGAAACCGGAAGATGTTCCGGCTGAAATAGTGGCTAAAGAGAGAGAAATTTGGATGGCGCAATTGGCTTCTGAGAATAAGCCCAAAGATATTATGGATACCATCCTGGCCGGCAAAGAGAAAAAATTCAGGGAAGAAAATTCCCTTTTGACCCAGTCGTTCATAAAAGATCCGGACCAAACTATCGGCGGATTGCTAACTGAAAAAATAAGCAAGATGGGGGAAAACATCCAGGTCGGTGAATTTTCCCGGCTTGAATTATAAAATGCGGATAGTTGCGAATGTATGTATGGCTTGCCCAGGTACATTTGTTCCTAGAATCGCGATAATTTGCAAATGAAAGTTTTAGTCAGCCTATATTCCTGGGAGAGTCCCAAATTGTACGCGAGCGATTTCAAATTGGAAAAAGGAGATAAAGTTATCGTGGCGACCGAGTATGCCAATGAGATAGGCATCGTAACCGATGTCGATGTGGACACTAAGGAAGAACCTAAGGAGCGGATCCTGAGGGTCGCTACCGAAAGGGATCGGGATGTTTTTTCACAGAATGAAAAGCAGAAGCAAGATTGTTTGGAGGCGTGCCGCAGCGAGATAAAGCTGGCTAAGCTGGAAATGAAATTGATCGACGCGCGGATCAGTCTGGACGGCAAACAAATCATTTTCGCTTTTACGGCGGACGGACGGATAGATTTCCGGGAATTGGTCAAAAACCTGTCCAGGCAATTCAAGAGGCTGATCCGTATGCAACAGATCGGATCGCGGGATGAAGCGCGGAAACTGGGAGGATATGGCATTTGCGGACGCGAACTTTGCTGCGTGAGGAATAATGGCAATATGCAAAGCATCACGACGGATATGGCAAGGGTCCAGCAGATCGCCCATCGGGGGACTGACCGGATATCGGGCTTGTGCGGCCGGTTGATGTGCTGCCTGATTTACGAGGCGCAGCAATACAAGGAAATGCTGGTGGGTATGCCGGAAGTCCATAGTACGGTGAATACCACTGAGGGAAAGGGGTTCGTGATCGAAGTGAATGCGATTACGCAGGATATAAAAGTGAAATTGGAAAGCGGGAAATATATATCAGTAAAAAAGGACGCTATAAAATAAATTATGTTGTATTCTATCATACCTCCGATATTGATAATCCTGAGCCTGGCCGGAATCATAGTGTTTTTTATGAAAAAGGCCTCGCAAATCGCGAACTTGGGTGATGAGGAGGATTTGGATAGGGAACGCGAGGAATCATTGGCGAAGGCCGGATTTTTCAAACGGATTTTTATCCGGTTGAAGGGCATTGGTTGGAATGACGCCAAGCATCTGTTCTTGGTGGTTTCGGAAAAAATGACCCGGCGGGCCAGGATCGTATTTCTGAAACTGGAAAGCAGGTCGCGCAATCTGAATGATTCGATCCGGAATACGAAAAACAAACATAGATTGGGCAATAGCGGTCCGCGGGATGGCGAAGTGGAAAATATCGGAAAGGATGATATAATAGATAAAGTTAAAAATTACCAGCCGGTCGGTAAGAAAAAATATTTGGCTGGTCCGGGGGCATCCGTTTCCCAAGACGGGCTTGAAACAGACAGGGAGGAACGGATAATCAGGCCGACGGTCAGTGACCGGGTAGTTACGCCGAAAGTCCGGATGGAAATGAAAGATCGCCTGGAAGATTTGTTGATTGAAAGGATCGCGGCCAATCCGAAAGACATCGAAGCCTATGAACGGCTGGGGGAATATTATATGGAAATCGACAGTATGAACGACGCCAAAGAATGTTTCAAACAGGTTTTGAAATTGGATCCGAAAAACCGCAATGTGAGATATCGGATGCGGAGGCTGGAAACGATGATGCACAAACGTTGATTCTCCGGAGCCTATTTTTTGAAAACAGCATAAGCCGCTTTAGCTCAACGGTAGAGCAACTGTTTTGTAAACAGTAGGTTTTCGGTTCGAATCCGAAAAGCGGCTCACGCATTGTAAATTTTAAATTTTAAATTTTAAATCCCGAACGGATTTAAGATGTATAAATTTCGAATTTTCAAATTTGAAATTTGAGCCCGCAAGGGCGTATACGGGCAAGTGGTAGAGTGGTCAATTACATCAGACTGTAAATCTGACAACTTCGGTTTACGGGGGTTCGAATCCCTCCTTGCCCACCGGAACGCCTGGGTAGCTCAGTTGGTAGAGCACATCCTTGGTAGGGATGAGGTCACCGGTTCAATTCCGGTCTCAGGCTCAGGTCAATCAAGAACAAGATAATTAGTAATCCAAATATTATGGCGAAAAAAGGAAATGACAATCTGGCTAAAATGAAATGCGAAGTCTGCAAGACGACCAACTATTTCACGACCCGCAACAAGAAGACGTTGAAAGAAAAGCTGGAGATGAAAAAGCATTGTCCGAAATGCAAGGTCCACACGACGCATAAGGAAGCGAAATAACATTGGAAATCCTAATTTCTAATATCTGATTTCTAAACAAATCCGAATAACCAAAACCCAAATTCTTTAAAAATATTTGGATTTAGGAAATTTGAATTTTGATATTGTTTGGGATTTGGATTTTAGAATTTAGGATTTTAATTTTGCGGGTGTAGTTTAGCGGTAGAACGGAGGTCTCCAAAACCTTTAGTGAGGGTTCGACTCCTTCCACCCGTGCAGACATAAAAAGAGGCTTTATTTAGCCTTTTTTTGTTTGGGGTAGAAGGAGTTAACTCTGAAATGATGATGCATTGACCTTAGGATATATTTATGCTAATCTATCTTGAAGTATCTTAACAACAAATTTAAACTTCTGGAGGATGGAACATTGAAGATACCACAAATAGCATATACTTTCTACAAACAATTGAATGAGGCTGCTAAGCGTGAAGATGCAAAATTATCATTAGTTAAAAAAATTAAGGAAGAGGAGGATTTGGAGAGGGCATTTTCCTATGTTTTAGTATTTGAATTTGCTCAGAGGGGTTTTCGTTTGGGGCAATGGGGAAGTCTTTCTGCGAGTCAATTTATGGGTGATAAAATAATAGCCCTTAAACTACTAGGGATAGAAGTCCCAGATATTCCCAAAGAAGTGATTACTTTCTTGGAGGTGGAGGGCGCACCTATTACAATGGAGTTGCATGAATTTCTTGAAGAGATGAAAAACTATGATTTAAGGAAGTAAATATGCCAGTGGCGAGCGAATTCATGGATTCATTTATGTTCGCTTGTCGGATGGCGGATTGGGCAAGTTTTAGTTTCGCAACATCGCGACCGGGTAGGTTGGGTTTACATAACCCTCCTGCCCGTTTTTTTATTTCATCAACGCCATAGCACGCTCTAACCTCACCTCAATCCTATCCCAATTTTCCAAAATATTGTTCCTAGTCGTATCCATAGCCCCGTGCATTCCAGAAACATCGGTCGCGAAAGCCGGTGTTTTTGTTTGCCAGAAGCCTCAAGCACGCGTAAGATGGAGGTGGGTAGGGAGATACCCACCTAGATAACCATCTCATAAAAAAACTGACAAAAACAGATGGCTATTCGAAAAACGGAAGAAAAAACTGTTCGCAAACTGGCGAAGATCGGCAAATAATCGGTCGGTGTGACATTGCCGATTGAAGAAGTGCGGGCGCTGGGGTGGCGGAAAGGTCAGAAGCTTTACATAAAAAGGATCAAGTGCGGATTTGAGGTGAGGGATTGGAGAAAATGAAGGTACCTGACCCCTTCATCTCCCTTCATCCGTGCAAATAGTTAAGAAACGCTTGAATAAGGCGTTTTTTCCGTTTTTGCTTGCTTTTTAAATCAAAGTAAGTTTATACTAATATGAAATAATAATATCAATAAGATGGCTGAATTTAATCTGGAAAAATACATTTCTCAGATAACCAGAAAACTTAAGAATGATATAAAAAATGAGGCAATTTTGATTGCAGTTTCTGGCGGTGTTGATTCCTCAGTTTCTGCCGCATTATTAATTAAGGCAGGATTGAAAGTTAAATTGCTCTTTATAAACACAGGTTTTTTGCGTGATAATGAAAATAATGAAGTCCTTGATTCTTTAAAGAGGGCAAATTTTGATGTTGAATATATGGACGCAAGCAGAAAGTTTTATTCAAGATTGAAAAATAAAACTTCTTCAAGCGAAAAGAGAGAAGAATTCAGGAAATTATATTTTGAAATATTATCAAAATATGCGGTTAGAGATAATATAACCTATATAGCGCAAGGAACCCAATTTCATAACGGAACTGCAAAGATATATCATAATTGTCCAACTGAAAAATTTTTGAAAGAGGGATTTAAAAATATAGAGCCGGTAGCGGGATTAAAAAAGGATGAGATAAGATTGCTTGCTGAGAAATTAGGATTGCCAAGAAGTATAGCACAAAGAATATCATTTCCAGGTCCTGGACTACTGATTAGATTTGGAGGAAAATTTTCTCATGAGAAATTAAAGTTGATACGAGAAGCAACTAGCATCGTAGAAAAATTTGTTATTGATAATTTTTCAGAGTTCAAAAATTGCTACCAAATATTTCCTTATTTAAGCTTGGATAACACTGTAACTTTTGTTGATCAAAACGGAAATGGAAGTAATGGGTTTGTTCTTTTGCTTAGAGTCATTCAGGTTGAAAAAAATGGTAAGGAATTGGCGTACAAACCTTTTTTTATTAAACCAAAAACTCAAAATAAACTTGTTGATGAAATTATGTCTAAGTTGCCGATTTCAAGAGTTTGTTTTGATGCGACTTGTAAATATGGTTTTGGTGATAAAGTGATGCCGGGAGGCACTATCGAATATGCCTAAATTTCTAGATTTGTTTTAACAGTGTATTTGCACGCTCTAATCTAATCTCAATCACATCCCAATTTTCCAGTATATTCTCTCGAAGCGCATACCCAAGCCCGTGCATGCTAAACAGAGCTCAGTCGAGCTCTGTTTTTGTATAGAGAAATGAGTCTTCGAACAAAAAATTATGGATACTTACCATATTTTGTGTTAAAATAGGCATAAATTAAAGTAAATCTAAAAATATGGAGAAGGAAGTCATTTGTAGCGATATCGAAGGAAATGAATTTAATGTGCCAGTAAACGAATTATCTTTTCGCCCTTCTGTTTACGCTCTAATTATTGAAAACGGAAAAATCCTACTTTCAAAACAGTGGGACGGATATGATTTTCCAGGAGGAGGAATGGATCTTGGTGAGACTATAGAAGAAGCTTTAAAAAGAGAGGCAATGGGGGAAACTGGTATTGAAGTTCATGTTGGCAAAGTCATTGCTTGTGAAAATTCATTTTTCAAATTGCCATTTTCAGGTACGCATGTCCACTCGATCCTTATGTATTTTTTATGTAAAAATATTGGAGGAATATTAACAACAGATAACTTTACTGAGAACGAAAAGAAATATGCTGATATGCCAGAGTGGGTAGATTTGAATAATATTGTTAAAATTAAGTTTTGTAACTCGGTTGATAGCGTGAGAATTATTAAAGAAGCAATAAAATTGCAAGCAACGAAGGATTAAGATCTAAATTTGCTTCATCAAAGCCATCGCACGCTCCAACCTGATCCCAATCACATCCCAATTTTCCAGCATATTCTCTTGAAGCGCATACTCAAACCTGTGCAGTTTAGCAAAAAAGCGCTTGAAAAAGGCGTTTTTTAGTTTTAGGGTTGACTTTTGTTTTGTGGATGCTAGATTTCTTATAGTTCTTATTCAAGCGTTTTTAATAAAAAAGCAATCCAGGAGGGAAATGGATATGCCGGAAAATGACAAGTTGTCTTTAGCGAGGGAGGCGTATGCGAACATGAGAAGGGGTCTAGGAAATGAGGCTTCTCTTGAGGAGGCCTTGGACAACCTGAATGGCCCTAGGGCGGAGGGCTTAATGGAGTATCTATTGCTGATGGATGGCGGTCGCATAGTCCGTCTGGATGGCAGGCTGGTAATTTTTACCAGCGAGACCAAGGGGCGGCTGTTTCATACTTTCAGCCGTGCAGGAAGTGATCTGGTGCGGGCTACAAAAGCAGAATTGCTCAAGCAGATAAATCCCGATCTGGAAGTCGTGGTTGATCCCGGAAGCTCTCCGACAACTTCTCCGGGATCAATGATGGCTCTTTCTGAACTTCCTGCGATGAATGCTTGCATTCATCGCGCGCTTAACATCAATCTGAGATAGGGGAGGATGAGTATGAATTATCCATTATTGCTTTGTATTTCTTCTATATTATTGGCTGGGAGTGGCGGTCTGAATTTTGGCCTTGCTCCGTCAGTGGAACAGGAGGGCGGATGGATGATAGCGGCCCTTAGTGGGTTCTTTATCATCGCGGGCTTCTTCGGCATAATGCTGGCTTTCCAATCTTTGTTTAAGAAAGAAGAAGGTTTGGCGGATATTTCCTGACCTGCCCCAAGCTCGATTGCAATACGAAGGCCAGTGATTTCCAATAGGTTATCGCTGGTCTTTTTTTATTGCATCAGTGCCATCGCGCGCTCCAATCTAATCCCGATTGTATCCCAATTTTCAATGATATTTGTCCGAATACTATCAAGCGTTCCGTGCATACTAAACAGAGCTCAGTTGAGCTCTGTTTTTATAAAGAGAAATAAAATCTGTGGATATTTGCGATATTTGTGTTAAGCTAGGCATAATAATAAAAAAATAATTTGTAAAGAAATATTATGAAAAATATTCAGGATAAACTCGATGCGTTTAAAGATATTGTTATAAAGAATATTCAAGGCAATGAAAATTTTCCATACAGGGAATGGTTTATTGATGATCACTTGATGATCGTTGAACGTATAGCCTTGGAGCTTTGCGACATTTATCCAGATGCCGATAGAAACCTGGTTGAGGCTCTTGTTTGGTTTCACGATTTTGGAAAACCAATTGACATGGGTAATGAATATGAGACAACTAAAACAAGAGGGGTTGAAGCTATGCGATCTATTGGTTTTGAGGAAAAATTTATCGAACGTGTTCTTGAACTGTGGGTAACGATGGAAAAAGAACAAGAGATTGATATTTCCAAAGAGGCTATCGAAGTACAGATTATCTGTTCAGCAGATGGAGCTTCACATTTCACGGGGTTGTTCTATTCAAGCTATTTTCGCGATGAACGAGGCGAAAGCCTGGAATCGATTAAAAATCGGATTAGGGCGAAGATAAGAAAAGATTGGGAGAAGAAAATGGTGCTACCAGAAATAAAAAAAACATTTGAAAAACGATATATTAGAGCTTTGGAAATCGTTGGCGAATATCCGAATAATTTTATTGTCTAAAATTAATCTAATTACAAAGCTTTGAATCATATAGTGAGCAGCGCCGTGGGGTAATTATATTTTCAAATCAGGAATATAGATATATCCTTTTGCATTCATAAAAATAGTTCTAACGTCCATGACTACCCCGTGCATGAAAAAATGAGGCTGAAAAAAGCCTCATTTTTGATAGGGGCAAATTCATCTTCGGACACATTTCGATTTTTTTAATAAATTCATAGCATTTTTAGTGTGATGGTGATTTGTTCTTGACCAAGCGTAAAAACGTTGACATCCATTAAATCAAATGCTAGGATTGCATATTCTTGATATATTACTAAAATAGTTCCTTGATACAAATAATTGTTATGCAAAAGGCCGCCATTGGCGGTAAACCAGGGTATGCGTTTTATAAAGCGTGCGCCCAAAACAAAAAAGGAGGTATGCATCATGAAAAAAGATGTGCGCCAGCAAGAAGCTGAAGCAAAAGAAGAAATCGGACGTCGTCAGGGAGAGCAGTTGATTACAGCCCTGGAAAAGGCTGGGATAACCAAAAGACTCGGGAGCTTGATAGTGGAAAAAGAAGAGTATGCGAGATCCATTGTCCATCTGCTTAGTTCTGGATCCCCAAAGATTTTCACAATGGACGATGAATCTTTGAGGAAAGTTTATTGGCATTGTTTCACGGGCATAAAAAGCCCGGAGGAGCAGGTTGATATTCTTTCCAAAGCATTCAAGGAGTTGGCAGACATACAGCTCAAACCTGGAAATGTTCTCGAAATGGCTGGTCGTATGTTTCCTTATTATCCCAAGCCGGCTGGTCCAGAAGGAATTCTTATTGTTCCCAAACTATCCTTCGTGATTAAGTGGGGAACTGGTGACTATTGCCTTGGATCAAAGAGGGTTCAGCGGGTAGTCGAAAGCACTCTCGACTTCTTGCAGTGGAATGTGGAGCCACAAGACAATTTTAATGAGAAGCGCGTGAGGCTTAATGAGAAAACAGAGAAGTCGCTTAAAAAGGTCGATCTGGAATTTAGTGGCGACTTGGTGGCTATACCCTTTCAGTTTGGAGCGTTACATAGAAGTTGCCCAAACTATGTTGTGGATATGAGACTGCAGTGGGACGAATTCAAGTTGCCGACTTATGCAGGCGCTTGTGCGCTTATTACGCATCCAAATCGTCTTCAAATGAAAGGGTGTATCTCTCGTGACTCCTTGCATCTGGGATGTTCAGGGGATGAATTTTCTAGCAAGGGAGATGGGAATTTTGATGGGTATTGCTTTTACTACATAGGACCTGAAAGGGGCTATGATGCGAACCTTGGAGTCAGAATGGACGAGGTCGATAAATACCTTCCCAAGTTTGCCCCTATGACCGGATGGTGTTAAGTCGTAAGTAATATTTCAAAGACAGGAGAGCCGAGGCTTTCTCTCCTGTCTTTTTTTATTTCATCAAAGCCATCGCTCGCTCTGATCTGATTTCAACTTTATCCAAATTCTCAAGGATATTTGTCCGAATACTATCAAGCGTTCTGTGCATTCAAGAAGCAAGGCTTATTCGAGCCTTGCTTTTGCGTAGGGGTGGTGGGAATTAGAGCTGAATAATGAGATTGACATGGTTTCAGCAATGATATAAAATTTAAATATGAACAAGGACAATGCGACAAAACAAGAAGTAACCTTGGGTGACTTAGCAGCGATGGTGCGAGATGGTTTTGTCAATTCAGAAAAGGCGACGGACAAAAAAATCGATGACTTAGCAGCGATGGTGCGAGATGGCTTTGTCAATTCAGAAAAGGCGACGGACAAAAAAATCGATGACTTAGCGGCGATGGTACAAGAAGGTTTTTTGAGTGTGGAAAAAAGAATGGATGGTCTTGAGTCAAATATGAATGAGATTAAAACCGATCTTTCGATTGTGAAATCCGATGTGTGCGAGGTCAAGGCTGAGCTGAATAAAAAAGTGGACAAGTTTGAACACAAAGACTTGGAATATCGTGTGGAAAAATTAGAAAAGAAATTCGCCTAGAAATTCACGAAGTATTTAAAAAATGCGGAGGTAGTCCGCTTTTTTTATTTGCTCATTAAGGCTCTAGTTCGCTCCAATCTAATCCCAATCACATCCCAATTTTCCAGTATATTCTCTCGAAGCGCATACCCAATTTTTCAAAATATTGTTCCAGGTCATATCCATGACCTCGTGCATTCCAGAAACATCGGCCGCGAAAGCCGGTGTTTTTGTTTGCCAGAAGCTTCAAGCAAGCGTAAAATGTAGGTGGTAAGAGGATATCCATCTATAAACACTCTTCCTCATAAAAAACTAACAATAAAAAAGGTACCTGACCCAAATAACTTTTTTTCAAAGGCGGATTTGAAAGCATAGATTGGAGTGGATAAATATTATATTATAATGAAAAAATATGGCAGAGGAATTTGAATTTTTTATGATTGGGCAGAAAGCCGCTCTTATCAGGGATGGAAAATGCTTGATCATTGAAATGGCAAGTAGGCCTGGTTTTTGGGAGCTGCCTGGCGGAAGAATAAACAAAGGCGAACTCAGAGAACAAGCTTTACGGAGAGAAATAAAAGAAGAGCTTGGATTGGATGATTTTGAAATTTTGGGCGTGGTTGACTATGATGTCTGGCATCACAAAGGTGATGGCACGCCGTTTTGCGCTACTGTGCATTTGATAAAAAATGATTTTGACAAGATTATTTTAAGCGATGAAAGTCTGCGATATGAATGGATCGCAGAAAATGAAATAGATAATTACAAATATTTTTGGGAAGCTTCACCGAAATTTATAAAAAATGGATTCAAATCGTATGGATTTATGAAAAAAGATCGGGAAATAGAGAAAGATGCCTGACTCCTTTTTTCCATAATTATAATAGCCAAAAGTGATGAAGCTAGAGAGGGCAACAATTGAAGATATCCAGGTGCTTTTGGAAATTGAAAAAACAACGGTGGGATTGAAGGTATATTCTGGATATTTCAATGAGAAAGAAATCGAGGGGTGGATTAAAAATGATGTCGTCTATCTTATCAAAAATGGGGAAAAAATTGCCGGCAGTATTTCATATGAAATAAAAGGCAAGGATCATGCATATATAAGCGGATTAGTGATAAAGCCGGAATTTCAAAAACAGGGACTGGCCAAACAGGCGATGGAGTCGCTTTTTGGGGAATTGAAAGGCTTCGAAAAAATAAGTCTCGTAGTCCACCCCGATAATCACGCAGCCAGGTTGTATGAATCATTTGGATTTGTGATTGAATCGCGCAAGGAAAACTATTTCGGTGATGGCGAGCCTCGCGTAGTTATGGTCAAACGCTAAAGTTTAACGCTATTCATCAGAGCCATCGCACGCTCCAATCTAATCTCAATCACATCCCAATTTTCCAGTATATTCTCTCGAAGCGCATACCCAAGCCCGTGCTGATTAAAACAAGGCTTATTCGAGCCTTGTTTTTGTATGAGTGCTTGACAAAAAAATGACTATGACAGATAGTATTCTTAGAGTTCTAATTGGAAAAGTAGCCACACTTCTTATTAGGTCTTTGAAAATTATCATCAGGTAGTTTTCAGATCTTGAGATACTTATCTCAGGGAAATGTAGTTCTTATTATTTTTGCAAGAGGAGGTATAAATCATGAAGTCCATTGTAAAAATCGAAAACATCGTTCTCCCGCCTGATTTCGTTTTTGATGAAATCAGGCAACTCAACTCGGGCTCGGGCTGAAGCATCAAATTTAATCACTCGGAGAGTGATACCTGCCGTATCTGCTGCGATTAAACTGGGCGAAGTGAGTCACTAAAACCAGCGGGGCGGGCTCATTTAGAGCTTTCCCCGCATTTTTTTAAGGAGGACTTGAGATGGATCTTCGAGATGTGATAGATAGTTGTCAAATTGATTTAACTAAAAATTGCAATTTGACCTGTTCGTTTTGTCGGCAAACCAACGAATCGGACTTGCCGGACAGCATGAGTTTCGTTCAATGGTCTTCGGTAATAGACCAGTTGCGCGGAATGAGCTGTAAGATGGTGGCTCTTGCGGGAGGTGAACCTTTGATGCATAAAGATTTCTTTTCAATTCTCGGTCTAGCAACCGACATGATTGAGGATGTCTATGTGTTATCAAACGGAACATTGATCACGCAAAAAATTGCTACGCAGTTGGCCGAGAAGAAAATCAAGGGGTTGCAAATATCCCTAGATGCTCTCAACCCAGTTTTGCATGATAAAATAAGGGGCAAGGTTGGCACTTGGGAGAAGGCCACGAGAGGAATGCGGTATGCGATAGACGCTGGAATCCCGGTAACTATCCGTACTACTGTTTATCGTGAGAACGTGCAAGAGGCAATGTCTCTCTTAGAATTCGCGCATGATATTGGGGCGAGAATCTATGGGATTAGGCGTGTGGTCCCGACAGGAAGGGGTGGATCGGTGGATTTGCTGAAGCCGGATGAATTGCATACATTGTTCGTGGCTTTGGCTAATAGAGCCAGTGAACTGAAGATGCGTCTTTCTTTGGGTGATCCATTTTCCCGTTCATTGCTGAATGAGCAATCATTTGTTGAAGGTAAGATAGGTGGATGTTCTGTTGGGCTGAATATTATGTATATAGCCCAAGACGGTTCGGTCTTGTTGTGTCCATGTCTCCCGGTGTATTGCGGAGATGTGAAACAGGATTCTGTGAAATCCATCTGGAGCGATGCAAAAGCTTATTCTGTTGCCAGATCTTTGCGATCAAATTTGCAGGGCAGGTGTGGAGAATGCAAGTACAAATTCCAATGCGGGGGCTGTAGGGCATCAGCTTTCTACTCATCTGGTAATATTTGCGGCGAGGATCCGGGTTGCTGGTACAAGCCTTGAGAGTGAGGGGGACGAATTTATTTAAAAAATCCCCCTTACTCTGAAATATTATGAATAAAATTAATTTAGAAATTTTTGATAAAAAATATATTCCCACTTTGATGGGTTGGTATTCCAATCCTAATAATAGGAAATACATGCTAACGCAAACTACTACGGAGGAGAATGCTTTTAAAATGATTCGGAATGATGAGAATAGAAAGTGCTATTGTATTGAGTTGGATAATCTGCCAATCGGGTATATTGTGCTTATGAATATTCAATCTAAAATCGGAAGAGTTGTCATGATGATTGATGAACCATTTACCAAAAAAGGATATGGATTTCAATCGCTTGTCATTTTGGAAAAGGAGGCTGTAAAATTGGGGGTGGAAAGATTAACTTTGGAGGTTCGCACGGATAATGTCGCCGCTATTTCTCTTTATAAAAAATTCGGATTTGGTTTGAAGTATATCGAAGCAGTAATGGAAAAAGAAATATAAAAATAAGTGCTTCATTGGATCCCATTTCTTTATTTTGAAATATTAAAGCGCATTGGCAGTATTATATAATGGGTATATATTCATAATATATGCTTAGTTTAAAATCTAAAATAGAAAGGTGGGTGATAAATATGCCACAACAAGATACGACGGGACCGATGGGAATGGGACCTATGACCGGAAGAGGCGCGGGTTCTTGCGGAAAAGGATCCGGCTTAGGAATGGGCAGGGGTTATGGCAGGGCGATGTGTGGATGGTTTTATCAAAAATACCAGGCTATGCCGAAAAATGAAAGAAAAGACATGCTAAAATCGGAAATTGAAGATTTGAAACAAGAAATGCGAATGGTGGAGGAAGAACTGGAAGAACTGGAAAAGTAACCATTTCTATCATGAGCAGTCTTTCTCCTTCTTTGTCCAGTAAAGAGGGAGGAGATTGTTTTTGATAGCAGGATTAATCAGCTAATGAATAAATTTATGGTAAGGCCAAGAATGTTTCGCAGGCTTCGTTTCAGGCCCGAAAGTCACTATTTCAAACCCCAGGGAATTCCTATGCATCAACTGGAGGAAGTGATCTTGACTAAAGAAGAAATGGAAGCGATAAAGCTGAAAGATTTTGACGGATTGGAACAGATTGAAGCTTCGGAAAAAATGAATACTTCGCAAAGCACTTTTCAGCGGATCCTAACTTCGGCTAGAATTAAAATCGCCGAGGCGATTGTCAAGAGCAAATCATTAAAAATCGAAGAATAACAACTTAAATAATATGCAAGTTACATAGTAATAAGGCTAAATCAAGCCTTATTTTAGGTGTAGTATCTTTGATTGCCGGGTCGCTACATCAATATTGACAAGAAATCAAATTAATAGTATAATGGCAAGTTCGTTTCCAATTTAATATATACAGAAAAATCAGAAAAACCATATCCTGGGAGGAATGGCTATGAAAAAAAATGAAATTATCGCGTCTGCGAAGAAAGTCCCTTTTTTATCAGGATGGAAACTGGATGAAGCAAAGAAGAGGATCGTTAGTTTCATCCTTAAAAACAATAATTCTGAGCAGATAATGGGGAGGATAAGTCTGATTGCCAGCGCTCTCCATAGCGTAAGGGATCGGAACAAGGCAAAGAGCGATGGCGTATGGAGGTTGCTGATAGAAACGCTTTTCGCGCAAAAAAAACAAGATGTGTTGCTGGATGGCTATTGGTGCACCAGACACTTTTTGGTGAATAATGGTAATGGGGAGAATGCCGGACTTAATAGGCTGATGATAGAGTTTTTCAAATTTTTGGGAGGCTCTGTTGACAACTCAATTATTTTTTGCCTGTATCTTTTTGAAATTTTCCATAAACAATTCGTAGAGAGCAATACGATAGAGAAAATTTCTACGGCAAAATTGATCATTGATGAAAGGTTTTCTGTGGCGTATGATTTTATCGCGCTAAGCGTGGCTCTTCCGGAAAGAGCGGAATTTCCTCAATCCCTATGGTTTCACAATCTTATGAGAGCCGCTCAAAGCAATAAGGCTGCTATGGAAGTATTCCGTTCTATCATAGCAGTTATTTCCGATGGGGGAAGTCAGGAAATAAAATTTATGGATTTCAGCAAGGCGACTTCCAATGAGTGTGTCCAATTCCTCAGCGGTCTTACGGTGGATTATAAAAACATCGTATTCGCCATTTCCTCAGAAGAGGACCGTATGTTGACTAAAAAATTGATGGAAGGGGAATCTTCTGATGCGCTTCGCATATTGAAAAATGGTCAGAAAGCTTATTCCTGGTTTCTTGAAAACAGGAATGAATTGATGATTAAAAAGAAAAGGAAATGCGAGGAGATTATGGAGAAGCCTTCGAGGGGGTTGAGATCCAATGGGGCTGATCATATCAAGATAGCCGTAAGCACGCTTTACGCTTCCGGAATAAAGGCCGTGGTTTTCCATCCCGAGGGCTATCAGTTTCCCGATATGAAAGTCAGGGTCATGGTATCAAAGTGGACGCCTCATTTCCTGTCTTTCGAGGGTGAGCTGAGAGGATTTGAGTTGATTGTTAAGGAGATGCTCTTCGTCAATGGATGGTTTAAAAACTATACCGTTCTCAAAGAGATGCTGGAATGTATAATTATCGATGCGTTGCATCGTATAGTCGTCGTCCAGCGGGAGGAAATGAAGAATAGCGGAGGAACTAAAAAAACAAGCAGGAGTGCATCTGCCTGCGAAAAGGAGCGGGTCAGCGAAGTCCGTCCCCATTTCAGGAAGTTGCCGGAAGGATGGCAAGCCAGTGAGGAGGCCAAGGCCTGGGCTGAATCCCAGCAGGGTTGGAAACTGCCCCCGGGAAGGACTTTCGTAAGAGGCCATTACCGGAATGGTCAAATCGATTATGGCGTTGAAACCGAACCCATAATCATATATGATGATGAGTTTTTGTGGGAGCTGATATAACAGTAGCAGTTCCCAAAAAGGGATGCGGGGTATTTTTCTACCCTCCATCCCTTTTTTATTACGCGTGCTGGATGAGTAGGCAAAAAAATGAAGAATCTGCCTATGACGGCGATTTAATATCGCCGTGTCCGAAGGTCCGACCTTCGGAATTTTTGCATCCGGGAGTATAATTGAATCGCAGGTCTATCATGTTTGCGATATGCAAAAAACAAAACCCGAGTATTTCATAATACGCGACTAAATGGAATGAAAATAACAACGCTCGAAAACCAGATAGTCCAGAACGAGGACTGGTCAGGCAGGAAACCGGATCTTCTGGAAATTTATAATTGTAAATTTTCCAATTGTGATTTTTCCGATACCAGATTTCTCGGGACTAAATTCATAGATTGCCGGTTTTCGGCATGCAATTTTTCCAACACGGAAGTGCTGAACTGCAGTTTCCAAAACGTGGTTTTTAAAGACTGCAAAATGGTCGGTGTCGTGTTCAGCTTGGTCAATAAATTCCTGTTGGCGTGGGAATTCGAAGGCTGCGCCTTGACCCTGTGCAACTTCAGCAATTTGGACATCAAGAAATCTAAATTTTCAGATTGCTTGATCCGGAGCACGGATTTTATCGATGTCGACCTGTCCGGATCGGATTTTTTAAATTGCGATTTGCAGGAAAGTAAATTTCAGAATGCCGACCTGCGGCACGCCGATTTTTCCGGTTCCCGCAATTACCGCATCAATCCGCTCAGCAACAAGATCGCGAAAGCCAAATTTTCCGCCGACGAGGTCATCTCGCTTCTCGGAGCTTTCGATATTATAATAACCTGATGGCCCATCTCTGATTTTTTGGCAAAGACAGAAAGCCTTTGTGGCATTAAAAATCCTGGCATCCTGGATTGCCTCGCGCACCGATAAAAAACAATCCCGAATGCCCGGGATTGTTTCGATGTCGATGGATTTTCACTTCTAGCGGCGCACGGCCCGCACAATCGCGATCAGCACGACGGCGCCGAGCAACGCCACGAGGAAACTATAGAGATTGAAACCGGTAACGCCTGAGCCTCCGGCGAAGCTTATGATCCATCCGCCTAGCACCGCACCGATGATGCCGACGACGATGTCCCAAATCAAACCGCCGCTGGATCCCATAACCATAGAGGCCACCCAGCCCACCAGGGCTCCGAAGATGACCCAGATAAGTATGCTCATTTTTTTAAAAAATTAATAATTATAACTATTTCGTAATACACTGGCCGGCGGTTTATATTTCGTGTGATTTTTAACCGGCAGCTGTTTCTGATCATGCTGTCCCGGTGGCACATACTGAAAAAGGCCGGGAAAAATTTAAAAAAACGGAACAATGGAGAGTCAGAATCGGAACCGGCTGGCCATATTGACAAAACATTCCAAATGTGACAAGATGCACAGTTGGCTGGTGAGGAGGATAAACCTTCTTTTACAATATAACAGAGGTGCGGAATATGGTTAAAGACGTATCGTCAGGTTGCTGTATGGAGTTAGATGAATTGAAAAGCTTTCTTGATAACGCCCATGATTTGTTCCAGGGCGTAGATGGGGAAGGAAAAATAGTATATGTCAACAAGGCTTGGCTTGACAGCCTTGAATATGATAAAGAAGAAGTCATGGGTAAAAATATTTTCACGTTTATCGCTCCGGACTCATTGGATCATTGCTTGAAAAAATTCGAGCATTTGATGAATGGCGGGAAACTTGTGAATCTGGAGGTGACGTTTCTGACGAAATCCGGAGGAAGGATTATTGCAGAGGGAAACGTGGTCCTGATTCACAGGGCGGACGGATCATTTTTTACCCGCGGAATCTTCCGCGACATAACGGAGCGGCGGGAATTGGAAAAAAATATTTTCCATCTCGCTACCCATGACGCATTGACGGACTTGATGAATCGTCACGCATTCATGGATTGTTTGGCTAAGGATATGGAATATGCCAAACGTTATGGACAAAAAATAGCCATCGTTTATTTCGACCTGGATAGGTTCAAGCAGATCAATGATAGTTTTGGCCATGCTGCCGGGGACGCTGTCCTGGTGGCGGTGGCAAACAGGCTGAAGGCCTATATGCGCGGCAGCGATTATGCCGTTCGTTTCGGTGGCGATGAATTCGGGCTGGCGATAAAGTCTATCAGTAGCCAGGAAATATCCGTGGTGGTAAATAGGCTGACCGAAGCCGTTACGGAACCGATCATTTTCAGCGGTCACACGCTGACCGTGGGTATGAGCGTCGGTCTGGCCATCTATCCGGATGACGCTCAAAAGGCGGAGGAATTGATAAGATTGGCCGATGCCAAGATGTATGGGAATAAGGCACGGCAAAGGGATTGAGCATGCGCTCGGAGGGGTTGTAAAAAATTACAACCCTTTTTTTTGTATTTTTTATCGTGGCGCATGGATTCGGATATGCCTTGACCGGAATGGTACCAGGCGAAAACGCGTCAATCAGCTTGTGAAACGATTGTGGATTGAAGCTGGAATCTTGAAAAACGGCATAAACGACGCTATCGCCTGAAAATGTAGAATAAAAATAAAAATAAATTGTAATTAGATGCAGTGGCGCATAAATGATTGATAAAAAATTATGATACAAAAAGCATATTTGGCGATGGGTTGTTTTTGGGGGCCGGATGAATTCTTCTCCGATTTGCCGGGTGTTTTCAGGACACGCGTCGGATATAGCGGAGGAGGGAAAGCCAATCCGACGTATAACGATTTAGATGGGCATTCCGAGACTGTCGAAATCGAGTTTGACCCTGGAAAAATGCCGTACGCGGAGATTCTAAAATATTTTTTCAGCGAGCAGGATCCCGGAAGCCGGGAAGAAACACGGTATCGCTCAGCTATTTTTTATTTGGATGATGCGCAAAAAGAGATCGCCGAAGCGGCCAAAAAAGAAGCGGAAAAAGAATATGGTCCGATTGCGACCTCTATCGAGCCTTTTGGAAAATTTTATCCAGCCGAAGGATACCATCAAAAATATCTGCAAAAATTAAAAGCTGAAAAAATGCTATGATTGAGAAAATAAACAAAAGTTCGGACGAATGGAAAAAAATCCTGACTCCGGATGTTTATGCGATTACGCGTGGCAACGGAACCGAACCGGCTTTCAAAAATGCCTATTGGAACAATGAAAAAGAAGGATTATATAAATGCTCCAATTGCCAGCTTGTACTTTTCAGTTCCGAACATAAATTCGATTCCGGAACCGGCTGGCCGAGTTTTTGGAGGTCCTATAAAGAAGAAAATGTGGTTTTCCATACCGATCGTTCACAGGGCATGGTTCGGAAAGAAGCCCGTTGCGCCCGTTGCGGTTCGCACTTGGGGCATGTTTTTGAAGATGGTCCGGTGCCGACAGGTTTGCGGTTCTGTATGAATTCCGCCGCGCTTATTTTTGAACAGGATCTACCCGATGAAATTTGAAGCAGGTCCATCCGAGGTTTTGACGCAAACAGCTAGAATGAAGCCATTTGAAGTCCGGCCGTTTTGATGTTAATGTTTTTTTAATATACGTCTGCTAAACTGAAGTTGTACAGGCAAATAATCCGTTATCTAATAAAAATATGCGCATTTTAGTCGTAGAAGACGAACCGGCAATCGTGAGAATAATCAAAAACGGCTTGCAACAAAGCGGGCATATAGTCGATACCGTGGAAGATGGAGGTGAAGCGAAGAGCCGCGTGGAGATTTATGACTACAATGTCATAATTTTGGACATAATGCTGCCGGGAGCTGACGGGCTCGAGATATGTAGCTATATCAGGAAATTGGAGCTGGATTCTAAAATAATAATGCTTACCGCCAGGGATGATATCGATAACAAAGTTTCCTGCTTGAACGCGGGCGCTGACGATTATATGACCAAGCCTTTTTCCATCGTGGAACTGGAAGCCCGCGTCCGGGCGGTCGGCCGTCGGGAACGGATCGCTTGCGGGACGAAATTGGAAATGAAAACTTTGAAAATCGACCCGCTTACCAAAGCGGTTTTCGTGAAAGGCAAACCCATCAAGACATCCTTGACCGAATACCGCCTTTTGGAATATCTTTTGCGCCACCGGAATGAAATCTGCACCCGGACGATGCTGGGCGAGAACGTTTGGGGCGACAAGGAGCATGTTTCCAACGTGATAGACGTCACTATCAGCAAATTGCGGAAAAAACTGAAAAAAGCCAACGACGATATGGACATAATCCACACGATTCCGAAATCCGGGTACAGGGTCTATTAAAAGTTTCAATTAAAATGGATATGGATAAATTGAACGAACTGAATAAACGGATTTTGGATAGCGCGCCTATCAGTATCATAACCATAGATAAGAATGGGAATATAACTTCGGCTAATAAGTATTATCAAAATTTTTCCGAAAACAAGAATTATCAAAATTGCAATATATTCACCAATGACTTTTTCATAAGAGAAGGGTTGTTGAAAGATTATAGGAGACTGCTGGATAAAGGCGTAGCGTTCAGGAAAGAAAATTGTTATGAACGGAATAACAAAGGTGAAGATAAATACTTCAAAATTATCGCGGTACCATTGCGCGATAAGAATGGGAATGTAGATGGCGCTTTATCTATGGCGGTAGATACCACTGACGCCGTGCTGTTCAAGAATGAATTGGAAAAATTGAACAGGGAATTGGAGGCTAAGGTAAAACTGAGAACCATCAAATTGAATGACGCCAATAAAAAACTAAATAAGGTTCTTGAATTGAAATCTACGTTTATGTCCGATATATCCCACGAGCTTCGGACCTCGCTGGCAATTATCCAAGGCAACGTCGAATTGTCCGTCAATTGTTTGGGTATTAAGGTTGATGATCTGGAATCTTGCAAACAGGTCACTCTGGAAATCAAGCGGATGTCGTCTATGCTGTCAGATTTGACTTTGTTGTCCAATTCCAGCGCGTCCGAACAAAAATTGAAATTTGAAAAATTCAATTTGGATGATCTGATCAAATCCACACTCAAGGCATTAAAGGCGGTGGCCCGAGAAAAAAACGTCAAGTTGCGACACAAAAAAAACGAAGCTTCCTTGGAAATAAAGGCCGATTATGACAAGTTGGAAAGATTATTGATTAATCTGATCAGAAATGCTATACGTTATAATAAGCCAAATGGCTGGGTGGATGTCTGGGCTGAAGAGGTAGGGGATAATATCGTCCTGAAAGTGAAGGATAATGGCATCGGGATACCCAAGGAGCATCTATCTAACGTTTTCGAACGTTTTTATCGGGTAGACAAGGCCCGATCAAGGCGTGAAGGCGGTTCCGGTCTGGGCCTGGCCATTTGCAAATGGGTTGCGGAAGCGCATAATGGCCAAATAGATGTTTCCAGTGAAGTCGGAAAAGGCACTCTTTTCACGGTGCGTTTGCCGAAGAAACTGAAAAAACAATGAACATGGAAGTTTAAAAGAGGCGTATGGATCCTAAATGATCTTTAAAAACCAATGAGGTGATGAGATGGAAAAAAATGAGAAGTTAAAAGTTCTGATTGTGGATGACAGCCACTTTGATCTCACTCTCATTGCCAATCAGCTTGACGGCAGTGAGTTCGAGGTTTTTTTGGCCCAGGATGTCAATGAGGCGGTGGAGGCAATGCGGAACAATCATTTCTCCCTGGCAATGATTGACATCAATCTGGGAGTGGAGGATGGCTCCCAGGTCGGAAGGGCTTTGCAGGAAGCCGATCCTGCAATGGCAACCATCTTGATGACCGGGGCGGTCGGAAACTTCCGCGAAGCCTTCGAGGGCTTTGACGAATATATCGTCAAGGGGTGTTGCGAAGAAGATTTATTGCGGATAATCCGAAACACTTTATATAGGCATATGATGCCTCGCGAAATAAGGTTTCGGAGGCTGGAATTGTTATACAATCTTCAGCCATGCAAAGAATTGCTTTCGGGCGTGTATCGCAGGATAATTTCCGAGCCTGCTGGCGACCTCGAAAAGATGGTCGGAAAACTGTCCAAGGATAAAAAATTTATTTCTTGGAACGTATATAGGCTCATGACAAGTCCTAATGCGTTTACGACCAGTTGTGTTTCAACGGTCGGATGCATCGGCCGTTGCCGTTTTTGCGTGCACGGTCGGGACTATCTTGTCCGGCTTCTGGACTGGCAGGAGATAGTCGCCCAAGTCCTGTATTCCCTGGACAGTCTATTGGCCAAAGGGGTTTTTGAACCAGACATGGTTTTGCAGCCTAAGCTCAACTTTACGGGTATGGGCGAACCCCTTTCCAATCTTAAAAATGTTAATCTGGCTATTCGTAGGTTAGCCGCCATCAAGGATCTTGACTTCAGGTTCATAATTACGACCATCGGTCGTGAACTCGATTTGAAAATGTTTGTCAATAGCCTTGATAATCTAGATATGGATCTCTCGAGATTGAGATTGTATCTGTCAATCAATTTCATGGATCCGGAAATGCGAAAAAAGATGATGCCGGCCACTAAGAACCAGAATCTGGCGGCAATCCGGGACTGGGCTCTCAAGTTCGGAGAGAAAACCGGAAACACCACTACGGCGTCGTTCATCTTGGTTCCTGGAATGAATGACGGTGATGCCGAAGGTATGGTCAGGGATTGGGGCGAGTTCGATATAAAATTGCAAGCTTTTGCCTCGTCTCCGGGCTTCAAGCCGTTAAAAACGGCCAGCAAGTCCCAGTTGGAAGAATTCAGGGAAAAGCTGGTCCAGGCCGGTGCGAAAAATGTCCGCATCCGGACCGTGATCGGCAGCTCTCGGAATGCTGGTTGCGGTTCAAATTCACCAGATCGGGAATTGTTTTGATTTCAAAAGGATAGCTGGCGCGATATCGCATCGGCTATCCTTTTTTTAATGGATTTTTAATCCATAAATATTGATATTTGCTTTATTTAAGGAGAATATCGTTTTTTAATAAATATTTAATAGGTTAATTTGGTATTATGGTAATACCTTTCGGGATATTCCATAATGGAGTATGGGAGGATCAGACGACGGCTATTTGTTGGTCCGATAAAAAAATCGGCCGATAGCCGAAAAAATTATGCCCGAAGCGATCGTCGCGGTCCGACAAAAAATAATTTTCTTTCGATAAAAAATCCGGATTACTCCGGATTTTTGCCGGGCTTGACTCCTTTTTTCCGGCGGATGGATCGCGAAGTTTTTTTGAGGTCAGTTCCAGCGGACGCTTTTTTGTGGTAGGATTTACGTATGGAAAATAAAACATATTTGCCGGACTATCGGGGTGGGAGTATCGTCAATCTGATAAGTTCAATTAAGAAAGCTTTCGGAGGGAGTTCACAGTATGAACCGCTCAAGGATTTTGATGTTTCAGGTTTTGCGAAAAAAAGCATAGTGATAATCGTCATAGATGGATTGGGTTATGAATATTTGGTCAGATACGGCCAAGGCAGTTTTTTGCGTGAAAATCTGAAAGGCCGGATGACTTCGGTTTTTCCGGCGACAACCGCCGCGGCGATGACGAGCCTCCTATCCGGCGTCGCTCCGCAGCAACACGCCTTGACGGGCTGGTTTATGTATTTGAAGGAAATCGGGATACTTTCGGTGGTTATTAGATTTGCCTCTAGAGCTGGTAGGATTAATTTATGCAAAAGCAGGATAAGCTTTGGTGATGTTTACGGACAGGAAAGTCTTTTTGAAAAATTGGATGCGGTTTCATTTTTGGTCAAGCGCAAGGATTATATCGGCAAGGCATATTCCCTTGCGACTTCCCGGGGAGCGGAGCGATTGGGCTACGTGACTTTGAACGGATTTTTCCGGCAGATACACAGGGCTTTGGATGGCAATCGGAGCAGGAAATACGTATTCGCGTATTGGGACAGGTTCGATAACGTATGTCACAAAAAAGGGACGGATAGCCGGGAGGCGGAAAAACATTTCAGGGAGCTGGATAAGAAAATAGCGTCATTAGCCAAATCATTGGAAAACGAAAACACGGCGATTATCGTCACGGCCGACCATGGTTTGATTGACACGAAGGAGAGCGATAGGATCATCGAATTGAAAAACCATCCGGAATTCGCCGCGACATTGTCGATGCCGCTGGCTGGAGAATTGCGGGCCGCCTATTGCTACGTGAAGCCGGATATGATCGGACAATTCGAGGATTATGTCAAGAGAAATTTCAACCAGTATTGCGATATGCATAAAAGCGCGGATCTGATCGAAAAAAATTATTTCGGTCTCTATGGGCCGGATAGTAGGTTGGCAGATCGGATCGGCGATTACACTCTCATAATGAAAGAAAATTATATCATAAAGGATTCGGTTTTGGGTGAGGAGTATAAAATTTTTATCGGCAACCATGGTGGGACCAGCAAGGAGGAAATGTTCGTGCCGCTGGTCGTCATAGGATAGGGGTCAATATGGCCGGTAATCGGAAAGTTACCCTATTTTTTGCGGAAGACCGACTGGGTCCGTGCAGTATCGTGCGTGGCAATTTATCCGTAGTGGATCAAATCAAGAATCGTAAATACATATTATTCCAGCTGTCGCTATGATGGCAGAATAAAAACCACCAGCTTGTCCGCCGGTGGTTTTTTTATCCGTTGCGATATTATCAGTTGATGAAAGTCAAAGCAGTCCCGGTTTTGTCAGCGCGACCGGTCCGGCCGATACGGTGGATGTAGTCTTCATAGCTGGCTGGCAGATCGAAGTTGATGACATGGCTGACGTTTGGGATATCTAATCCGCGGGCGGCGACATCGGTAGCGACCAGGATATCTATGCGGCCGTTCTTGAATTGCTGCAATGAGTGTTGGCGCTGGTAGTGCGATTTATCGCCATGGATCGATTCCGCTTTGAAACCTAACTTAGCGAGGGCTTGGGAAAGTTTTTCCGCTCCGCGCTTGGTGCGGGTAAAAATCAGGATTTTTTGGAAATGCGATTGGATGAGCAGTTTGCGCAGGACTTCCACTTTGTCTTCATCTTTGCCGACACGCACGATATCTTGGTCGACTTGGGCCGAAGTCTCGCGCGACTTGATGGAAATCCGGATCGGATCAGTCAGGAATTGTTGGACTAAAGCTTCGATCTCCTTGGAAAGCGTGGCGGAGAAAAGCAATGTGTGCCGCGGACTGGACAAAAGTGACATCAATAATTTGACATCATTGATAAAGCCCATATCTAACATCCGGTCGGCTTCGTCCAATACGACATTAGTGAAAGTTTCCAGTTTCAAATCTTTGCGGTTGATGAGGTCTTTGAGCCGTCCGGGCGTACCGATGACGACATTGTGTCGCGAACGCAGGCGTTGGATCTGTGGACGGATATTGGCACCGCCGACCGCTACGACCGCCTGGATGCGGAGCCCTTCGGTAAAAGCGATGAATTCTTCTTGGATCTGGATGGCAAGTTCGCGGGTCGGAACGACAATTAGCAGTTTCTGTTTTGGATCGTGGATGATCTTATCGATCATCGGCAACAAGAAAGCGCCGGTCTTGCCGGTGCCGGTATTAGCCAGTCCGATGACATCTTTGCCAGCCAGGATGTGGGGGATAGTTTTAGCTTGGATGTCGGTAGGATGCTCAAATCCGCGTTTTTCAATCGCGCGTTTCAAAAGGCTATCGAGGGCGAGATCGGCAAAAAGCGATTTTACGGTATGGACCGTTTCCGCTTGCGCCGGCTCGGCTTTGTTGATGAACATCTTCGGGTCGATATAGGCGCCGGTAAATCCGCCTTTGCGGCTTCCGCCGGAACTTTTACGGCTATTGGCGGTTTTTACGCCTCTGAATCTTGAATTTTGGGCAGGCCGTCCTGTCGGGGCGGAATTGCGCCTCGGGTTTCTATTGTACATCTGGTTGAAACATAAAAATTAAAAATTTTATGTCTCAACTCGACTAGAAGAAGCTATCCGTGAAGTATTAACATAAAAAGCCAGTATACCAGCTTGCGGAAGGTTTGTCAATAGGCCGGGCCGGATGTTATAATAAAAGAAGAAAAATATCGGGACACATAAGCCTTAAATCTAAGTAAAAAAATATGGCAATGGAAACTGAAATCCAACCGGAAGCGGTCCGACCACGGGCTGAAAAGATGTTCCTCCTGGTTTTTGTCCTGCTGATAGCCGGTTCGATAGGCGTAACCTATTGGAAGATAATGGTCAAGCGCGATTATGTGATTATGGCGCAAGCCGATTGTGATCCATATGAGGAAAAATGTTTCGTGCATATTTGCGATCCGGATCCGGCTGCAGACGGGGAGTGGTGCACGGGCGATCCGGAAGAGGATACTTGGTATACGAAAAACATCCGTCGTATGGCCTATAATATTCCGGATTGCGATCCGAATGACGAGGATTGCGCGGCTCTGGTTTGCGAAGAAGGGGAGGAAAATTGTTCCTATGAATATTGCGACGGAACAAATGTTCCGGAAGGCGACACTTGCAACGATCCGGTGCGATATGCTATAGATAATCCGGCGGAGGATGAAGAAGCTGAATGTGATCCGGAAACGGAAGAAGATTGCGTCATTGAAGAGGGGGTGGAATGTGATCCGGAGACCGATGATTGCGCGGCCAGCGAAGGAACTGAGTGCGATCCGGCCACTGAGGATTGCAACGTCGAAGAGAATCCAGCCGCATGCGATCCGGAAACGGAAGATTGCGCGGTGGATGGAACCGCTGAATGTGATCCGGCTACGGAAGATTGTAGTGCTGGGGATGCTGCTGAGTGCGATCCAACCACGGAGGATTGCGGCGCGGATGGGAATTCTGCGGCTGGCGAAAGCCTTTCGGTTTCAGATGGCATAAATGCGGATAGTTCCTGCCAAAGCGATGCTGACGGAGTATGTCCGCTGGGAAAAGAATAGATAAGACAGGTGTTTTTTGAAGGCTGATATCATAATTAATCTATGGATCCGTTGTATATTCTTAAAATCGGGGGAAGCGTGGCGACTCACAAGGACAGAGAGGGTGTTTCGGTGCGGACGGACTTGCTTGGAAAAATCGCCCGTTCCATCAAAAGGGCGCAAGCCAAAAAAAAATTCGACCTCATCCTGATACATGGTGCCGGGGCGGCCGGACATCAAATGGCGAAAAAATACGGCTTGGAAAACGGATCGGTGGGCGATAGCGGGAAATTCAAAGGCTCCCTGCTGTGCAACCTGGAAATCCAAAAATTGGATAATGCGGTGCTGGAGGTTTTTGTGTCCAATGGAATGGAAGTTTTTCCTATCCGCACTTCTTCGGTCATCGTCCAAAAAAACAAAGGGATAGGGTATTTCGATACGCGGATGATCGAAGAGTCCCTCAATCGCGGCTGCCCCCCGATGCTTTATGGCGAGATGGTTTTCGATTCCGAGCTGGATATGTCCGCTTGTTCCGGCGATACGATCGCCGTTTTTTTAGCCCGGAAAATGAAGGCGGAAAAGATATTTTTCGCTTCCGATATCGATGGGATTTTCGACCGGGATCCGCACAGACATAGTGACGCGAAATTGGTAGAAAATATAGGATTAAAAGAAATCTTGAATAGCGACAAGATAAAAATTTCCGGTTCGCATAGCGTGGATGTCACGGGCGGCCTGGGGGGAAAAATAAAAAGCCTCGGCTTGAAACACGGAAGCCATTTGAAGACTGTGGAAATTTTCAACGGTTTGGAAGGAAAGAATTTTGAAAATGTCTTGTTGGGTAAAAATTTCCCCCATACGGTGATAAAAATAAAATAAGGGCGGTCCAAATATGGATCGCCCGTTTTGATGGGGGTGATGGAATCAGGCGAAATCCGCCTGTATCCGTAGAGTGAAATCCTCTAAGATGGGTCGGACTTCTACCCGCCGGGGATCCGCTTCATATAGGCATGTTGGAGTCAACCAACCAAAGATTTCAACGTTGGTACTTTCCGGTTGGAACGTCCGATGAGGGTCTCCGAGAAAACTGGCTGCGCCATAATAGATGCGAATGTCTTCTCTTTTTGGAATGGGATTGAAAATCTTCGGACATATTCCCCAGATTTTCACCTCTTTTTTGGATAGTCCCAGTTCTTCTTTCAGAAGACGGACTAGGGTGCCTTTGGTATTCCTGTCTTCCTTTTCGAAAGTTTCAAAAGGGAAAGAAAGCATTCCGACTTGTTTGTGGTACTGGGGTTTGTTTTCCAATTCCCGGACTGTTAATATTTGTCCTCTTGAAAAAAGTAGTAAACCGACTCCTACGACGATGTCGCCCATCGTTTCCTCCTTGACGTATGTTTTTTTGATTGATTTTCTGTAAGGTACTAAAAGATGCTAGCACGAAAAAACGTCCGGTGCAAGGCAGGTGAGGTCCTAGGCGGCTATTTATTTAGGTGTAGGCTGGATTTATTGCGGTTTAAGGCATATAATAGTGATTGAAAACAAGCTAATCGGTTAATATAATAAAAATATGAAAAAATATCTTTCCCGGGTAGTTAAAGTCGGACCATATAAATTAGGCGGCAAGAATCCGGTGCGCGTGCAATCGATGTGCAACACGGATACGCGCGACGTGGATGCGACGGTCAAACAGATTTTGGCTTTGGAAAAAGAGGGTTGTGAAATCGTGCGGGTAGCGGTTTTGGATATGGAAGCGGCCAAGGCGATCGGCGCGATCAAAAAAAGAATCCACATCCCGCTGGTGGCGGACATCCATTTTGATCACAAATTGGCGCTGGAAGTGATTGCGCAAGGCATCGACAAGGTGCGCATCAATCCGGGCAATATCGGTTCGGAAGAAAAAACGAAAGCGGTGGTGATGGCCTGCAAAAAGAAAAAGATTCCGATCCGCATCGGCATCAATGGCGGGTCGTTGGAAAAAGACATTTTGAAAAAATATAAAAACAAAGTGACGGCTGAGGGGATGGTCGAATCGGCGATGCGCCATATCCGTATTTTGGAGAAATATAAATTCAAAGACATTTTGGTTTCCTTGAAAGCGTCCGATATCGAAAGGACGGTTGAAGCCTACCGTCTGCTGTCCAAAAAGGTGGATTACCCGCTGCATATCGGCGTTACGGAGGCTGGAACGGCTTTCCGCGGCACGATTATGTCTTCAATCGGACTGGGTATCCTGCTCTATGACGGCATCGGCGCGACGTTGCGCGTTTCGTTGACGGCCGATCCGCTGGATGAAATCGGCGTGGCGTGGGAAATCCTGAAATCTTTGAAGTTGAGGAAGAGAGGCGTGACCATCACGAGCTGTCCGACTTGCGGACGCACGCAAATCGCCCTGATCGAGCTGGTGAAAAAAGTGGAGGAGGCGACCAAAGATATCGACAAGGATATCCATATTTCCGTAATGGGTTGCGTAGTGAACGGTCCGGGCGAAGCACGGGAGTCCGATATCGGGGTGGCGGGCGGCAAGGGGATGGGAGCGATTTTCCGCAAAGGCAAAGTCATCAAATCGGTCAAGGAAGATGAAATCCTCGCCAGTCTTTTGGAGGAAATCGATAAATTATAAATCAAATAAACCTGAAAAAATATGGATCAAGAAGGGATTTTAGAAATGACCCATTTCGGCGAGCATCTGACTATCGACGGCTATGGCGGCGACTTGGCTAAACTCGGTGATAAGCAGAATGTTTTCGATGTGGTCAATGAATTGCCGAATCTTCTCAAGATGAAAAAATTGAGCACGCCGGCGGTTTTCTTCGCGCCGGAAAACGGGGAAAAAGATCCGGGCGGCTGGCGCGGTTTCGTGGTAGTGGCGGAAAGCCATATCGCCTTGCATACTTTTCCAGCCCGCGGTTTCGTGAGCGCCGATATCTATACTTGCCGCAACGGCTTGCAAGTCGGTTTCGTGGTGGACTATTTCAAGGAAAAATTCAAGCTTAAGGATATCGAAACCAATTTGATCCGGCGCGGGATGAAATATCCGGCCAAGAATATCTATTAGGATGGGCGGTTGGAGCGCGGATAAAACAAAAAACAGCCTAGGCTGTTTTTTTTGCATCGCCGCAAGCGGCACAGTTTATCGAATTTTTCCGAAGGGCTTATTTTCTCAATAAGATATTGACTTTGGACGATTCGGCTTTGAAAAATTTTTTGCAGAAGTCCGCCGTGACTTGGGGGTCGAAATATTTGCAACTGAAGACGTCGATGAAAGCCCGGTTTTCCGGTTCGTCGAAATGGGCCGTGATGGACGAAGTTTCGATGAATTGCATAAAGGAGTAACCTTCCAGGGTGCCGTCTCCGAAGCGGTCAATCAGGGTTTCCCCGTGGCGCGTCATTTTGATTTCTTGGCAAAGCGCTTTTACGAAAGCGCGGATATCATCCGGATTGCTGATCATTTTCGGATCGCAGCCGTAAAGGTCGACGGAAGCGAGAAGCCCCCAATAGTTTTGCTCCGTGAATTGCCGTTCACTGAGGACAGGTTGTTCATTCATTTCTTTTTTCGTGTAAGTTGGATTAAAATTTAAACAATGAATTTATTATACTAACTTGTCGGATAATACACAAGATTAAACCGGCGGTGAAACGGATAAATCTGATGATAGGGCAAAAATGACATTTTTAAGTTTAATCCGGTTATCCTGGTTTGTCCAGAAATCCTATTTTTGCTAGAATAGGCTTATGAAAATCGGATGACAGGGCACATCGATATTTCAATGATTTTTTCAACTAGGGATTTGTCGGGGCATAGGGGAAAAAATAAAAAAACAGGCGTTTGACAAGTTTTCCGGATTTGCTAAAATGGGAACAAGCTTAACAATTTCAAAGCCTGCAAATCGGATCCCGTTGCCTGAAAAAGCGATGGGGTTGGGTCCGGTTTATCCCGCCAGTCGGGAAAGGCGGTTTCTGCGCTAGTGGAAACCCGGCATCCTCCGTAACCATAGGATAATCGATCATCATTCCGCTCGGCGGGATTGAGTCGATGAGTGGGAATCTGGTCCGCCCCGGCGGATTTTTTATTTCCAGAAAAAAGGTGGCAACCCGAAGCGGTCTAAGACTCTTCGTCCTTTTGCATGATTTTTATCGTGTGAAAAGACGGGGAGTTTTTTTGTTTTTTTCGATGGACTTTAACAAGAGAGGCGTATCGTGATGAATAAGAGCATATGTTGTTTCGCGGATGTAAATCGTCTGGATGGTAAGGATTTTTGTTCGAAATGCGGGCAGGAAATCGCCGTACGGATAACGCCTGCGGACAAACAGTCCGAACCGAAGCGGGTTATCATCGATAATCCGGAAAAAACGGCAAAAATCAGATCAGTCGGCTGGGGAACCACCTAAAGATTGATTGGCAAAAAACCAACCCTAGGGGTGTCACGATGTGGCACCCCTCTATTTTTTTTGACAAAATTTATCAAAATGCTATGATAAGGGTATGAATAATTTCAAATGCACAAATTCAATCCCGGCAGATCCGCATCCTAGACAATTAGGCTGCTTATGTGTGTTTGAAATCAACAGGTAAAAAAGATTTTAGATAGACACGGGACAGCCTAATGGATAGGCTGTTTTTTAGTTCTTTGTTTAATCTTAGAAAAAGGGGAAAACCAAGATGGAAAAAAAGAGAATCATCGGTATCAAGTTGGGATCAGCTACTTTGGTTTCTGAGGAGAAAATCAACCGGCAGTTTATCCGGCGGGTCTGCAAGCAGATCGCGGCACTCGTCCAAGACGGCAATGGGGTTTTCGTCGTAACTTCCGGAGCGATCGCCAGTGACCCGAGCGAAAAACGTTCCAGAAACCTGCGTTCGGCAGTCGGGCAGATCCGGATCGTGAACCGCTACGCCATGGAGCTGGAAAAGCTGGGCATCGATGCGGCACAGATGTTGCTTACGGATGACTATTTGTTTGACGCGAAAAATAATCCGAAGACGTGTCTGACAAAAAAGATCATGCTGGAAGCTTTCGCGGCCGGCGTGGTTCCGGTCATCAACGCCAACGACGTGATTGACAACGAAGAAATCAAAGCGTTGGAACATTGCGCGGACAATGACCGGCTGTTCAAATTGATGTGCCTTTTGGTCGGAGCGGACATTGCGATTATCGGCTTTGACCAACCGGGCTTCCTCAATCGAGAAGGAAAAGTGATGCATCGCGTCAATGTTTCCGAAATTGAAACGGTGTTGGAATGTGCCAAGGGCGGAAGCGTTTTGGGGCACGGCAACAACGGTATGCGGACCAAAGTGCTGGTCTTGGCTGAGCTGGCGCAAGCCGGCACGCAAGCGCATCTGGCGCCGGCCAAGGAAAATAATTTCATCCTGCGGACCATCCTGTGGGAAAAAAATTTCGGAACCCAGTTCTATATCAATGATGTGGAGCCGGCAAATCATCGGGAATATATGTTTTTTTAGATGCATCCCGAATGCATAGGAAAAGGAAGGGCATTGCAAATACACGTACAATGCCCTTCCTAAAAATAATTAAAGCATAGCTCTTGTTTGGCATAAAATTTGGCAAAAGAAGCTTTTTGTAATAGACTTATAATATTAAAATAAACCGCATGAAACAATCGCAACTATTCACCAAAACCCAGAAAGACGCCTTGAAAGACGAAGTGAGCGTGAACGCCCAGCTTTTGATCCGGGCCGGATTCGTCGACAAGGAAATGGCCGGAGTCTATACGATCTTGCCGCTGGGATTGCGCGTGATGAACAAAATTGAGAATATCATCCGGGAGGAAATCAACGCTTTGGGCGGACAGGAAATCTTTATGCCGTCGATGCAACCGAAAGAAAATTGGCTGAAGACCGGACGCTGGGACAGTATGGATGATTTGTACAAAGTGAAGGACGCCAGCGGGCGCGAGGCGGCGCTGGGACCGACCCATGAAGAAATCGTGGTGCCGTTGGCGCAGAAATTCATCAACTCGTATAAAGATCTGCCTTTTTCCGTCTATCAGTTCCAGAACAAATTCCGGATGGAATTGCGCGCCAAATCGGGCATCTTGCGCGGGCGGGAATTCATTATGAAAGATTTGTATTCTTTCCATTTGGATGAAGCGGATCTGGATGCGTATTATGAAAAATCCAAAAGCGCTTATTTCAAAATTTTCGAGCGTGCCGGTCTCAAGGACGTGACGCATCTGACTTTCGCTTCGGGTGGATCTTTTTCCAAATATTCGCACGAATTCCAAGCTATCACGCCGGCCGGAGAGGATATCATCTATGTCTGTGAAAAATGTGGTTTGGCGGTCAATAAAGAAATCAAGGCGGAAGTGGTGGAATGTCCGGAATGTAAAAATACCGATTTTAAGGAAGAAAAGGCGATCGAAGTGGGCAACATTTTCAAATTGATGACCAAATACACGCAGCCTTTCGGTCTGACCGTTAAAAACGAAAAAGGCGAGACCAAAGAAATTTTGATGGGATGCTATGGCATCGGCTTGGGCCGGCTGATGGGCACGGTCGTGGAAGTACATCATGATGAAAAGGGAATGGTTTGGCCAGAAACAGTGGCGCCGTTCCAGGTCCATTTGCTGAGCCTGAACCAGAATGAGAAAGCGGAAGAAATTTATAACGCGCTGGTCGGAGCCGGAATCGAGGTTTTGTTCGACGATCGCGACGTGAACGCGGGCGTGAAATTCGCCGATGCGGACCTGATCGGCTTGCCGCACCAATTGGTAGTCAGTGAAAAAAATATGCGGGATAACCGCGTGGAAATTAAAAACAGAAAAAACGGCGCAGTGGAATATGTGTCTTGGGACAGTTCGGAGATAATCAAATATTTCCGGAACGAATAGTCCGAGAGAAGATTCCGCCGCTCCGCTAAAACGGAGCGGTTATTTATTTAGTGTGTTAAAATAAGGGAGTATGGGCCAAGAAAAAAAACAGGAGTTTTCAGCGGAAAAGATCAAGGGATATGATATCCACGGTTTTTGGTCGCGCATTTGGAAATTATTGAAACCTTCGCACGTTCAGATCAGGCGGCTTTTGACAGTAACATTCTGTCTGGAACTGATGCGCCTGGGCGGGCCGTATATTTTGAAATTGATCATCGATCTGGTGACGAATTTTTCAGCCGCCGACGTCAGCCTGTTGCTGGCGTATGTGGCGGGGATGTTTTTGGCCAACCAGGCTACGTCGCTTTTGGCTTTCCTGCAGGATAGGAAAATCTTCAAGATATTGGTCGATGTCGAAGTATACCTGTATGGCGACGCTTTCAAAAAGATGATGTCTTTGAGCTTGGGCTATCATGAAAAAGAAAATACCGGCAACAAAATCACCAAGATCCAAAGGGGCTTGACCAAAATCGACGAACTTCTGGGCAATTTTTTCTGGGAAGTGGCGCCGACCAGCCTGCAGTTGGTCTTTACGGCAATCACGCTGTTTGTCATCGATTGGCGTTTCGGCCTGGTAATCGTGGTTTTTGCCATAATCTTCGTGTTGCTGACAATCGCGATCAATAAGGCTGTCTATCCGTTTCGCAAAGCCAGGTTCAAGATGGAAGAGGAAGCTTCGGGCAATATGACGCAGGCGATCATCAATATCAACGCCGTCAAATCATTCGTGCAGGAAGATCGGGAAATCGGATTTTTCGGAATGATCCGCGACAAGATACGCAAGCAAATTTTGTTCGAATTCGGCAAAATTATGCGGCAAAACCTAAAAAGAAATTTGATAATCGACTCAGGCCGGGCTTTTATCCTAATTTCCGGGATGTATCTCATCTACCAAGGCAACATCACGATCGGTACGATGGTTTTTGTCTATACCATTTCAGAAAAAGCCTTGCTGTCGCTCTATCGCATCTCCAGATTGTATGACCGCATAATGGAAAGCGCTGAGGCGGTGGACCGCCTGTACTATCTGTCATTGGAAAAATCCGATATCAAAAATCCCAAGCACGGTTTGAAACCCGAATCTTTGCGCGGGGAAATCGAATTCAAGGGGGTGGATTTCGCATATGCCGACAGCTCGCTCAAAGCGCTGGACGGAGTCAATTTGAAAATACAATCCGATTGCGTGACAGCCCTGGCGGGTCCGTCGGGCGGCGGCAAAACTACGGTGGTCAGGATGGCCTACCGGCACTATGATCCGACCAAGGGTGAAATATTGCTGGATGGCAAAAATATCAAGGATTATGATTTGAAAGGCTTCCGTAAATTTATGGCGATCGTGCCGCAGGACGTGGAAATTTTCAGCGCTTCGATCCGCGACAATATCAGTTATGCGAAGCCGGACGCGACCGATCGGGAAATCCGGGCGGCGGCGCGCGTGGCTAACGCGGAAGAATTCATCGCGCAATTCCCTGACGGCTATGGAACGCTGGCCGGGGAGCGCGGCATCAAATTGTCCGGCGGGCAAAGGCAAAGGATCGGCATCGCGCGCGCCATTTTGGCTAATCCGAAAATTTTGATTTTTGATGAAGCGACCAGCAATCTGGATTCGCAAAGCGAACGGCTCATCCAGGACGCGATGGACAAAATCTGCAAGAACCGCACCGTAATCCTGATCGCGCACCGCTTGAGCACTATCCGCAAGGCTGACAAGATCATCGTCCTGGAAAAGGGCAAGGTCATCGAATCCGGCAGCCATCACGAACTGGCCAAAATGGACGGCGGCCTCTATCAGAAATTATTGCAATTGCAACAGGTGGGCGACGTGGACTAAAAAATAATCCTAAAGCCGAGTTTCGGGACGGGTCAAAAACATTAATTTAAATATATGATCCCAAAAAAAATTAAAGTTGGTGATGAAATAAGGATTATTGCTCCGTCAAGAAGTCTGGGAATAGTTTCGCAGGAAACCAGGAAATTTGCTGAGGAAGCATTGGCGGGTATGGGGCTTCGGATTTCATATGCAAAAAATTCGGAAGAAATCGATGGCTTCCGATCATCTTCAATTGAATCGCGAGTAGCTGATCTGCATGAAGCGTTTTCCGATAAGGACGTGAAGGGAATCCTGACGGTTATCGGCGGTTTTAATGTCAATCAGATTTTAAAATATTTGGATTATGACCTTATAAAAAATAATCCAAAAATTATTTGTGGCTATTCGGATATAACAGCTCTTTCCAATGCGATTTATGCGAAAACCGGATTGACTACGTATTCAGGACCGCACTTTTCAACTTTTGGCATGACCAAAGGCATAGAATACACAAGTGCATATTTCGAGAAATGTTTGATGCGGGAAGGCTCATTTGAAATTATGTCGTCGGATAAATGGAGTGACGACGCCTGGTATCTGGACCAGGAAAACAGAGAGTTTATTAAAAATGAAGGATTTTATGCGATTAACGCCGGCGAGGCGACAGGAATAATTATCGGCGGGAATCTTTGCACTCTTAATCTATTGCAAGGTACGGAATTTATGCCTAGCCTGAAAGATGCGATATTGTTTTTAGAAGATGATGATATGAATGGAAAAATGTTTCCGGTAAATTTCGATCGTGATTTGCAATCACTCATCTATCAGCCAGGATTTAAGGATGTTCAAGGGATTATCATTGGAAGATTTCAGAAAGGTGCTGATATGACTAAGGACAAACTTGACAAAATCATTAAGTCTAAGAAAGAACTCTCAAAAATCCCAATTATTGCCGGAGTGGACTTCGGGCATACGACTCCTCAAATCACCTTTCCTATCGGAGGTACGATTAGATTGGCGGCTAAGGATGGAAAAGTGAAATTAGAAATTATCGAACATTAAAATATTAAATTATTTCCTGATTCCTAAAACTTCGTTGTAGGAATCAGGTGTAAAAAATATGAAAATCACATTGAGCCAATTTGCGGGGTTTTGCGACGGGGTGCGCCGGGCTTTTGAAATCGTGGATAATCTGGAATCTGACAAGGTGAAAAAACCCGTCTATGTGTTGGGATCCCTGGTGCATAACCAGGATGTGGTCAGGAAAATCGAAGAAAAAGGCATCCGGAAAATCGATTTGGAAACCTTCGCCAAAGCTGAATCGGGCGAAATCGGCACATTGATCATTACGGCGCACGGTGCCGGCCCGCAGATCTACGAAATGGCGCGGGAGAAAAATATCGATGTCGTCGATACGACCTGTCCGAAAGTCATCAAAGTCCAGCGTTTGGCGCAGGCCTATTCCAAGCGTGGCTATGCTGTCGTATTGGTGGGGGACAAGGATCATAAGGAAGTGAAAAGCATCTTCGAATGGGGAAATGGCCAGGCAACCGTCATCTCCAACCGTGAGGATTTGAAAAATATCGATTTGGCGCAGTCGGAAAAAATCATCATCCTCTCGCAGACCACCCAGAGCCGGGATTTCGTAGACGAAGTATACGGATTCGTGAAAGAAAAATATCCGGCCGCTGAAATCGCGGATACTATCTGTTTGGCGACCAACCAACGGCAAGGCGAGGTCAAAGAAATAGCCCGTGAAAATGATGCCGTGGTAGTGATCGGATCTCCGGAAAGCGCCAATTCGACGCGTTTGTACGAAATCGCCAAAAGCCTTAATGATAAGGCGGTTTTTGTCGAGAACGACGAGGCTATGCCGGAATGCGGATTTTTTAAGGGAATGGAAAAGGTGGCGGTGACGGCCGGCGCTTCCACACCGGATTGGATAATTGAGAGGGTGATCGCGCGCCTGGAAGGTTGTAAAAATAGCTTGAATGCTGTATGATTTAAAAATAAACTTATTTTCTAAGCTATGGCTAAAATCATTATCGTCGAAGATAATCCGATGATCGCTGAAATATACCTGAAAAAATTTTCCAATTCGGGATTTGAGGTTTTTCCGGCGACCACGGCTGAGCAAGCTCTCAGTATCGCCAAGATAGAAAAAATAGACGTGCTTATGACCGATCTGATTATGCCGAAAATGGACGGTTTCCAGCTGATCGAAGAATTGCGGAATGGAAAATACGATCCAGCTATGAAAATAATCGTGGCAAGTAATTTGAGTCAGAAGGAGGATCGGGACAAGGCTATCCAGCTGGGAGCCGACGGTTTCGTGGCTAAATCCGAATTCAGTCCGAGCGAACTGGTGGTGGAAATCAAGAAATTTCTATCCTAACGCCAATAGTCTGTAAAATCAAGCGTAAAGAGCTAAAATTTAAATAAGGTTAAATAATTCGAGGAAATAAATTTATGCAAAGAATTTTAATCGATGAGACGCCGAAACTGATCGGCCAAGTCGTGAAACTGCAGGGCTGGGTCAGTATCCGCCGCGACCACGGCAAGCTTATTTTTATCGATTTGCGCGATCGGAGCGGGAAGATCCAGATGGTTATCATTCCGGATAAGGAAGATGCCTACAAGGCTGCCAAGGAAATCCGCAGCGAATGTATCATCGAAGTCGAAGGGCTGGTGAAAGCGCGGCCGGGCGGAGCGAAGAATGAGAAAATTCCGACTGGCGGAGTGGAAATCGAAGTGGAGAAGTTGGATGTGATTTCCAAACCGGAGGTGGAGCTGCCGGTCGACATATCGGTCGAAGGGCTTAACTTGAACTTGGATACGCTTCTGGACAATCGGACACTGACCTTGAGGAATGAAAAAATCAAAGCTATTTTCAAGATTTATGCTGAGATGATCGGTGCTTATGCGCGTATCGCGAAACAGGAGGGATTTTTGGAAATCAAGACTCCCAAAATCCTTGATTCGGCCACCGAAGGCGGAGCTAATTTTTTCAAAATCAAATATTTCGATAAGGATGCCTATTTGGCTCAAAGTCCGCAATTTTACAAACAAGCGGGCGTAGGGATTTTTGAAAGGGTCTTCGAAGTCGGCTCGGTATTCCGGGCGGAACCGCATTACACTACCCGGCACGTCAATGAATACATCGGGCTGGATGCTGAAATGGGTTTTATTGAAAACTTCGAGGATGTGATGGTTGAATTGGAAAAGGTTATGACATATGTGATGAGGGAAGTTTCCCAAAATTGCCAGAGTGAATTGGAATCATATGGCGCACAAATTTTGCCAGTGGAAAAAATTCCTCGGATGAAATTGACCGAAGCGTTGGATATTCTTGATAAGGAATATGGCAAGAAAATGGACGAAGTCGACATCGATGCCGAAGGCGAGCGTCTGATTTGCGAATGGGTCAAGAAAAATCATAATTCCGATTTCGTATTTTTGACGCACTACCCGGCTGCTATCCGGCCATTCTATTCCATGCCAAGTCCTGACCCGCAATATACGGACACATTCGATCTTTTGTTTATGGGCGTGGAAATTGCCAGCGGCGGCCAGCGTATCCATGATTACGGCCAATTGGTGGCCAATATGAAAAAGCATAAGTTGAATCCAGAAGAATTCAGCCATTATTTGGATATCTTCAAATATGGCATCCCGCCGCATGGCGGTTGGGGCCTGGGTTCCGAGCGGATCGTGCAAAAAATCCTCGGTTTAGGCAGTATCAAGGAAGCGATCCTGTTTCCGCGCGACGTAAAGAGATTGACCCCGTAACGGCTTTAAGATAAATATAAAAATAAAAAATCACCCATCCGGATTTAGCGGTGTCGCGTTGGAGCAGCGGTTTTCCAGATTGGGTGTTTGGAAAAAAATAGATGGAAAAAAACAAGCATAATGAGCAATTGGATGAAACCCGGCTCCGTTTGTCGAGTTTCGTGACTTTCCTGATGGGCTTTTCACAGGCGGTCCTGATTTATGTGATGTCTTCGTATTTTGAATTGGCCACCGGTATGCGGAATGTCGGGGTTTTTTACGCGGCTTCCTATGGGATATTCCTGTTGATTCTGTTCAATCTGCATAAATTGGTCCGGCTTTGGGGCAAATCGAATGTTTTCTATTTTTCCCTATTGGCTAATATCATCGTGATCACCTTGCTTATCTTCGCCCAGCCGTCGATGGTCGGCGTCTTGCTTCTGATGCTCTATATAATTTTGGGCCATATCCAATGGGTGGCGTTGGATGTGATAGTGGAAAGTTTTTCAGTGGACAGGATGTCCGGACGGATCCGCGGTTTGCATTTGACCATCCTTAATGCCGGCTTTATGTTCGGACCGTTCGCTTCGACCTATATCCTGGACCGGATGGATTTCCAGGGGATTTTTATTTTCGCCTTGATTTTCAATTGTTTCGTGTTTATCTTCGCCTTGATCGGTTTCAGGAACATTAACCATAAATTCGAGCAAAAACTGAGAGTGATGGATATCTTGCGGAAAGTGCGCCGCAAGGCGGATATCATGCGGATATATTATATTTCATTCGTTTTGGAATTTTTCTATGCCTTGATGATAATCTATACTCCGATTTATCTGCGTGATCTGGGATATTCCTGGGAGAATATCGGTTGGATTTTTACGGCTATGTTGGTGCCTTTCGTGGTTTTACAGTACCCGATGGGGATTTTGGCGGACAAGAAAACCGGTGAGAAGGAGTTTTTGATCGTGGCGCTTTTGCTGATGGCTTGTTCGACTTCGGCTGTCTATTTCATCGGAACCGGCACGGCGGCTATTTGGGCGACAGTCCTGTTCGCTACCAGGATCGGGGCGGCGCTGATAGAAATCCTGCGCGATTCGTATTTCTTCAAGAAAATCGACGCGACCGACGTGGATCTTATCAATTTCTTCCGAACATCCGTGCCGGTAGCCAACATCATGGCTGCGGCCCTTTCGTCCGTGGTGTTGATTTTCGCACCGATCAAATTCACCTTCATCTTGACCGGACTGGTCGTCCTGTCGGCCCTCTATCCGGCGTTTAAGCTGGTGGATAACGCGAGTGAGAAGGAACTGCGCGCCAAGGCGGCCGCCAGGGCTTGATCGGAGCGAGGCATCCGGACGTTTTTTTTGTTTGAAAAAAATAATAATCAGTGATAGTATGTAAGAAGTCGATCCAGTGGTTTTAATAGCGGCGGACGAGAGGATAATGTTTGAAATATGGCGTATAATGTAAAAATAGAGAAATTCGAGGGGCCGATGGATTTGTTGTTGGAACTGATCGAGAAGGAGAAATTGAACATCACCGAGCTGAGTTTGGCGCATGTGGCGGATCAATATTTGGACTATATCAAGGCTAATGATGATATCAAATTGGAAAATTTGGCTGAATTCCTGTCGGTGGCGGCCAAATTGATTTTGATTAAATCGCGCGCGCTTTTGCCGCTTTTGCAATTCACGGAAGAGGAGGAAGAGGAAATCAAGGACTTGGCTAAGCAACTGGAAGAATATAAAAAATTCAAGGAAGCTTCAATCGTGTTGGGAAAACTGGCGGAAGCCGGCAGGATCAGTTATGCGCGGCCGGGCTATGCCGGAGTGCAAACCATCTTCTATCCGCCCGAGGATATCAATGTTTATGATTTTCGGAAATATTTCCAATTCGTCCTGGCGGAAATTCCGGTCGTAGAACAGCTGGATGAGGAAGTGGTCCGGGAGGTCATCACGCTGGAGGAGAAAATCAACGATTTACAAAATACCTTGCGCCAGCGGGTCGAGATGTCATTTTCCGAATTGACAACCGGAGCGACGGACAAGATCGATGTGATACTTTCATTTCTAGCTATGCTGGAGATGGTGAAACAGCGGATTATCGATGTTGAACAGGGCGAGTTATTCGAAGAAATCCGATTGAAAAATAAGACGACAAGCCAATTTTAAATGTAGGTTTTAAAATTTTATATTATGGAACAAGAAAAATTAAAATCGGCCATCGAAAGCATCCTGTTTGTCAGTGGAGAACCGGTAGCCGTGGCTAAAATCGCCAAAGTGACTGAATCTTCGCTTGAGGATGTCGAACGGTCCGTAGCGGTTTTGCAGGAAGAATATTCCGCGGCGAAAAGAGGGATGGTCATCATCAGGAAAGAGAATGAATTCCAGCTGGCGACCAATCCTGAGAACGCGGTTGTCGTCGAACAATTGGTAAAAAGCGAGATCCAAGAAAATTTGAGCAAAGCCGGTTTGGAAGTGTTGGCGATAATAGCATATCGCGGACCGATTACGAGAGTCGAAGTCGAAGCGATCCGGGGAGTCAATTGCAGCTTCACCGTCCGCTCCCTGCTGATGCGCGGACTTTTGGAGCGGATCGAAAACCCCAAGGATAACCGAGGATATTTATATAAAATTTCATTCGATTTCCTGAAGAAATTGGGAATCGACAGTATCGAAAAATTGCCGGACTATGAAACATTGTCTAAGGATGATAGGATTGATAGTATAATAACGTAATTATGAGTAAGCTTTAATGGTTTTCCTATGTTGAACCTGATTATCACATTTTTAATAATACCGTTCGCCCCGATTTGGTTTTACGGGGATATGGCCGGCAGTATGCGAGGAACGGAAGTGTCGATGCCCAGCGTTTCTTGCCAAGCGGAAGCGGACGTTTGCGGTTTGCCTCCGTCAGGCAAAGAGGATGCCTTCGATGGTTTTGATGCGAAAAAAAATGAAAAATATAGCATCTTTCCAGTGGACCCGGTGATGGCTTCCGGGCTTGTACCGACACGCAAACAAGGAGTCTCGGATCTTAAAATCTGGGCCGGTTCATCCGTGGCTATCGATGCCGATAGCGGCACGATCATCCATTATGATAACGGACGCAAGCGGACCCAAATCGCCTCACTGACGAAGATGATGACAGCGATTTTGGCTATAGAAAATATAGAAAATCTGGATGAGGAAGTGCTCATCACCAAAGAAGCGTTGCGGGTGGACGGGACCGTCGTGGGTTGTCCGACCAGCGTTTTTTGCAATGGCAATCAGATGTTTGTCGGGGAGAAAGTCCGTGCCAAGGACCTTATGCGGGCGATGTTGATGAATAGCGCGAATGATTCGGCTACGGCGCTCGGCATCCACATCGCCGGATCTCCGGAAAAGTTTGTGGATATGATGAATAAGAAGGCTAAGGATATGGGGCTGAAAGAATCGAATTTTTGCACCCCTTCGGGGCTTGAAATCGACGATCATGAGGATCAATGCTATTCGACGGCCTATGATATCGCCCGGATCGCCGCGTATTCTTTGAAATATGAAACCATCTGGAATATCATGATGGTTCCTGACGGAAGATTCTATTCCGCGGACGGAAAATATATGCATGAGCTTAAAAATACCGATATGTTGCTGGCGACGATGCCGAATTGTATCGGCGGCAAGACCGGCTTCACGCCTTTGGCGGGAAAGTCGCTGATGATGGGCGCCGAGGATCCGGCCGGCAAGCATCGGATAATCGCGGTCCTTTTGAATGACGAACAGCGTTGGGACGATATGAAAACGCTGGTAGATTGGATTTTTAATAATCATACTTGGCAATAATATGGGCTTGGCACAGATACAAAACATCCCGTTGGTCGTGAATGTCATCAAGGTTTTTTCGACCGGCTTTATCGCTTTTGTGTTAGCCTTTTTGTTTACGCCGCTCTTGACCAATTTCCTGTATAAAAAACGTATCGGCATACGGATCAAACAGAATTCCGTCGATGGGGAAAAACTCACCTATGTGAGCCAGTTGCACAAAGATAAGAGTGGAACCCCGACGATGGGCGGAATCCTGGTTTGGGCGACCGTATTGGTCCTGATTTTCACTTCACACTACGTTTTCCCCTGGCTGGCCGAGATGTTTGACACTAATTTTATCGCACGCCTGGATTTTTTGAGCCGTTCGCAGACTTGGCTGCCGCTTTTCGCTTTGATTTCCGCCGGGATTTTGGGATTGTTCGATGATTGGATGAGCGTGCGGGGCATCGGAAAAAATAAGGGCGGCGGTATGCGCTTTGCGATGCGTTTCGGCTGGCTGATCGTGATCGCCATAGCCGGGGCTTGGTGGTTCTATTATAAATTGGAAATAGACAGCATCCATATTCCGGCGATGGGCAACTTTGAAATCGGACTTTGGTATCTTCCACTTTTCATTTTCGTCATCTTGTTCACTGCTATCTCGTCGAATGAAACTGACGGATTGGACGGGCTCAATGGCGGAATTATGCTGATCGCCTTCAGTTCTTTCGCCCTCATCTCTTTTTTCCATAACAAGATGGACATCGCGGCTTTTTGCGCGGCCATCGCCGGAGCGCTGCTGGCTTTTTTGTGGTTCAATATCTATCCCGCCCGGTTTTTTATGGGCGATACCGGAGCGGTGGCATTGGGCACAACTTTGGGAGTGGTGGCGATGCTGACCAATTCCGTCATCGCCTTGTTTATCATCGTCTTTATCTATGTCATCGAGTCGGGTTCGGTCTGTATCCAACTGGCTTCAAAAAAAATATTCAAACGCAAAGTCTTTTTAGCGGCGCCGATCCACCATCATTTCGAGGCCAAAGGCTGGCCGGAAACCAAGGTGACGATGCGGGCTTGGATCTTCACTTTGGTGACGGCGATGATCGGGGTGATTATCGCGGTGTTGGGGATGGGGAGAGGGAATTTTTAGATTATTCATCGTCTTATTTTTTTAAATTGCAGCGCTAGTGCGGTTCGCCATTTTCTTTGGCGGCAAAGAAAGTGGCAAAAAGAAACCGCCGGCACCGGCTCGTGCTGTCTAAATTCCTAGCTTGGTCGCTAAAATTTTTAATGCGGCCACAAGAGGCGTAAAAATTTCTTAACGCTCCCGCGCTGGAATTTAGAAACGCACTACGCCAAGGTGCGGATTTGTTTTTTAGCGTCAAAACTATTCCCGCACTAGCGGAATACCAAGCTACAAATTGAGATTTAGGAGCGTAAAAAAATACTGGTCCGCCGCGGGGCAACCGGTATTTTTTAGCGAATAAATTGAAAATTTGTCTTGGTATCCAGCCGTGCGGCCTTTTTCTTTTTTGCCACTTTTCTTTTGGGAAAA
>JBAYWF010000008.1:0-59444 GCA_041674205.1 Parcubacteria group bacterium
ACCGAAACCCTCCAGACCGGTTCAGATGAAATCCTCCAATTCGGGGCTGAGATTGGAAGCAACAAATTCCAACCGAGCGGCACCTATGCCACGAGCGTGGTGCTGACGGCGACGACGTTGTAGAGGGGGATATCTAATTTATGACGGTTGACCTTTTGGATTAACCGTCTTTTTTATAAAATTGTAAAATACGGCCTTTTTATGCTAAAATGAAACCAATAATATAATTGGTTCACTTCCATCTTTATGTCCAAAGTCGTCATTGATATAGAAACTGTCGGTTTTGATTTTGATTCGTATGACCAAAAGAGCCAGGAATATTTATTGAAATATGCCCAGAATGAGGAAGAAAGGATGGATATGAAAAACAGGTTGGCGTTCTATCCTTTGACAGGGGAGGTCGTGACGATCGGAATGTTGAATCCGGATACTGGACGGGGAATAGTTTTTTTCCAGGACAAGGGGACTGGAATCGGGAAATTTGAGAAAGAAGGCATTGTCTATGAAGCCGGCAATGAGAAAGAAATTTTGGAAAAATTTTGGGACTTGGTGAAGACTTATAAACAAGTAGTGACTTTCAATGGCCGGACTTTCGATTTGCCTTTTCTGATGTTGCGCAGCGCGATTAACAAAGTGCGGACTTCGCGCAACTTTATGAGTTACCGCTATGATGCGCGGGAGCATTGCGATTTATTGGACCAGCTGACTTTTTATGGCGCCAGCCGCCGGTTCAGTCTGGATTTTTACGCCAAGTCGTTCGGTATAAAAAGTTCCAAAGAAGATGGAATTGACGGTTCGATGGTCGGCGGGTTGTACAAAGAACAGAGATATTTGGATGTGGCTTTCTATTGCGTCCGCGACCTGCGCACGACCAAGGAATTGTATGATTATTGGAATAGATATCTAAGATTTTAGGATGAAGGATCGGGAATTGTATATTATCGCACATAATATCCGCAGCGCCCATAACGTGGGCGCTATTTTCCGTTCTTGCGACGGGGCGGGCGTGAAAAAGATATTTTTGACCGGCTATTCGCAAAAGCCGGCGGAAGAATCCAAAGAAAACAAAAGCAAGCCGGAAAAAATGTTGGAGAAAACCGCCCTAGGCGCGCAGCTGAGTGTCGCGTGGGAAGGCGCGGACGATTTGGTAACACTCATTGAGAAGCTGAAAAAAGAAGGTGTGCGGATCGTAGCCCTGGAGAAAACAGAGGGGAGCGTGGATATTAAAAAATTCAAACCGGTTTTCCCGATGGCTCTTATTTTGGGGCATGAAGTGGACGGCGTGAAAGACGAAATTTTGCGGATGTGCGACGCGGTAATCGAAATCCCGATGCGCGGAAAAAAAGAATCTTTGAATGTTTCGGTAGCCACCGGCGTCGCGATTTATGAAATCTTGGGTTAAGATGGTATAATACAGGTATGACAAAAAAAACAAAATTGGCCATATTCGATATCGATGGGACGATCTTCCGCAAGAATCTGGCATATGAGCTGATCAATGAATTGTCCTGGAAGGGTATTTTCAAGAAAGACGTGCGCAAGGAATTGGTGAAATATTATTGCAACTGGCTCGACCATAAGGGGACCTATGAAGAATACAGGCAGGCCCTGGTCGATCTATATGTGCAAAATTTGAAAGGTTGTAAAAAAGAGGATGTCGTCCGGGCATCCAAGGAAGTGATAAAATTTTTCCAAGACCGTACCTATGTTTTTGCCGAAGATTTGATCAGGAAATTGAAAGCTGAAAACTACAATATCATCGCGGTTTCCGGTTCGCCTAGCGAGATAGTGGAAGAATACAACAAACATTTGCAATTTGACGCGGTTTTCGGTTCGGTGTATGAATTAGATGAGCACGACGTCTATACCGGTGATTCGACCTTCGAACCTACCAAGGGCAAGAGCCAGGTCGTCCGGCAATATATGGTGGAAAATAACCTTTCATTATCTGGATCATATGGCATCGGCGACACGGAGTCGGATGCTTCGGTACTGGAGATGGTGGAAAATCCGATCGCTTTCAATCCGAATCTGAATCTGAAAGAAATCGCCGAGAAAAACAATTGGCAGATTATCGTTGAAAAAAAAGATGTGATTTATGATATGAGTCCGACGCTGAAAAAAATATCTAATAAATAATCCGGCATCGGATCGCTCCCTATATGTTATTATTGATAATTTTCATATTCATTTTGGTCGGAATCCTCTGGCTTCTGATCGAATATATCCTGAGCGCTTCACTCAACGCTTTTTTGGATGAAAAAATTATGCGCCGTTTTCTATGGTTATGGTTGCCTTTCTATGCCCTGTGGCGCCTATCGAGGGAGATGATTTTCAAAGACAATCCTTCTAAAACTAAATAAAAATTCCTAACCCGGTTTTAGGAATGTCCGGTTATTCACAGGCTGTTTTTTTTCGCTAAATTCATGGTATAATAAAACCAAAATAAACCTTCAAACAAAAAATATGCGAAAAACCAAATCGATCCTCGCCTCCGCCTTGGCCATTTTCACGATGGCTTTTTTCATTCCCGCCCAGGCGCAGGAACTGGTTCCGCCGGAACAAGACACCCAGGCCATAACGGTGGCCACCGTCAATATCTATGACGCGCAAATAGCCGGCCAAGACCAAAACAATATCAAGATAACTTTCGATCTCTCCAACCGCGAGCAAGTCCAACCGGACGTCCGCTACGCCGTCCAACTTACCAAGCAGAACCAAGGCCAACAAATCATAATGGATGAAAAGATTTATCCGGAAAGCCTCAGCCTGGATGAAAACCAAACCCTCAAAAAAGAAATCGAATACCTGGCTCCCGGCTATCTCACCGGCGAATTCCAATTGATGCTCATCGCTAGGAACCGGAACGGTATGCTGCTGGCGATCAACACCGCCGGAACGGTAAAGCTCCAAGGCGACAACCAGTATGTCGAAATCGATCCGAGCTCCTGCTATCTCAAAGTCGAAGGTGAAGAGGCTGACAAAAGATATACCCTCGACCAAGGCGTCGATATCAAGCCGGAAGAAAAACTCATCGCCGCTTGCGACCTGGCCAACCGTTCCAGTAACTCCATAACTTTCACTCCCAACTTCCAAACTTACTGGCGCACCACCTTCGGCGAAGAAGTGAAAACCGATCAAGAAGACCAATCGACCCTGACCCTTAATCCGCAAGAAAAGAAACAAACCTATTTCACTCTGCCCAAACCCCAAGCTCCCCAAGCCTATGATGCCGTCCTGGAACTCCGAACCGAACAAAACCAAGCCATTTCCAACCGAATCGCTTTCCACTTCGTCTTGCGGGGACCGAGCGCCACGATCCAAAACTTAAGATTGGACAAGGATTACTACCAAAAAGGCGAGACTGCCCAAACCTCTTTTTTCTGGTCCGGCGCGGCTGATAATTTCCCGGACTCCCGATGGGGCGCGACCGATGGCGGGCAATTATCAGCGGACATCAACATCAAAAACGGGCAAAACCAAACTTGCGCCACCCTGAAAAAAGCACTCGACCAAGAGCAACCGTCAGTCGATTACGTTTTGCCCATTAACCAAGATTGTCCCAACCCAAAAATATCGGTCAGCATCAAAGATGAACAAGGTAATATCCTGGACCAGCAAGAATTCTCGATCAAAAGCCAAAACGCCCCGGACCAAGCCAAACCGCAAAGCGAACTAGTCGAACCTCAAGCTGGAACACGATCAATCGGCGCCATAGGTTATGCGGTTATCATTATCATCGGCTTGCTGGTTTTATCCATTTTGGCTATCGTCATCAAACAGCGGCGGGGGCTGTCGGTTGTCGCCTTCCTAGTGTTGGCCGGAGGGATGTTTGTGGCTGGTGGGGAAGGGGCGAGGGCGGATACGTTTGTGGTGACTACTAATGATGATTGGCAGGTAACTTATACTGTGAATCTAAATAAAACAGTCTATTCTCCAGGAGAGGCCATATCTTATTCTTGGTCCTCTAGTTTCTCTGGATGTTCAAATAGACTATCTTCGCTTTGCGAGTTAGCATCGCTTACTACTATTTCGGGAAATCCGGCGCCTGCTAATCTGGGTTCAAATTCTGTTGTTTTTCGGGGTACTTCTGAGATATGGGGTGGTTCACCTAGGCGATGCATACCCTTCTCTGCAGACTATAGTATGTCTTATACTGTTGTTTCACCAACTCCACCTGCCCCTTCCGGTTTACAGGGGACTTGCGATAGCACTGGTACGAATGCAACGGTAAGTTGGAATCCAAGCGTTGGGGCAACAAAATATAATATACGTTATGATAAAAATTCCGCTAGTTGGTTATATACAGGGTATTGCACATCGAAATCAGAAGTCAGTATACCCACTAGGCGGTTAGTTTTTTCAGTTCCAAGCGCAGACACTTTGCATACGGCAAGCAAGTATGAAATCTCATTAAATAGTGGTTTTCGTGGTATGACTATTTCAGCTTCTGGATCTGGGGGGGAAGAAATTGAATTAAAATCTTCAAATCCTAGAGATCGGAATCTAAAAACTGTACCAAAGAATCCAAGCGAGTTTGCAAGGCTCGATCTTGTTTCTACGACTGGTTCAGACTCAATTTATAAAAAGCTAGTTTATACTGTTGCGGGTCATATAGAGGATGATGATAAATATGAATTCAATGTTCCAAGAGCAAATGGAGCATACAAGATAAAAGTCCAGGGATATGGATTCGGGCAAACTGTTCCAGTTGAAAAAGAAATAAGCTATACGGTGGCCGTTACGGATCCGGAGGATATCTGTACGAATGGATACGCGAGCACTTCTTTTGCTGCGACTGCGGTTCCTGGAAATTCCAACACGGCTTGGGTGCAAGCTTGTGATAGCTACTCGTGCAGCAGTTCGACATACAAATCTTTCAGTTGTACATCTTCAGCTTGTACTCTCCCTTGGGGCGCCACCATCCCTTCCGGTTCAAGCGTCACAACCTACAACGCCACCCAATCTTGCGATTGTTCTGCCGCATCCCAAACCAGTGTTTGCACGAATGGGACTTTGTCGCCACTGCTGGGGGCATATGATGAAGAAAAATGCATACCTATAGATTCCATCGTAGGCGGTTGCGGAGCGGCTGATGGACAGGAGTTTATGTCCGAGCCGACTAGCGACCTATGTTCTTCCGGCAACCCGTCCGCGGTTTCCGGCACGAATGATTCCTGGGATTGGACTTGCAACGGCATCTGCAGCACGGTCAACGTTTCTTGCAGTGCCGACAGGTCGCTTGATCTCAACTGGAAGGAAGTGAATCCGAATTAGGAAACCGGAAACTTGCATAAAAAAACTCCCGGAATGGTTCCGGGAGTTTTTTTTGGAAGAAATCTATTTCACTTTCTCGATGAATTTTGCGAAAACGGTCGGATTTTCCATAGCCATTTGGGATAGGACCTTCCTGTCGACCTCGATTTTCTTGTCAGTCATCGTCTTGATCAGGATACTGTATTTCATTCCAAGCTCGCGCACCGCGGTGTTGAGTCTGGTGATCCATAATCTGCGCATCGATCTTTTCTTGGCCCGTCTGTCGCGGAAAGCGTAGGCGCCAGCTTTGATGACGGCCTGCTTGGCAGTCCGGTATAGCGAGCTGCGTTTCCAACGGTATCCCTTGGCATCTTCCAAGAGATTTTTCCTTCTTTTTGAAGCGGCGACTCCGCGTTTTACTCTGGTCATATATTTGGTAATTTTAAATTTTCAATTTTAAATTTGAAATGAATGAGTAAATTTTAAAAATTTAAACATTTTTTAATTTAGAATTGACTTAAAATTTAAAACTTAGAATTTAAAATTTAGTTAATTATCTCCGGCTGCTCTTGCTCGGCAGGGCACGCAACATATTTTGTTCATCGGCCTTGAACAGTCTGACATCGCCTTTCTTTTCCATTCCTTCCCGTCCGGTTTCCTTCCGGTTGTAATGGTTTTGTCCGGCCTTCCTCTTGGTCACTTTGCCGGTGCCGGTCACTTTGACCCTTTTAGCCGCGGCTTTTCTTGTTTTTAATTTAGGCATAAGTTCTGGAATTTTAAATTTTCAATTTTAAATTTGAAATGAATGAGTAAATTTTAAAAATTTAAACATTTTTTAATTTAGAATTGACTTGGAATTTAAAATTTATAATTTAAAATTTATACTGTTTCCGGTGCGATTACTATATTGAATCCGCTTGGGTACTTTTTGATTTCCTGCTCCGGTTTGAACGGGACGGAGATGGTTTTGACGAAATTTTCCAAATTTTTCCGGGCCAGGTCCTGATGCGCTTTTTCCCGGCCGCGCAGGAATATTTCAATTTTTATCTTATGGCCCTTTTTGAGGAATTTTTCCGCCATATCTTTCTTAACTTCCAAATCATGCGTGTCAGTCCTGAAGCCGATGCGGATGCCCTTCACGTCAATCGTTTTTTGTTTGGCCTTATTGACCCGATCCTGCTTGGATTGTTGGTATTGGTATTTGCCATAATCCATTATTTTGCAGACGGGCGGCTTGGCCATCGGGGCGATTTCCACCAGATCAAGTTCTTGCTGCCTGGCGATTTGCAGGGCGTCAAAAGGAGCCATGACCCCGAGTTGGTTGCCCGCGTCATCGATCACGCGGATCTGCGGAACCCTGATTTGCTCATTGATCCTGGTGAGCGGGCCTTTTTTTACGAAGGGCCGTCTGGTTGGTACTCTTCTAATGGTTTTGTATTTAAAAAATTAATATAGCCTACGAACTTACGAATTTTTTACAAAAGTACAAAATCCAATTTTTCGTACTTTTGTAATTTTTTGTAATTCCGTAGTTCTGTGGAGATGATGGGAATTGAACCCATGTCCAAAATCATCCGTCCAAAACAATCTACAAGCTTAGTCTGTCTATTGGGTTCGATCAGGAAGTGATAGGCAAACAAAACCTTCCTGATCTATCCCTAATGGGATTTCGCCGGATCGGCTTAGAGAAGATCGAATGGGCTATCCTGATGATATGGCACCGGGATCCGCTTACCAGGAGTCGGCGGTCCGATGACTACTGCGATAACGCCTTAGGGCGATATTTAGGCAATAGCAACCGCAAAATTTGAAGTAAACGCTTGCGCGAATACTGATTTTGCTTTTGTTATGAAGTTTGCACTTATAACTTTGATGAACGGTTAACGAGGAATCATCATACTCGGCTTGCATATTTTAAACGTACGATCTGTCGAAACCAAACATCCCCGGACCGCTGCGCGGTAATTTTTTTAATTTCCAATTTTTAATCTTTAAACAATTTTTTAATTTCCGAATGTTTGAAACATTGAAAATTAAGATTCCTGCCTGCCGGCAGGCAAGGTATTTAAAAATTAAAAATTACAAAAATTAAGAATTTTTAAGCTTTCGCCGCATATTTCTCTCAACTTCCCGCTTGCTGATATCCGCCCGTTTGTCGAATTTCTTTTTCCCCTTGCCTAAGCCAAATTCAAGCTTCAATAGTCGTTTCCTAGTATACACTCGAATTGGTACTAATGTCAAGCCTTGAACCCGCACTTTACCCGTTAAATGCTTGATTTCCGACTTGTGCAACAAGAGCTTCCTGGGCTGGGTCGGATCGTAGTTTTTTATCTCCCCGGCTTGCTTGTAGGGCGTGATATGGGCGTTGGTCAAATAGAACTCATTGCCTCTGGGTGTTACGAAGCTTTCTTTGAGGCTGATATGGCCCATTTTGACGGATTTCACCTCAGGTCCCGACAAAACCAAACCCGCCTCGTATTTGTCCGAGATTTCATAGTCGAAATTAGCGCGTTTATTGAAGGCTAGTGTTGTCATATGGATAGCTTATCATCTTAATGTGGGATAGTACAAGGGTTATTTCAAAGGAAACCCCTTTATTTTTTCCCGTTTCTACGGTAGGATAGGGATGTATGAAAAAAGAACTGGAAAAAATCATCCAAAAAACGGTTAAAGATCTGTTTGATATAGAAGAGGCCGGTTTCGCCGTGGAATATCCGAAAGATGAGAAATTCGGGGATTACGCGACCAATGCGGCGCTGGTTTTGGCGAAAAAGGTGGGCAAGAGCCCGATGGAAATCGCGGAAAATCTCAAATCCCAAATCGCAAGTCTCAAGTCTGGCGCATTTGGGAGAATCGAGGTGGCGCCACCGGGTTATATCAATTTTTATTTGTCGGAAAAGTTTTTGCAGGATAAAGTTTTGGAAATTCAGAAGCGAGGAGAAGATTTCGGAAAAAGCGCAATCGGCAAAGGCATCAAAATAAACAATGAATTTATTTCCGCTAATCCGACGGGACCGCTTCATTTGGGCAATGCCCGGGGAGGCTTTCAAGGGGATTCAATTTCAAAAATATTAAAAAAAGCGGGATTTGAAGTGACAAATGAATATTATATAAATGACGCGGGAGAACAAGTGATGAAACTCGGGCATAGCGTTTTGAAGGATAGCGAAGCTGCATATGCAGGAGATTATATCGATAAACTCAATAAAAAATTCGGCTCAGAATCAGATTTGCGATTAATCGGGGAAAAATCGACTAAGATTATCATCGATGAAATTATCAAAAAAACGATCGAGGAAAAAATGAAAATTAATTTTGACATCTGGATGTCGGAAAAATCACTGTACGATGATGGTTATGTCGATAAAGTTATCGCGAGGTTGAAAGATAAAGGGATTACCTATGAACAAGAAGATGCGCTATGGTTGAGGACCACTGATTTCGGAGACGACAAGGACCGCGTGCTAGTGAAGGGCGACGGACAAAAAACTTATTTTGCCTCGGACTGCGGGTATATTTTGAATAAAATTGAACGAGGATTTGATAGATTTATTGAAACTTGGGGGGCGGATCATCATGGATATATTAATCGTTTTCAGGCGGCCGCGGAAGCCTTGGGATTCCAGAGAAATAATCTGAAATTTATAATTGTCCAATTAGTCCGACTAGTGAAAAATGGCAAGGAGGTTAGGATGAGCAAGCGGGCTGGAAATGTGGTGTATATTGATGAATTGATTGAAAAGGTCGGCCACGACGTGACGCGCTTTTTCTTCCTGATGTATTCGCCGGACACGCATATGAACTTCGATTTGGGCTTGGCTGAAGAAAGATCGCAAAAAAATCCGGTTTTCTATGTGCAATACGCGCACGCCAGAATTTGTAGTATATTGCGCAAGGCTGAAGATGCCGGTATGGGATATGGGGCGGATAGCAATGATTTATCTTTATTGACCGATGAGAAGGAACTGGGTTTGGTGCGGGAGCTGAATAAATTTCCGGAACTGGTGGAGGAATTGGCGCAAAGCTATGAAGTGCATAAATTGCCGTACTATGCCATAAAATTGGCGGATAAATTCCATTCGTTCTATAATGGATGCAAGGTGATCGATGAGGAGAATCCGGCCTTGACAAAAGCCCGGATCAGTCTTATAACGGCAGTGAGAATCGTCCTAGCGGAAACGCTGGACTTGATCGGAGTAAGCGCTCCTTCTAAGATGTAATAAAATAGGACTGATACGGCTTACAAGCCGTACGCGTCCGATAAATATATGCGAATAGGAATCGATGCGAGGACAATTTTGAATCCGGACAAAGGCGACGCGATCGGTGTCGGCCATTATACCTATCAATTGATCAGGCACCTTTTGGAAATCGATCAAGAGAACGAATATGTTTTGTTTTTCGATTATCGCGTCCGTGAGAAAGACGTGAAAAAATTTTCCAAACCGAACGTAAAGATAAAGTTCTATCCTTTCTCGGACTATAAGAAATTTTTGCCGGGCGCCTATAGTGAAATTTTGGGCACGGCGACTTTGGTGAAAGAAGACTTGGATGTGATCCATACGACTTCTCCGTTGAGCCGGATTCCGGTGAGTTATCGTGGAAAGACGATCGTGACCGTGAACAGTATGGCGGCCCACAAGGTTCCGGATGTTTTCCCGCGGTTGTCGGTGGCCAAGAACAAGATAGATTTGAGCTTGATGGCAGGGAAGGCGGATAGGATTATCGCCGTTTCGGAGTCGGTCAAAAAGGATCTGCAGGACATCTTGGAATGTCCGGCTGAAAAAATAAAGGTTATTTACAGCGGTTTTGATAAGAGGTTTTCTGATAAATCGGCGGACACGCGGGAAGATGTTTTGGATAAGTACGGCATCAAAAACGACAGATATATGTTGTTTCTAGGGACTATCGAACCGGCCAAAAATATCGCGAGGCTTTTTGAGGCCTTCAAGATATTTAAACAGGATTATGAAAATCGGGGGGCTAATTTCGAATATAAGCTGGTGATGGCTGGCAAGAACGGCTGGCTGGCGGAAGAGTATCGGCAGATAGTGCAAGATTTGGGCATCGACAAGGACGTGATTTTCACCGGTTATATCATCGGCGATGAGATTGTCGCGCTTTTTTCGCAAGCTGATTTTTTCGTGATGCCGTCGCTCTATGAGGGATTCGGCACGACGGTCCTTGAGGCTTTCGCGACTGGCACTCCGGCGATCGTTTCCGGTGTTTCTTCCATTCCGGAAATCGCCGGTGAGGCGGCGGAATTCGTGAATCCTTTAGACACGCGGAATATCGCGGACGCGATGCTGAAATTGGCGGAAGATGAAAATCTGAAACAAACTTTGCGGGAAAAAGGCAAAAAACAGGTGGAGAAATTCAACTGGGAAAAATGCGCGCGCGAAACCCTGGAAGTCTACAAAGCCCTTGCTTAAAAAACGGACGTTCCAGTCAATCTTGTATGGGAAAGTAGATAAAATGGCTTTTTCGGGCCTAAAAAAGAAATTATTCCGCTCCGCTATTGCTAATCCCATTATTTTATGCTATAAAGACCAGTCGGATATGGCTGGTTTTTTAAAAATTAATCGGGGATTTTTTTCCGGTTTATCGTGTATAATCTTTTAAAATGGGAGGATGATATGGGAAGGCACGAGAGAGTATATCGGGAAATCGTTCGTTTCATGGATGCCGTGGAGAATGCGATAGCAAGAGAGGAGAACAAAAAGATATTCATACGTTTGTGGAAAATATTCCACAAAAAACCAGATGCTTTTTCAAAAAAAATCATTGAATTTCTGGAGGTGGCTGAAAGTAGTTCGGAAGAGTCATTGGCGGAATCGAAAGAATTCATAGCGGATTTTTATGAGTGGATGATCGAGTTATTGGGAGATGACTATGAAATGTCCGTCGGAATGATATATAGGTTCCGGCTGTTTTCCGAAGCGGACTGTCTGTGGCAGGCGATCTGTTGCAATAGAAGGCTTATCTCGGAAAGGCAATTTACTAAGTTGACGGTTCGCCGACGGGACATCGCATCATTTTCTGAAAATCGTCCGAATCGGGTGCTGGAGGAAAAAATAAGGAGATTTCAGAAGGAGTGGGATCAGGCCAGGATTGCTCATCAGGAGGAGACAAGGCTGGCTGGAACAAAGAAAGATGTATCGGAAAGCTCTCCGGATCCGGTTGAAATACGGGTAAAAATTTCCAAGAAAAGAGAATCGCATCATTCTACAAAAGAGGAGCTTCGAAACAGGATCCGGAATTTTATCAAGAAGGAGATTGATTCCAAAATCAATCTGCTTTCCCGGACAGAACTTTCCAATTTGGAAAGGGCCCTTTCGCTTTTAGGATCCGGCGTGGCGGGAAAACTGCTGAACACTAAGAAACATTTGGCGAACCGGGCGCCTTTTATGGAGGCCATCAACTCCGGAGATGTTGCAATGGGGATGTCTATCCTGAATGGGACCGGAAGTCCGGAAACGGTTGAAACGGTTTCTCAAATTCCGGATGAATTGAAGGGTTTTTCTTTTCCTTCTGGTATCTCAGTCATTATTGTAGGAGGAAGCGGGGTTAAAAAATGGAATCTTCTTGCAAAAATAGTTCTTGAGTTAGGGGCTCGTGATTGTCAATTTGTATGCTCCGATAATTTGGAGAAAATCGGCAGGATAAGTGAAGAAAAATTGATTATTTTTTTGGCCAATATTAACTCTCACAAAGCGGGGAGCAGACTTTTGAAAAGAAAGAATAATTTGTTGCAGATTTATTCCAGTAACATTTCTTCTTTCGGGAGATGCGTGGCTGAAAGCTATCTTGCCGCTAAGGCGAGCGGCAAGATCGTATAATCTGAGCCTGGAACGTCGGGAACATAGCTATGTTTCCGGCGTTTTTTAATTGACTGGAAGTAACTTTTCTGTTAAGATGGATTCAGGTAAAAACCTTGTTGTGGAATTATCAGTTCCAAATCCCTTGTCCAAAAGGGAAGGTTGTGGGAAGAAATCCGGTTTGTCGAAACTGGAGATTAGAACCCGCCGGGTCTGCCCGTAATAGCTGGGAATTAAGTCCTGTCAGTCAGGAGAATTAAGGTGGTACCACGCTTTGTCCACAGTCGCTCCCGAGCGACGTGGCCCGCGTCCTTATGCATTTTTTGCGTAAGGCGTTTTTGTTTTTTTGGTGCGATTTAATTTTTTTAATCTTTCAAAATTTAACTCAAAAGCTAATTTTGTGACTAACTTTTTACCTCACTCAAAACGCCCATAGTAAAAATTTAGACAAAATTAACTTTTTCAGACAGAAATTTTTCAAGATTAAAAAATTTAAATAATTAAAAAATAAATTTATGTTTAAAAAGATCGACCCAAAAACAACCTTTCCAAAAATGGAAGAAGAGATTCTGAAATTTTGGGAAGAAAATAATATTTTCGAAAAATCCTTGGAAAAAAACAAGGATAAAAAGCATTACGTTTTTTATGACGGACCGCCGTTCGCGACTGGAACCCCGCATTATGGCCACATCGTCGGCAGCGTGATGAAGGACGTGGTGCCGAGATATTGGACGATGCGCGGGCGTTATGTCGAGCGCAAATGGGGCTGGGATTGCCATGGATTGCCGATTGAGAATATTGCGGAAAAAGAATTGGGCATCAAGAGAAAGAAAGAAATCGAGGAGATGGGTGTGGAAAAATTCAATGAATTTTGCCGTTCCAAAGTTTTGAGTTATGTTTCAGAATGGGAAAAAGTCATCGGCCGCTTGGGACGCTGGGCGGATATGGGAAACGCCTACAAGACGATGGATCTGCCATATATGGAATCCGTCTGGTATGTCTTCAAAGAATTGTGGGACAAGGGTTTGATCTATGAAAGCTACCGCTCGATGCATATCTGCACCCGTTGCGAAACCACGCTTTCCCAACAAGAAGTTTCTGAAGGTTATAAAGATATTAAGGATTTGTCTTGCATCGCTAAGTTCGAACTGGTGGACGAGCCAGGCACGTTCGTTTTGGCGTGGACGACGACACCGTGGACCTTGATTGGCAATGTGGCATTAGCAGTGGGAGCGGAAATCGATTATGTAAAAGTTAAGGACATGTGGATTCCTGTAGATAGGGATAATATAAAACCACTGGAAGAATTAAAAACTCCTGAGGCTATTAAGTTTACTGAAGAATATTATATTATAGAGAAGAATTCTTTTGAAAGATACAAAAGTAAATTTCATAATGGCGAACCCGTAGTAATAGAAGAATTGAAAGGTGCTGATTTAGTGGGTAAAAAATATAAACCACTATTTGATTACTACCAAAACAAAGGTTTGCAAAACGAAGAAAACGGCTGGCAGATCTATGCCGGTGATTTTGTGACGACCGAGGAGGGGACCGGTGTGGTGCATATCGCGCCGGCTTTCGGTGAAGATGACTTCAAGTTGTCGCAACAGTATGATTTGCCGTTCATCCAACATGTCGGGATGGATGGGACTATCAAGAAAGAAGCCGGAGAATTCGCGGGACTTTCGGTCAAGCCAATAACCGGAGAAAAAGACAGCCATCAAAAAACGGATATCGAAATCATCAAATATCTGGCGCACAATGGTTTATTGTTTTCCAAAGAAAAATATGAGCATAGCTATCCGCATTGTTGGCGCTGCGACACGCCGCTAATCAATTACGCCACTTCATCGTGGTTCGTGGCGGTGACCAAAGTTAAAGAGCGGGCGTTGGAATTGGCAAAAGGCATCAATTGGACGCCGAAGAACATCAAGGAAGGCCGTTTCGGCAATTGGCTTTCCGGCGCGCGTGATTGGTCGATTTCCCGGCAAAGATTTTGGGCGTCGGTGATGCCGATTTGGAAGTGCAAAGAGTGCGGCGAGATGGAGGTTTTCGGATCAGTGGCTGATTTGGAAAAACGCAGCGGGGCAAAAGTGACGGACTTGCACAAACATGTGGTTGATAAAATTAAATTAGCTTGCAAATGTGGCGGAGAGATGTCACGCGTGCCGGATGTGTTGGATACGTGGTTTGATTCCGGTTCGATGCCGTACGCGCAGATGCATTATCCGCTCGAGAACAAAGAAAAATTTGAAGCGAATTTCCCGGCTGAATTCATCGCGGAAGGCGTGGATCAGACCCGGGCCTGGTTCTACTATATGCATATCCTTTCATCCGCCATCAAGGATTCGCGGGCCTATAATAATGTCATCGTGAACGGGATCGTTTTGGCGGAAGACGGCAAGAAGATGGCCAAAAAATTGAAGAACTATCCGGACCCGATGGAAATGTTCCATAAATATGGCGCGGATGCGATGCGGGTCTATCTGATGGGTTCGCCGGTGGTGGCTGCGGAGAATCTTAGCTTCAAAGAATCGGATGTGGCGGAACTGACGCGCGGAATGTTCCGGATGCTGTGGAATTCATATTCTTTTTTCGTGCTCTATGCCGACATCGACAAATGGGAGCCGGTGGAAAAAACTCCAAACTCCAAATTCCAAACCTCAAATTTATTGGATAGGTGGATCATTTCGGAATTGAATGTCTTGATCGGAGAATATAACAAGCATATGGAAGCGTATGAATTGAATTACGCGGTGCGTTTGTTTCCGAAATTCATCGACAATCTTTCCAATTGGCATATCCGCCGGTCGCGCAAAAGGTTTTGGAAGAGCGAAGATGACGCGGACAAGGAAGAAGCCTATCGGACCTTGCACTATGTCTTGGTCGAACTGGCGAAATTGCTGGCGCCTTTCGCGCCGTTTATGGCGGAAGAGATTTTCAGGAATCTGACCGGTAAGGAGTCGGTACATCTGGAAGATATGCCGGTGGCGGACGAATCGATGATTGATAGCCAGGCGAATGAGGAAATGGCTTTGGCTAGAGCATTTGTGAATACCGGTTTGAAATTACGGGCGGAAGCCGGAATAAAGGTCAGACAGCCGTTGTATAAATTGTATATCAACCAAGAAATCAATGCCGAGCTCAAGGATATAATCAAGGAAGAAGTCAATGTCAGGGAAGTCGTAGTTGATCTGGCAATCGAATCGGCTAAGTTGGATACGCTGATTGATGAGGAATTGGAGCTTGAGGGCCAGGCCCGCGAAACCATCCGGTTTATCCAGGAAATGCGGAAAGCTGCGGGCTATGAGGTTGACAACCGCATAAAAATATGCTATGCTGGCAAGTCAGCCGTGTTCGAAAAATTCGGACCGCTTATCGCTAAAGAAACTTTGGCAACTGAATTGCTGGCGGGGGATCTTGAAGATTTTGATTTGGAGAAAGAAATCAAAATCGGAGAGGAACAGATGCACATTAAAATCTGCAGGGGGTAGACGGAATGGACAGAAAAAAATATGATTTGGACGAAGCATTGAGAAGTCAGGTCATCGTCGGCCTGGAAGATGATGATGATGATCTGTTTATATGGAATATTGTCAGTGGGGTATTTTTTTTGATGCTGGCCATATTTTTGTATAGCATCTTCCCAGTGTTGAAAAGCGGTTATTTTACCCTGGGGATGATGCTTGTGGGGTTTTTCGTTCCTTTTCCCCTGGCTTCCTTGAAAAGGAAACTAAAAAGAAAAAGGAAAAATCATCACATCAAGCGATGATCGCAGTCCTGCTGGCGCGCGCCGGCAGGACTGTTTTTTATGAATGCGCCGTATCCCTCCGGATTAAAATTTAAAATTGACAACCGGATAAAAACCGGCTATATTGATTCATCGGCCGTGTTTGGAAATCTAGCCGGCTACAGTTCTTATATACAGTTGAGGAATCCGATATGTTTTTTTGTATTGGATAAATCATCAAATATTAAATTTAGGCGAATCTGTCTAAAGAATCAAGGAGGTCCAAATGGAGACTGAAGATGTAGTGGCGGGTATGAAATCCGCCGTGGCTTTATCGGTAGCAACGGCAGTATTATATTGTTTTTTTCCCGTTTTGCAAAATGTATATTTTGCGGCGGGAACTGCGGTTCTAGGCTTTTTCTTGCCCAGCTTTTTTTCCATCGCAGCGGTAACGTTGCGAAAACGGAAAAAGAAAACACGGGGCATCAGAAAAGAGCAATCAGCGAATGCCCGCCGCCGCCCGGATACGCGGCCGAGATTGTATCTCCGGTAGGACCACCATCAGCCCTGTTGACGCGCGCGTCGGCAGGGCTGGTTTTTTTATCGGGACGGATGGGATATAATCAAAATATTATGGAATATAAATATACTGGGATAATCCTGAATAAAAAAGATGTCGGCGAAGTCGACCGTATCTATACGATCTATACGCTTGAAGCCGGAAAAATCCGCGTGTTGGGCAAGGGCGTCCGGAAGCCGAACGCCAAGCTGGCAGGCAATCTGGAATCCATCACGCAAGCGGAAATTTTTCTGGCCAAGAGCCGCGGGATGGGGAAGATAACCGGTTCGATCGCTATCGATAGCTTTGCCAATATCAAAACGAATCTCGATTTGGTCAATAAGGTTTTTTATGTTTTTAAAATTATCGCCAGGCTTATTTCCGACGAAGAAAAAGACGAAAAAATTTTCCGGCTTTTGGAGAAATATCTGGCGGTTATGGATGGCTTATCCGGCGAGGAAGACAGGGCGGATATCATAACCATCGGATTGCTGTTTAAGATATTGGACGAGATGGGCTATCGGTTGGAAGTGGAGAGGTGCGTGCATTGCGAAAAGAAATTGATTTTGGAAAAAAATTATTTCAGCATCGCACGCGGAGGAATTTTATGCGCCAAATGTTTCCAGTTTGAAAATAAAAAAATACCGGTCGGCAACGAATCCATCAAGCTTATCCGGATATTTTTGCAGAACAAACTGGAGAATCTTATAAAATTGAAGGTATCCAGGCAGGAAATCAACCGGCTTCATGTGGTTCTGGGGGAGGCGTTGAATTGGGTGGGCGGTTCCAACGTCTGGATGTGATGACAGTTTTTGGAATCCGACCAATGGCCGCGGGAAATCAACATCTGCCAAGTTTGATTAGATGGCCGTTTTTTGGTATGATTCAATCAATAAATTAAAAAACCATATCGCTGGCGGATTATGTCTCTTTCAGAAATAAAAAACAAACTGTATAAAAAAGATCCGGATAAAAATCTGATGTTTCATGATGAAAGCGAGTTTGACGCGAGAAATAAAAATGTCGTTCCGGGCAAGACTGAGCCGGGCACGGAAGATATTTGGCGGCGACAGGCTCCTATTCCGGTTGAAAAGAAAAAAAACGTTTTGAAAATAGGCGGTATCATCCTGGGCGCAGTGGCCGCTGCCGTCCTTTTGATGGTGGCCGTCTATCAGATACGCAAGGCCTCATTCAGCGAGGACCGGGTTTCAGTCATGGTTGATGGTCCGAAGGAAACGAGGAGTGGAAAATTGCTGACATATGAAATAACCTATGGCAATGATAATTGGGCATCTATAAACGGCGCCGTATTAAGGATAAGCCATCCGGAGAGTTTCAAGCCTGAAGAGAGCACGGTTTATAAAACGGAAAGTCCGACGGTCAGTTTGGTCGAGTTGGGAAAATTGGACGGGCATGCGACCGGTAAAATCGTTTTCAGCGGCCGGGCCTATAGCCCTAAGGGGACTTTGATGTATATAAAATCCGCTTTGTCGTATAAACCGTCCAATTTCAACAGCCAATTCGCCGCGGAGGGACAAATCGGAGTCAATGTCATTTCCACGCCTATGACGCTGGAAATCATGGCTCCGCAAGGGATGGCTAGCGGAGACGCCTTGGATTACCAAGTGAGCTATAAAAACGTAGGTGCCGAAGATTTCGAAAACATCCGGATCAAAGTCGATTTTCCGGAAGGTTTCATTTTTTCCAAAGCCGTTCCGTCGGTTTCGGAAGGGAATAATATTTGGTATATCGGACATCTTTCCGCCGGAGATGCCGGGAAAATCGTGATCAGTGGAAAATTGCAGGGAGAGCGCGACAACATCAAGAAAGCCGTGGCCTACATCGGCACTATCAACCAAGGGCAATTCGTCACCTATAATGAAGAATCGACAGCCACTAAGATTGCCGCGTCACCCTTGTCGATTTATCAGACGGTCAACGGATCGACGAATTTTTCTGCCAATGCGGGGGATACGCTCAGGTTTGAAATACACTATAAAAATGCGAGCGATCTGGGCTTGGGCAATGTCAATATCAAAGAAAGTTTAGGCAGTCCGGTTTTGGACTATTCGACTTTGGAAACGGATGGCGGAGCTTATGATACCGATAACCGGACGATCGAATGGAAGGCTGCGGATCATCCTGGACTGGCCAATCTTGGTCCTGGTCAAGAGGGAATGATCGCTTTTTCAGTCAATGTCAGCAATACCATTCCGTTACAAACCGTAAATGATAAAAATTTCGTGATCTCAAGCGTCGTGCGGATCGACAGTCCTGATATTCCCACTCCGATCGAAATGAATAAGATCGTAGCCGGCAACAAGATGGATATAAAATTGAATTCCAAACTTATTGCTGATGTCAAAGGCTATTATAATGACCCTTTCATCGCCAATTCCGGGCCGATTCCGCCGGTTGTCGGTCAGGAAACGACCTATACGATCCATTTGAAAGCTGGTAACGTTTCCAATGACGTGACGGACGCCAAAATCGAAACGGTCTTGCCGACAGGCGTCGTTATGACAGGAAAAACCTATCCGGAAGGCGCCAGTCTGGAATATAATGGACGGACGAATTCGATAGTTTGGAATATCGGTTCGATGGGTGTTGGAGAAGGTGTCGTGAGTCCTTTGCGGGAAGTGGCTTTCCAGGTGAAGATAAAACCGTCGCCCAACCAAGTCGGCCAGACGGTAGATATCTTGCAATCGGGGGTATTTTCAGCCAAAGATTCGTTCACGCAGGAAAATCTGACCGCGCAGTTCAAAAATAAGAACATAATGCTGCAAGAAGACCAATCCATTGACGCTAGCGGATGGAAAGTAGTACAATAGCCTGAAGATTATGAAGGATACTTTTGAAATAATTTCACAAGGCGCTTTCGCCAGAGTCGGAAAACTTAGGACTAAAAACGGAGAAATCAATACTCCGTTTTTTATGCCGATCGCGACCAAGGGGGCGGTCAAGAACGTTTTGCCGCGCGAGCTCAAGGAAATCGGAGCGGAGATCGCTTTGGGCAATACCTATCATCTGTGGCTTCGGCCGGGGGATGGATTGATCGCGCGCGCCGGCGGTCTGCACCGCTTTATGGATTGGGATGGTCCGATCCTGACCGATTCGGGTGGTTTCCAAGTTTTTTCACTGGGCGCGCGGGCTAAAAAGAACTTCGGGAAAAACGGAGTCCGCTTGACCGAAGACGGCGTCCATTTTACCGACCCAGTCAATGGACAGGAACATTTTATGAGCCCGGAAAAATCCATTGAGATCCAATTGAATTTAGGGTCGGATATCATTATGGTTCTGGATGAATGCCCACCGTATCCGGCGACTTATGAATACGCGAAAAAATCTTTGGAATTGACCACGCGCTGGGCGGCGAGGTGTTTTAAATATTTCCACAATCATATCGATGAAAATGAGGATAAATATAAGAATGGCCGACCACTTTTGTTTTGCATAGTGCAGGGATCGGTCTATGCGGATTTGCGCGAGGAATCAGCCCGGCAATTGTCGCAATTGGATTTTGCCGCATTGGGCGGTCCGGCGGACGGCTGGGACGGTTATGCGATCGGAGGAGTGGCTGTGGGGGAGCCGCGGGAAAAGATGTATGATATTTTGCAATGGGTGGTGCCGATTTTGCCGGAAGACAAACCGCGCTACTTGATGGGTCTGGGCAAGCCGGAAGAAATCGTGGCGGCGGTCAAGGCCGGAGTGGATATGTTCGATTGCGTGATCCCGACGCGCGAGGGTAGGCACGGCCGGCTGTTCATCCGTAAGCATGATGATTTATCAAAACCGGATTTCTACGAAACCGTCAACATCAACAATGAAAAATTCAAAGAGGATTTTTCACCGGTGGATGCCAAATGCGATTGCATGCTGTGCCGGAATTATACGCGGGCCTATCTGCGTTATCTTTTTTCCGTCAAGGAGTTGCTGGCCCTCAAACTGGCCGCCGTCCATAACTTGAAATTCTATCTGGATCTGATGAATGATTTGAAAAAATAAGGCGTGCGGATTGACAAAGCCGCTCAGACCTGCTATAATGGGTACATATGACGGGTGAATCTCCTTGCGGAGACCCCGTTTTTATTTTGGAAACCCCCAAATTTCCATAAAAAACAAAAACAAAAATCAAAACAAAAAAGAGGCAAAAAAATAAAATCAAGGGATTCCTTGGTTTGCTCCCATCCTATATGGACAGGGAACTCATAAGAATCAAACCCCGCTTGGCGGGGTTATTCTTTTTTTAAGATAAAAAATCGCCCCAAGCGGAGCGATTTTAATAAGAAGATGTCTATTGAATTTCCGATAAGATAGTGTAAGTTGAGTTGTTTTTAATTTTTATGACGGCTAACTGGCCGAAGACGGCTTTTTCCGGCAGGACCTGCTGGTCTTCAAGAATGGAAACCGGTTGGTACGAATTGGTCATCACGGTCATTTCGTCTCCGCTGACCGTGCATTTGATATAGGCTTCGACCGCAAGGGAAACGCCTATGGATTCGCCGGCTGAACTAGCCGCGTCCGAAGATGGAGAGCAAAACAAAAGCAGGGATACTGCGTAAAATAGAAATATGGCATATTTGTAGTTCATATGGATTTCTTAATGGAACCAGAGAGTCTAGCATATTTTGAGACTTTTGTCAAGGATGGCAAATGCGGGTGCTTCGCGTTGACTATGGCCTAAAAAGGGAGTAGATTGAAATGTATGAAAAAAATCGAGCTGCTGGTTCCGGCCGGACTGCCCGCCAAAGCCCGACTATAAAACAACGAAGAATTTTAAAATAAGTATGCCTAAAAAAAACCATCCAAAAATCGAACTGCTGGCGCCAGCGGGCCTTGTCTTCCAAAGCAAAAGAAAGACAAAGATCGAACTGCTCGCGCCGGCGGGGAATCTGGAAAAACTGAAATACGCCATCGCGTATGGGGCGGACGCGGTTTATGCTGGCGTGCCGGATTTTTCCTTACGGGTGCGGATCAATAATTTCACTCCGGAGACTTTGCGGGAAGCGGTGGAATTCACCCACAAGCATAAAAAGAAAATCTATATCACTTTGAATATCTATGCCCACAATGGCCACTTGGAAAATATCAAAAAACATCTGGGATTTTTAAAAACACTGGATATCGATGGCGTGATCGTGGCGGATCCCGGTGTCATAATGCTGGTCAAAAAATATCTGCCAAAAACGGAAATCCATCTGTCGACCCAGGCCAACGCGACCAATGCCGAGGCGGTGAAATTTTGGGCCAAGGCCGGGGTTAAGCGGGTCGTTTTGGCGCGGGAAGTGACATTGGAAGAAATCCGCGAAATAAAAAAAGCCGTACCAAAAATGGAACTGGAATATTTCGTGCACGGGGCGATGTGTATGGGCTATTCCGGTCGGTGCATCTTGAGCAAATGGATGAGTGATCGGAGCGCCAATCTGGGGGATTGCACCCAGCCATGCCGCTGGAAGTACGCGCGAACGGAAAAGATTTATGAAACGTCCGTGAAGGATGATATGGAAAGATTCGAAGTGGATTTGGAAGAGGACCGGCACGGGACTTATTTTTTCAACAGTCGGGATCTGAACCTGTCGGGGCATATCCGGGATCTGGTCGAGGCGGGCGTGGACTCTTTGAAAATCGAAGGGCGGGCCAAGAGCGTGTATTATGTTTCGACCGTAGTCGGGGCGTACTGCAAAATCATTTCGGCGTTGGGTAAAAAAAATCTGAAGCAAACCGTCAAGACGCAGCAGAAAGAATTGGACACCTTAGTGAATCGCGGATACTCGAAAGGTTTTTTATTGGGGAACGAGCCGGAACATAATTTTGAAGGCGGCTTGAGCGGAACGGGATATAAATTCGTAGGGCAGATCGAAGGGCGGCAAAAAATCGGCAGCAAGTTTTTTACGGTCGTTTTTATGCATAATGGTATATCTTTGGCGGACAAATTGGAATTGGTTTCTCCGTCAGGGAGCCAAAAGATAGAAATCAAAAAAATCCTGAATCACAAAATGGAAGAAGTGGCGGAGGCGCACGGCGGGCATGACAAAAGGTATTTTTTCGATTTCGGCGGAAAAAAAGTTGCCAAATTCGGATTATTAAGGAAGAATGGAGAGTAGATAGGAAAAGTATGTCCTTGTAGCTCAGTGGATAGAGCGTCTGGTTCCGGTCCAGAAGGCCGCAGGTCCGATTCCTGCCAAGGACACAAGACAGTTTGCCACTTTCTTTGGCGGCAAAGAAAGTGACAGAAAGAAACCGCCGACGCCGGGCTTGTGCTGTCTAAATTTTCAGCTTAGTTGCTAAAATTATCAAGAGCACCTTCTGGTTATCCTTCTGATAATTTCTTAACGCTCCAACGCTGAAATTTAGAAACGCACTAACGCCAAGGCGCGGAAGATTAAATTGACACATTGAATTTAGAGGGTATACTGAAAATACAAGTTAATTGGCGTTGATGGGGGTTTGGCTCCCCGGAGCCGGTCAGGAGTGATCAAGGTGTCCTCGCTCAGCGGGGGAAGTCAGATGGAAACGCGAGGAGATCCTCGTTCTGACAATCGAAGATTTTTCATTCTTTGATTGTGGGAACGGGGATTTTTTTGAATTTATAACCATACTAATCTCAAAATAAATTTTTTAATTATCTTGGAATTTAACTCGAACCGCGGATTTTATGGCTGAAATTTTTCCTCGCTCTATACGCCCATAGAAAAATTTCAGATAAAATCGGCTTCTCAAACAGAAATTCCTCGAAAATTAAAAAACTTATTTTAAAAAAAATATGTCAGAAATAAACCAAATGGAAAAATTAGTCTCGCTTTGCAAGCGGCGCGGGTTCGTGTTTCCGAGTTCGGAAATCTACGGCGGGTTGGCCGCGGTCTACGATTACGGCCACTACGGAACGCTTCTCAAGAATAATATCCGCGACGCGTGGTGGAAGCATATGGTGCAATACCGCGATGACGTGGTGGGGCTCGACAGCGCGATTTTTATGCATCCCAAAACCTGGGTAGCTTCGGGTCACGTTGACAGCTTCGATGATCCGCAGATCGATTGTAAAAAATGCAAGGCGCGGATGCGGGCCGACCATGTTTTGGAACTTTTCGGCATCAACGCTGATAAGCAACCGCTGGATTTCATCAACGCGGAACTGAAAAAAATCAAGGAGCTGGGAAAATTGAAATGCCAAAGTTGCGGTTCGACGGACGTGACCGAAGCCAAGAGGTTTTCCTTGATGGTGAAATCCAATCTAGGTTCGCCGACCGACGCGCTTTCCGAAGATAATGTGGTGTATCTCCGGCCGGAAACTTGCGGGGGGATTTATTTGGAATATAAAAATACGGTCGATTCGACGCGGGTGAAATTGCCGTTCGGCATCGCGCAGGTCGGCAAGGCTTTCCGCAACGAAATCGTGGCTCGCCAGTTCGTTTTCCGGACGCGTGAATTCGAGCAGATGGAAATGCAATATTTCCTGCATCCGTCGATAATGAAAGAAAAATATGAAATGTGGAAGAAATTGCGTTGGGAATGGTATTTGGAATATGGGATCGCCGCTGAGGATATCCGCTGGTACCAGCATGAAAAACTGGCACACTACGCTTCCGAGGCCTATGACGTCGAATATGATTTCAAATCGCTCGGCGGATTCAAGGAAATCGAGGGCGTCCACGCGCGGGGCGATTGGGATTTGAGCCAGCATGCCAAGTTTTCCGGAGCTGATTTGAGCTATTTGGATGAAAAGACGGGCGAGCGGTTCGTGCCGCATATTATGGAAACGTCGGTCGGTTTGGGACGGTTATTTTTGATGTTTTTAGATAAAGCGTATACTGAAGAAACAGTGAAAGAGAGCGAGGTGCGGACAGTTTTAAAATTGGATAAACGTTTGGCGCCGATCAAGGTTGCGATTTTCCCGTTGATGAAAAACAAGCCGGAATTGGTAGCTAAGGCGCGGGAAATTTTTGATGGTTTGAAGATGAAATGGATGTGCGAATTCGATGACAACGGTAATGTCGGCAAGCGCTACCGCCGCCAGGATGAAATCGGCACGCCCTATTGCGTGACGGTGGATTTCGACAGCTTGGAAGACGGCATGGTGACGGTGCGCGATCGGGACACGATGCAACAGGAGCGGATCGGAATTGAAAAGCTGGAAGAGTTCTTTTCTGTAAAATTTTCTAATTAAAAATAATAAATAAAAAATATGGATCTACGGGAAATATACGAACTGGCTATCGATTTCGGGATTAAAAACGATCTGCGCGGAGGAAAAGAGGTCATAAAAAAACTGGAAAGGATCAAAAAACAATATGACAAGCTGCCTATGGAAGAAAAAGGATCCTTTGACCAGGAGAGGCTGACGAACCCTTTTATGGATTCGACCATCCATTATGACAGCGGGAAAAAGGTGAAAACAGTGATGGCCGGGATCGATATCGATGCCGGGGAATTATTGATTGCTAAAGAATTGGGAGTGGACGCGGTCATCGCCCATCATCCGGTGGGCAAGGGGCTGTCATACTTGGATGATGTTATGCATTTGCAGGCAGACGTGCTGGCCCAATATGGGGTGCCGATCAACGTAGCTGAAAGTCTGATGAAAATCAGAATCAGCGAGGTTTCCCGCAGCGTAAATCCATCCAATCATTTCAAATCTCCGATGGCGGCGCAAAATTTGAAAATCAACTTCTTGAACGTGCACACTCCCGCGGATAACGCGGTAGCTACTTTCCTTAAAAATCTGATTGAAAAGAAAGATCCTGAGTATGTGAGTGAAGTAATCGAACTTTTGGAAAGCGTGCCGGAATATAAAGAAGCGAAAAAATACGGATTGGGGCCGACTTTGTTTGCCGGAAGCAAGGAAAACAGGACTGGCAAGATCGCAGTTACGGAAATTACCGGCGGGACTGAAGGCAGCCCTAAAATGTATGAGAAAATGGCCAATGCCGGGATAGGGACCATAATCGCCATGCATCAGAGCGAGAAACACAGGGAGGCGGCGGAAAAAGCGCATATCAATGTGGTGATTGCCGGACATATCTCATCGGATAATATCGGAGTCAACCTGTTTTTGGATGAATTGGAAAAAAAGGGTATTAAGGTCGTGCCTTGTTCGGGTTTAATTCGCGTAAGTAGGAATAAGAAAAGGAAATAGTATGGATTACAAAAAAACGACATTGAAAAACGGCCTGCGGATCATAATGGCACCGATGAAAGATACGCAAACGGCCACAGTGATGGTGATGGTCGGCGTCGGTTCACGCTATGAAACCGAGCGGGAGGCCGGGCTATCACATTTCATCGAACATATGTTTTTTAAAGGCACGGAAAAACGGCCTGATACTTTATCGATTTCCGAAGAATTGGACGCGGTCGGAGGGGAATTCAACGCATTCACTTCCAAAGATCGGACAGGCTATTACGCGAAAGTCGATGCCGGGCATATCGATATCGCTTTAGACGTCGTGTCGGATATGTATTTGAATTCGAAAATCGATGCGGCGGAAATAGAAAAAGAAAAAGGCACCGTCATCCAGGAATTGAATATGTATGAAGACAATCCGATGCGGAATGTGGAAAATGTATTCGAGAGCCTGCTGTATTCTGGAAATAGCCTTGGAAGGGACATTATCGGGTACAAAAAAACTATCCAATCGTTCAAGCGGAAAGATTTCTTGGATTATATGAAACGATTTTATGTGGCCAATGACACGGTCGTGTGCGTGGCGGGAAAATTCGACGAGAAAAAAATCGAAGCGCAAATAAAAAAATATTTTTCCGGAATGGCCCAGGGCAAAAAAGCGGAAATAAAAAAAGTAGTTGAGAAACAGAAAGAGTCGGCGGTGAAAATAAAATACAAAAAAACCGACCAGTCGCATCTCATAATCGGCTGCCGGGCTTACGACGAAAACCATAAAGACCGTTTCGCCGTTTCACTGTTGTCCATTATCTTGGGCGGGAATATGAGCAGCCGGCTTTTTATCGAGGTGCGGGAAAAACGAGGTTTGGCATATTATGTGCGGACCGGAGTCGAATCCTATGCTGATTGCGGATATCTGGCGACCCAGGCTGGAGTGGAACATAAGAATTTGTCTGAGGCGGTCCAGGTTATTTTGCAAGAATATCGAAAAATCGCGACTGTTCCGGTGGATGAAAAGGAATTGCGGAATGCCAAGAATTTCATCAAAGGAAAAAGCGTGATGGGGCTTGAATCTTCGGACGAAGTGGCGATGTTTTTTATCGACCAGGAATTGAGAAGGAAGAAGGTTATGCTGGTGGGTGAAATCTTTAAGAAGATTGACAAAGTGACGACTAAAGATATATTGAGAGTAGCAAAGGATATTTTCAAGGAGCAAAGCCTTAATATAGCGGTAATAGGCCCTCATAAAGATGGCAAAAAGATCCAAGGAGCATTGAAATTATAAAATTCATAAACATATGGTCGAAAAAAGGCAAGTGGACATTTCTATGGGGGTGGTTTTGCGGACGGCCGTGCTGGGGATCGCCATTTGGTTTTTATATATGATCCGCGAGATACTGGCTTTGCTTTTCGTGGCGATCCTAATCGTCACGGCTATCGATCCGGTAGTCGACTATCTGCAAAGAAAAAAGGTCCCGCGGACCATCGGCGTGTTGGTCGTATATGCGTTGCTTTTTTTGGTCATAGGATTGTCCATTTCATTCCTTGTGCCGCCGCTTATCAGCCAATCCAAAGATTTCATAGAAAAGATCCCTTCATATCTGCAATCAGTCGGAAGTTATCCGGGTATCGCCAGTGATTATTTCCAAAGCCACAATATGGTTTTGAACGTCCAGCAAATCGCGGATAATTTCAATAATGGAATCGCTAATCTTCCCCAGCAAATATTTTCCGGGACAATAGACTTGGTCGGTAATTTTATCTCGATTATCGTGGTCATGGTGATGGCGTTCTATATGACAGTCAAAGAGGATGGCATCAAAAAATTCATCGTTTCGATCATGCCGGAAAGACATAGGGAGTATGCGGCTTCTTTGACTGAACGGATGGAATTCAAAATCGGCAAGTGGGTGCAGGGCCAATTTTTCCTGATGCTGATCATTTTCTTGTTGGATTTCGTTGGTTTGTCCATAATAGGCATTCCGTACGCTTTGGCGCTGGCGATTTTTGCCGGCATTATGGAAATCATACCTTATGTCGGACCGATCGTATCGGCTATCCCCGGAATTATTTTGGGATTGTTGATTTCGCCGATGACGGGGTTGATAACGTTGCTGTTATATTTTTTCGCCCAGCAATTTGAGAGCCATATCGTCGTTCCCCAGGTAATGAGGAAAGCGGTGGGACTCAATCCGGTCGCGGTCATCCTGGCCTTGCTCATCGGTTTGAAGCTGGGCGGGGTCCTGGGTGCCATCCTGTCCATACCGCTGGCGACCGTCATCAGCGTTTTTGTCGAGGACTTTTGGAAAAAGGAACAATCATAGACGGTGGCGTTGAAATCATCTTAGTTGTTTCGCGGATGTTTTTTTGTTCGGCAGTTGAAAAAAAGCCGCGATTAAGCTAGACTGGATTTATGGATACGGGCATATTATACATCGTGGCCACGCCGATCGGAAACCTGGAAGACATCACTTTCCGGGCTGTTCGCGTGCTGGGCGAGGTCGATCTGGTGGTATGCGAGGATACACGGGTGACCAGGCGGCTTTTGGATCATTATGGAATCAAGACACAGGCCGTTTCTTTTTATCGGAATTGCAAATATGGCGGAGCGGTCAAGCCGGTGCCGAAACTGGATTTTTTGATAGGCGAGCTCAACGCGGGAAAAAACCTGGCTTTGGTGACGGACGCCGGAACGCCCGGCATTTCCGACCCAGGCAACCAATTGGTGGCTGCGGCAGTCGCGGAACTGATTCCAGTCATTCCGGTGCCGGGCGTGTCGGCGGTGACGGCGCTGGCCAGCGTTTCCGGAATCGATTTGGGCGAATTCGTTTTTCTGGGCTTTCCGCCGCACAAAAAAGGCCGGGAAACTTTTTTTAAAAAAGTGACAGGATTTTCTTTACCGGTCGTGTATTATGAATCTCCGCATCGGGTTTTGAAAAATCTGGAATTGTTACAGCAAATGGAATCTGGAAAGCGGATCATACTCGGGCGCGAGTTGACCAAGATGTTCGAAGAAATCGTGCGCGGTTCGGTTTCCGAAGTTCTGGAATATTTTCGACGGAACCCGGTCAAAGTCAAAGGAGAATTCGTAATTATTGTTTATTGATATGCCAGATAAATTTTACATCACCACCCCGATATATTATGTGAACGCCAAACCGCACATCGGTCACGCCTATACGACGATCGCGGCCGATGTTTTGGCGCGTATGCGCCGGTCCCAAGGCCGGGATGTTTTTTTCCTGACCGGCACGGATGAACACGGTTTGAAAATCCAGAAGAAAGCGGCGGAAGCAGGCAAAGATCCGCAACGGTTCGTAGATGATATTTCCGAGGAATTCAAAGGGCTCTGGCGGAATTTGGATATCGAGTATTCCGGTTTTATCCGGACCACGGACACCCGGCATGTGATGGCCGTGCAAAAATCTTTGCAAATTCTGTATGACAAAGGTGCCATCTACAAAGGGAAGTATTCCGGGATGTATTGCGTCGGATGCGAACTGTTTAAAAGCGAAAACGAATTGGTTGACGGGAAGTGTCCGGATCATGATACCGTGCCGGAAAGGATGGAGGAAGAATGTTATCTTTTGAAAATGTCCGACATCCAAAACGAGCTTATCGGAAAAATAGAAAATGATGAATTCCGGATCGCGCCGGAGAGATATAAAAATGAGATCCTATCTTTTTTGAAAAACCAAACTTTGAACGACGTTTCAATTTCCAGGAGAAATGTGGGGTGGGGCGTGCCGTTGCCGTTCGATCCAGAACAGACGACGTATGTCTGGATCGACGCCTTTTTGAATTATCTCACCGGAATCGGATGGAACGGCGAGACTGATGGCGTCCCGGAAGAATGGCCGGCAGACGTGCAATTTATCGGCAAGGATATTTTGCGGGTGCACGCGACGATTTGGCCGGCGATTTTGATCCATCTTGGCATCGGATTGCCGAAGATGCTTTTTACGCACGGGCATATCTTGTCTGATGGGAAAAAAATGAGCAAGACTTTGGGCAACGCGATTTCCATTGAGGAGATGCTTGAAAAGTTCGGGACGGATGGCACGCGTTACCTTCTGTTGTCGGCCGGTCCGTTCGGACAGGATATCGACGTGACGATGGAAAGGATGGTTGAGAATTACAATGCCGATTTGGCCAACGGTATCGGCAATATAACGAGCCGGATCGTCGCTCTGAACCAAAGGATCGCAAGCGGCTTTGACGGAGCGGATTTTCTAAAAGATGATGTGGCGGCATATGATGATGGAACATTGCAAGAAAATCTGAAAAATTTAAGATTGGATTTGGAGTTGCGGGACATAATGATCCATGTCCAGGAACTGAATAAATATATAGCCGATAATAAGCCGTGGGAAGTCCTTAAGAACGATGAAGTGAAATTTGCGGCGATGATGGAGCATTCATCCCGAGGACTTCTGTTTATCGCCAATAAATTGCTTCCGTTTATGCCAGCCACGGCGGAAAAGATCAAAAAGGCTTTGGCGGAAAGGCAAGTGGAGATATTGTTCCAACGCATCAAATAATTTTTCATTACGGGTAAAAAACAAAATGAAAAAAATAAAAATAAGCTGGATGATTGCCGTATCGATAGTCATGGTTTTTTTTAGCCAGCGGTCTTTGGCTGCGACGACTGTCAATTATGGGACGACTACGTTTTTTTCCGACGAGAAAGATATTAAACCGCCGGTTGAAAAGCCCATATATGATACCGGTGTCAGGGGCGGGAAAGAACCTGGGGATAGTGGGGATGATGCCGCTGATAGCGGAGGGTCGTCATCCGGTTCTGGCGGCGGCAGCTTGTTCGATCAGATCGTCACTGGCGTGGAATCCTTTTTTGGCAGTCCGTCTGATTCAAATAATTCATCGGAAGGATCGCTTTTCGATTTGCAGAAGGATTTCGGCCGGGACGCGGATTTGGCTGATGGGACGGGGGAGTTCATTATGGGAGCCAGAGGCGAGAGCTATGAGAATATAGATGTTGATGAATATAATAGCCGGATCGCCGGAAAATTTAATTTCAAGGACAATGCTTCAGCAGCAGCGCCCAAAAAAAGCAAATTACTTTTTACTAATATCGTCGTCCCGGTCGATTTGACGACCCAATATGTCATCATAATAATGGTGATATTGATCGCGATCGGATCGGCAGTCGGTTATTATTTTTGGAAAAAAGAAATGGAAAAAATGGGCAAGAAACCCAAGGAGGAGGATTATGATTGATACCCATTCCCATCTTGACGACAAACAGTTTGACGGCGACCGCGAAGAAGCCATTTCGCGGGCTTTTTACGGCGGAGTGGAAAAAATCATCAATGTCGGCGCGGATCTGGAAAGCAGCGAGCGGTCAGTCGGGTTGGCCGGTGGAAATGAAAATATCTTCGCGGCGGTGGGTTTGCATCCGCATATCTTCAACCAAGTGGGAGAATTTTCAAAAAATATCCATAGTCTCAAGGAATTGGCGGCAGATAAAAAAGTCGTGGCGATCGGCGAGGTTGGCTTGGACTATTTCAGCCATACGGGGGAAAAAATAACGGAAGCGCAGAAAAAAAACCAGCGAAAGGGATTCAGCGCCCAATTGGAATTGGCCCGGGAGTTGGATTTGCCGGTTATCATCCATTGCCGGGCGTCAAAAGACGAACCCGAGGATGCTTATGCGGATGCGCTTAGGGTGTTCAAATCTTCACATCATCCGTTCCGCGATATGCGGATAGTCTTCCATTGTTATGGCGGCGGATTGGAATTTACAAAAAAAATCCTACTTGAGGAAACAGATACCTTTTTTTCTTTTACGGGAAACATCACTTATGCCAAAGCTGGTTCTGAAACCATCGAAGTGTTGAAAGTTATCCCGCTGGAGCGGATAATGTTGGAAACCGATTGTCCGTATCTGGCTCCAGTGCCACACAGGGGAAAGCGCAATGAACCGGCATATGTCGCATATGTGAAGGAAAAAATCGCAGAAATAAAGGAAATTTCAGTCAAAGAGGTCGACCGGGTTACAACGGAAAATGCCAGATTATTTTTTAAATTAGGATAGGATTTTTGAATTGGTTAGGGGATTTTCAAGCGAAATTTTCAAGCGGTTGACTTTTTTTAAATTTTGCGGGAAAATAGACAGTGATGCTACTTTCTTATAAGTAGGCGCATTAAAAGCGAAATAATGGATAGGGAAATTAGAAAAGATGACGGCTTCTCCGCTTGGTCATTCGCCTGGGAATTAGGGTATTCCATTGCCGTTCCGTTGGCGGTATTGGCTTTTGCCGGAAGATTTCTGGATAAGAAGCTGGGAACTTCGCCGTTTTTGTTGCTTGGCTGCATCTTGGTTTCAATCGCCATTTCGGCATATATAGTCTACAAAAAAACAACTGATATAATGAACAGAAAATAATGGAAATTTCACTTACGCCAGAAACAATATTCCATATCGGATCCTTTCCGGTTACCAACTCGCTTTTGATGACGCTTATTTTAAGCGTAATTATTATCCTGACCTCTCTTAATCTCCGAAGCAAGCTGAAGCTTGTGCCTAAAGGCTTCCAAAACATATTCGAATATGTTATGGAAGCTTTTTTAGATTTGATCAATAGCGTTACGCATGACCGCGAGCAGACACGCAAATTCTTCCCGCTGGTGGTGACCATCTTCCTGTTCGTGATACTCTCCAATTGGATCGAACTTGTCCCCGGACTAGGAACGATCGGTATCAATGAAGTGCATCATGGCAAGACGATCCTAGTCCCTTTTATCAGGAGCGCTTCGGCTGATTTGAATGTGACATTGGCAATCGCGCTTATCTCGGTTTTTACTATCCAATTTATGGGCATCGCCGCCATAGGAGCGGCCAGATATGCGGGTAAATTTTTCGTGAATCCTTTGCGCAAACCCTATTTTATCGGAACTTTCGTGGGAATCCTGGAGCTGATCAGCGAGGTGGCCAAAATCATCTCTTTTTCCTTCCGTCTTTTTGGGAATATTTTTGCCGGCGAGGTGCTTTTGATCGTTATGCTGAATTTGGTCCCATATTTGGTGCCGCTGCCTTTTTTGTTTCTGGAATTGTTTGTCGGATTCGTGCAGGCGCTGGTTTTTGCGATGTTGACGCTGGTATTTTTGAAGATGGCAGTGACGGCGAATGAACATTGATCCAGGGTTGTTGGACGGCCATATCTCTGAATCCCAGAATGGTTCAATGATGCGGCGGTTTAATAATTTTTTTTAACAAGCCTTTATCTGTTTAAGGATCATGGAGTAAACACGTGACTTAGGCGGTTTAAGGGCATAAAAACATATGGATGCAGAAGCAGCAAAATCCCTAGCGGCCGCGATTGCGATCGGAGTCGGAGCGATCGGACCTGGAATCGGTATCGGTTTATTGGCTTCTAAGGCTATGGAATCGATCGGTCGGAATCCTGAAGCGACTTCAAAGATCCAGACCGCTATGATCCTGGCTATCGCCTTCACGGAAGCCATCGCGATTTATGCGTTGGTCGTGGCTCTGATCATCAAATTTGTCTAATCAGCGGACAGGGAACAATGAACAGCGGGTGATATCTTCCTGTTCATTGATCTTTGTACATTGGTTATCGTAAAAATTAACTATAAAAAAATGGAATTATTGGATAATTTGGGAATCGACGGGAGATTGTTGCTTGCACAGCTCATCAATTTCGTAATTTTGCTGGCTGTGTTGTATAAATTCGCCTACGGTCCGGTTCTGAAAATATTGGAAGAACGGACGAAAAAAATCGAGAACGGATTGAAAGATGCCGAGGAATCCCACAAGAAATTGGCTGAAATTTCTGAAAAGGAGGCGGCGGTCCTAGTGGAAGCTAGGAAAAACGCCCAGCAAATAATCAAGAAATCGGAAGAAACTGCCGTCAAGAATGCGGAAGAGATCATGGCTTTGGCCAAGGACCAATCGAATAAAATACTGGAACAAGCCAAAAAACAGATCGAACAGGAAAAAGAAAAGATTTTGGCGGAAGTGAAAACTGAAGTGGCGGGTTTGATAATGGTCGCAGCCGGGAAGATTGTCGATGAAAAATTGGATAGTGAAAAAGATCGCGATTTAATCAATCGAAGTATAAAATAATGCGTTTGTCAGTCAATCAATATGCGAAAGCCCTGTACGCTTCAGTCAAGGATAAGTCCCAAGACGATATCAGCTTGGTGGTGGCGAATTTTCTGAAACTTTTGCGGAAAAATGGGCAGATGAAATCAGCCGGAAAAATTATTGATAATTTCTCAGCCATTTGGAATAAGGAAAATGGGATTGTCGAAGCTGACGTGACCAGCAGGGAAGCGCTGGATAGGGCGTCGCAAGACGGAATCAAAAAATTCATAATGGAAAAATATGCGGCTAAAGAAGTGATAATCAGCAATATTGTCGATGAGGATATTCGAGGCGGAATAATAATCAGGATCGGTGACGAACTGATAGATGCTAGCGTGCGGAGAAGATTGGCGGACCTGGGAAATAGTTTAGGATTTTAAGGAGTTCCAATAATCAACCATTTGTTAAAGCATTATTTTAAAAATAATTTAAATAAATTTATGAATACGAAGGATTATATCGTCGACCAGCTGAAAAAGCAATTGGAAAATTTTGAAACAGTGACTCAGACTGAGAAAATCGGGACGGTGGTGGAAGTCGGGGATGGCGTGGCTAAAATTTCCGGGTTGTCTGACGCGATGGCCAGTGAGATGTTGGATTTCGGCAATGGCATTTTCGGTGTGGCCCTCAACTTGGAAGAAGGCGCCGTGGGCGCGATGATCCTAGGGTCCTACGAAGGCATCAAAGAAGGCGATATCGTCAAATCGACTGGCAAGATTCTGTCAGTTCCGGTGGGCGATATGATGATCGGACGGGTAGTTAGTCCGCTGGGAGAGGCGATTGACGGCAAGGGCGAAATAAAATCCGAAACGTATTATCCGGTGGAAAAAATCGCGCCGGGAGTCATAACTAGAAAATCGGTAAGCGTGCCGGTACAAACCGGCATCAAGGCGATCGATGCGGTCATTCCGGTCGGACGCGGACAGAGAGAGTTGATTATCGGGGACAGACAGACCGGAAAAACGGCGGTAGCGGTTGATGCGATCATCAATCAAAAGGGACAGGATTTGATTTGTATCTATGTGGCTATCGGCCAAAAGGAATCCAAAATCGCGAGAATCGTGGCTGAATTGGAAAAGCGCGGGGCTATGGAACATACGATTATGGTCGTGGCAGGAGCATCCGATCCGGCGGCGTTGTCATTCATTTCCCCGTATGCCGGTTGTGCGATGGGAGAATATTTTTTAGATAAAGGCAAGGATGTTTTGATAATCTACGATGATTTGAGCAAGCACGCCTGGGCTTATCGCCAGATTTCCTTGATTTTGCGCCGGCCGCCGGGACGTGAAGCGTATCCGGGGGATATTTTCTATCTGCATTCACGGCTTTTGGAAAGATCGGCGCGCCTGAATGAGAATTATGGCGGTGGCTCAATCACGGCCTTGCCGATTATTGAAACCCAAGCCGGAGACGTATCGGCCTACATCCCGACCAATGTCATTTCCATTACGGACGGCCAGATATATTTGGAAACTGATCTTTTTTACAAAGGTATCCGTCCGGCGCTTAATGTCGGTTTATCGGTTTCCCGCGTAGGTTCCGCGGCGCAGACCAAAGCGATGAAAAAAGTAGCTGGAAAGTTGCGGCTTGATTTGGCGCAGTTCCGTGAATTGGAGGCCTTCGCGCAATTTGGATCGGATCTTGATGAAAACACCCGCCGTCAAATTGAGCGCGGAAGAAGGACGGTTGAGATTTTGAAGCAGGATCAATATGAACCGATGGCGATGCAAAACCAAGTGGCGATCCTCTATGCCTTGACCAACGGATTTTTGGATGATGTGGCGGTGGAAAAAGTGAAGTCCTGGGAAAATGATTTTCACAAATATCTGAAATCCAATTCAAAAGAAACATTGGAAATGATCGCGGAAAAGAAAGAATTAAGCGAGGAAGTAGTGGCGGCTTTGGAAAAAGCTATCAAGGAATTTAAGGAAGTATATCAGAACGGAAATTAATAATTTTAAATTATAAATTTGAAATTTTAAATCAATATTTAATTTCCAAATGTTTAAATGATTGTAATTTATCCATTCGGATTTCATTTTAAATTTAAAATTGAAAATTTAAAATTAATCAGTCATGGCATCAACACGCGACATCAGAAGACGGATAAAATCCGTCGGGAATACCCAGAAAATAACCCGGGCGATGGAGATGGTTTCGGCTGCTAAAATGCGGAAATCCGTGGCCAGCGTTTTGGCGATCCGGCCGTATGCCCATGCCGCTTGGAGCGTCCTGACTAATTTGTCGCGGGCTTTTGCGGAATACAGATCAGGGCTTCTGGAAGTGCGCAAAGTGAAGAGGGTTCTGGCCATCGCCATAACGTCAAATAAGGGTTTATGTGGAGCTTTCAACGCGCAACTTTCCAAGAAGATACGTGAAGAAATAGCCAATCCGGAAAATTTGATGATCAATAGGATCGGAGATGAAAAAATCACATCCAAAGCCGAGGAAATCGAGATTGATTTTGTCACGATCGGCAAAAAAGGTGAGAATACGGTGCGCAAAGCCGGAAAAAACATCATAGCTTCTTTCAATGATTTAACCTATCTGCCTGGAATCGATGACGTGCGTATCGTAAGCAAGGTGGTGATGGACGATTACCTGGCAAAAAAATATGACAAAGTGGTTATTTTTTATACCGACTATGTTTCAGCGATGAGCCAGCAGACGAAAGTCCGCCAGCTCTTGCCGATTTCCAAAATAGATTTGGAGAAACAAATCGCCGCGATGGATGTTCTGGCAAGGGAATATGGACTGGACGAGCCTGTGCGGGAATATAAAGTCGAACCGGCTCCGGAAACCGTTTTGGAATATATTTTGCCGAGGTTGATCGAAATGCAGATTTATCACGCGATTTTGGAATCAAACGCTTCCAAAGAATCGGCGCGGATGATGGCGATGCGCGGGGCGACGGAGGCGGCCGGAGAAATGCGGGATGATTTGACATTCGCCTATAACCAGATACGCCAGATGAAAATCACCCAGGAAATAGCGGAGATATCAGCTGGACGGGCGGCGTTGGAGAATTAATTACCCTACGAAATTACAAAATACCACATTATCGAACTTTTGTAATTTTGTAAATATTTGTAATTTCGTAGAATAAGTAAATAAATTAAACTCACAAAATTATGAAGAATTTAGGAAAAATAGTGCAAGTAATCGGACCGGTAGTCGATGTGGAATTCGCGGAAGGACTGCCAAGGATTTACGATGCATTAGAGATCGTTTTGGATGGGGGGACTAAGTCCCCAAAAGGGGACTTAGTCCCCAATAAGCTTGTTTTGGAAACCCATCAGCACACCGGCGGCAACAAAGTCCGTGCTGTGGCGATGGGCTCGACGGACGGTCTCAAGCGCGGGATGGAAGTGTCGGACACGGGCGCGGCGATTTCGGTGCCGGTGGGTGCGGGCGTTCTTGGCCGTATGTTCAATTTGTTAGGTGAAACTATCGACGGAATCGATGCGGAAGTGAAGATGGAAAGAAAAGATCCGATCCACCGTGATGCGCCGAGTTTTGCGGAACAATCCACGCAAGCGGAAATTTTGGAGACCGGAATCAAAGTCATCGACTTGATCTGTCCGTTTGTGAAAGGCGGCAAAGTCGGCTTGTTCGGCGGAGCCGGAGTCGGCAAGACCGTGGTTATCCAAGAGCTTATCCGTAATATCGCGCAAGAACATGGCGGCTATTCGATTTTTGCCGGAGTGGGGGAGCGGACGCGTGAAGGAAATGATTTGTACCATGAGATGAAGGAATCAGGCGTGCTTGATAAGACCGCTTTGGTGTTCGGGCAGATGAACGAGCCGCCAGGGGCCCGCCAACGGGTGGCCTTGTCCGCTTTGACGATGGCGGAATATTTCCGCGACACCGAAGGCAAAGACGTTCTGTTTTTCGTGGATAATATTTTCCGTTTCACCCAGGCCGGATCTGAAGTGTCGGCTTTGTTAGGACGTATTCCGTCAGCCGTGGGCTACCAGCCGACTTTGGCGGAGGAAATGGGTAAGTTGCAGGAGCGCATCACTTCGACCAAGAAGGGCTCCGTGACGAGCGTGCAAGCCGTGTACGTGCCGGCGGATGACTTGACCGACCCGGCGCCGGCGACGACTTTCGGACACCTGGACTCGACCGTCGTGTTGTCACGTGGCTTGTCAGAACTTGGAATTTATCCGGCAGTCGATCCGCTGGATTCCAGTTCGACAATTTTGGATCCGAAAATCGTGGGCGAAGAGCACTATGCCGTGGCGCGCGGTGTGCAGAAAGTTTTGCAGCGTTATAAAGATTTGCAAGACATCATCGCTATTTTGGGAATGGAAGAATTGTCCGACGAAGACAAAGTGACGGTGGCGCGCGCCAGGAAAATCCAGAAATTCTTGTCCCAACCGTTCTTCGTAGCGGAACAATTCACGGGTACTCCTGGAAAATATGTGAAACTGGCCGACACCATCAAGTCATTCAAGGCTATTTTGGCGGGTGAATATGACGAGCTTCCGGAGCAGGAATTCTATATGAAGGGGATGATTGATGAAATAAAAAAATAAAACATTTTTTTATTTCACAATTTTAAATTTGAAATTAATTTTATGACTTCACTAATAAAATTCAAAATTGTTACTCCGGAAAAAACCGTTTTTGAAGCGGAAGTTTTCCAGGCGACTTTGCCGGTGACGGATGGGGAAGTCACTATTTTGCCTAACCATAGGTCATATATCGCTTCGCTCAAGGCCGGGGAAGTCTGTTTGAAGGCGGATACGGGGGATGTATGTATGGCTGTTTCGGGTGGATTCATCGAATTCAATCAAAATAACTTGGTAGTTTTGGCCGATACGGCTGAGCGGGCTGAAGATATTGATTTGGCGCGGGCTGAGGAAGCGAGGATGAGGGCGGAAGAATTGAAGAAGGAGAAGATCGAAATGGATGACAGCGAATATGCGCGCGTGGCGGCGGCCGTCGAAAAAGAGATGGCCAGGATCAGGGTTGCTAAAAAACGCCGCACGGTAACCGGCATACATCTTGACTAAAACACGCAAGAGAGTATAACAGAAAAGTATGGCTTTCATCAAATTATTAAAAATATTATTTTTTGGTCCGAAAGTGACCGAGCCTGGAAATAAGATTTCAAAAGACGGGACGTTCGAAGAAATCGGCGAGGATATCAGGAAGGAAATCAAACGGCTATATGGCGGACGCTCTTTGCATATCCGGGCCGTAGACGGCGGCTCGACGAACGCGGAAGAGATAGAGCTAACCGCTTTGTTGAACGCATATTATGATATCGATCGGTTCGGGTTGAGTTTCGTGGCTTCTCCGCGGCATGCCGATATGCTGTTTGTGACCGGGCCCGTCACGAGAAATTTGGAAAGAGCGGTCAGGACTACGTATGAAGCGGCTCCGCAACCATGCATCGTGGCCGCGATCGGCGATGGCGCTTGCACAGGAGGCATTTGGAAAGATTCCTATGCCGTAGTCGGTCCGGTAGAAAAAGTCATTCCGGTGCATATAAAAATTCCTGGCGATCCGCCGACGCCGGAAGAAATATTAAAAGGAATCCTCGGTGCGCTCCGCGGAATCGAAAGTAAAAAATAAGATAACGTTATGGAAGGTTTTATTATCTATGGAATCTGTATTTATTTGTTTGGAACGCTGGCGGCAGCGGTAATTTCTTTTTTTAAAAATTCTTTCCGCTTGGCAAATGTGGTCCTATTCGCCGCCAATGCCATAGGTTTTTTTGCCAGCTCCGCTTTTTTAGTCGATTTTCCAGGCAGGGAATTGATAATCTTCAAGACAGCTTCATTTTTTAATTTAGGCCTTTCCATAACGTATCTATCGGCGATTTTTCTGGCGTTGGTCAGCGGAGTTTCCGCCCTTGTCGTCCTGTACGGATATGAATATCTTAGCCGTTACCGGGAAACATATGATGTCAAGAGCGTGCAGATGCTCATAAGTGTTTTTATTTTTGGAATGGCCGGAGTGCTTCTTTCGACTAACGCGATCGGTTTTATGGTTTTTTGGGAATTGATGTCGTTCGCTTCTTTTTTCCTTGTGATGGCTGACCGCAGCAAAGAATCGTTCCGGGCCGCGCTGATTTATTTCGTTATGACGCATCTTGGCGCAGGCGCTATCTTAGGCGGTTTCTTGGTTTTGGGCGGCGGATCGCCTGATGTCAGATTGGATGGCATCGCGCTTGCGACGCAGAATATTTCGCCGGATTTTTTGGCCTTGGCCTTTCTGTTGTTTTTCTTTGGCTTCGGTTCGAAGGCCGGTCTCATACCTTTCCATATCTGGCTGCCGGAAGCCCATCCGCAGGCGCCTACGAATGTTTCCGCGCTTATGTCCGGTCTTATGTTGAAAATCGCTTTGTACGGATTCCTTAAGACCGTTTTGATGTTTTCCTCTTTTCCGTCTTGGGCGGGGGTGCTGGTGATAATTTTGGGAATAGTATCGGCAATTTTCGGATCTTTGCATGCGGTTGTCGAGAAAGACATCAAAAAAGCTTTCGCTTATTCGAGCATTGAAAATATGGGCATCATTTTTTTGATACTGGGTACGGCAATCTACGTGATAACGAAAAATGCGGAGGGGGAGGTTCCGGTTATGGTGGTTTTCCTGATAGCCTACGGCATTTTCCATGCGATAAACCACGCGGTATTTAAGACGGGATTATTTTTGTCCGCCGGAGTGGTCATTAATCGGGTGCATTCCAAAAGTTTGGACGTTATGGGTGGCCTGGCAAAAGCTATGCCGCTGTTTTCCTCGCTATTTTTAGTTATAATCCTTGCATCGGCGGCTTTGCCCCCGTTGGGAACGTTTTATGGCGAATGGGGATTCGTTACCGCGCTTATTAGTTTGCTCCAGATTTACGGATCGGAGCTTTTTCCAGCAGCCGTTCTTTTATCGATTCTTTCCTTGTTTGCTCTCGTGAGCGGACTGGCGGTTTTCGCTATGGTCAAAATTTACAGTATGTCTATGCTCGGACTTCCAAAAACCGCGTTACATAATAGCGAAGACGGGAATGACCGGCTATTTGTGATTCCATTGGCCGTAATTGGTTTTGTGACGATAGCCTTAGGCGTCTTCGCAAAAAACATCCTGGATGCGGTCGCTGGCAACGTCGGACGGATATTTTTCAATCAAAACGGCCTGGAGGCATCGGTCGGCATTTCATCGTTGCAGATAACGGCCATAACTATCTTATTCGCGGCATTATCGGTTATTACATATAAGATTTTGGCGGGTGGCAATAAGAAGGAGCGTGAATACCATACCTGGGATTGCGGACAACCGATCGATGCTAGTATGGAATATACATCTACGGCTTTTTCCGCCCCGATTCGCTTTTTTTTCTTGCCGCTTTTACAAAGAAAGAAGGATATCGTTTCCATTCCGGTCGTGGACACCAATATATGGATCGCAAGAAAAACTTTCCATTTGGATGTCACTTCAGTTTGGTATGAAAAACTGTATGTTCCGGTCGCTAAATCGATTTTGTGGATAGCGGAAAAAATACGGCTGGTGCACACCGGGCGGATCCAATATTATTTATTATTGTTGGTCGTAACCTTAATTATCACTTTAATGATCGCCCTATGATGCAAATATCAAATTTGTTGATCCAATTTTTATTCATTGTCGCAGCGGCGCCGTTCGCAGCCGGGTTGGTCCGGTTTATCAAGGCGCGATTCCAGGGCAGAAAAGGCGCTTCCCCGTTTTTGGCCTATGTGTCTTTGGCGACGTTGTTCAAAAAGGAAATGGTTTTTCCCAAGGCCAGTTCTTGGGTATTCAGGGTGGTTCCTTTTGTGGTTTTGGCTAGCTCGTTGTGTTTCGCTTTTCTGGTTCCGACGATATTCCACAGCGGGAACCTTATTTTCACGAGCGATTTTCTGGTAGTGGCCGGAGTTTTGATGTTCGGTTCGATATTTTTGGTCCTGGGCGGCCTTGATTCGGGCAGCGCTTTCGGAGGAATGGGTGCGAGCCGGGAGATGACGATCGCCGCGCTATTGGAACCGACTATGATTATGGTTTTTGCCGCTTTTGGATTATTGTCGCATTCATTCACTATCGACGGGATGATGGTCAGCGGACTTATTTCCGCCAATCCTTTCCTCATACTTTCCATCGTGGCTTTGGTGTTGCTAGCCCTGGGGGAGAACGCCCGGTATCCGGTGGATAATCCGGCTACGCATCTTGAATTGACGATGGTCCATGAAGCGATGATTTTGGAATATTCCGGTCCGTTCCTGGCGATGCTCGAATATGCTTCGGCTATAAAATTGACGGTTTTTTCTTTTTTGATTTGCAATTTCATTTTCCCAGGAACGCTATTGGATCCGGCTGTCGGAATTTCAGGAATCGCAGCCGGGATTATCTTGGGTATCATAAAAGTCATAGCCGTAATGGCGCTGCTGGCGCTGCTTGAATCGGTAATCGTAAAGATGCGTTTTTACCGCATAAACGAGTTCGTTTCAATTTCTTTTTTCGTCGCTTTCTTCGGGATGGCAGCAGCGGTATTGGCTAAATCGATGGATTTTATCAGCAATTATTATACTTTTTTCGTCGCTTTGACCATTCTTTTCACCGTCCTTATATTCGGAAACCTGAGGACGAGGCCGGTGTTGCGCTATTACATATTTTCTTCGCTTTCCATCGCGGGAATCGCGGCTTCGCTGGGGTTTTCGGAGATCCAGGATGCGGCGCATTTGTTTTTTTTCGCAGCTGTCACTATTTTAGTGAAAGTTTTCGGCGTACCATTCCTGATCAAAGGTATGCTTAAAAAGTATGACAAAACCAACCAAGCCAAGACATTTTTGCGGCCAGCTTCAAGTTATCTGTTGGCGGCCATTATCTTGGTAGTCGCGTTTTTTGTGACAATCCGCATCCCTTTGGTCGGCGGCATAGCCTGGGTGAGCATCCTTTTCGCTTCCATAGCGTTGATTTTGATGGGGACTATGAAGATGGTAATTATGCGTAACATTTGCTCGCAAATAATCGGACTATTGGTCTTGGAGAACGGACTGGCTTTATTCACGCTGGTGACGGTCAAAACTTTGCCGGTTGTCGTTGAATTGGGAATTTTCGCGGTCACATTGATAAGCGTATTCGTCCTATCGAAATTAAGCACCCATATCAGGGAATTGTACGGTTCGACCGATACCGAGGAATTACGTAATTTAATAGATTAATTTTATGGTAATAGCAAGTATTATATTCTTATTCGGCGCTTTGTTGCCGCAATTTCTGAAAAGTGAAAAAAACATCCGGCTAAGTTCGGTCTGGATTGCTGTTTTGGGCGGCCTGGCCGTTTTTAATCTTTCCTTTCCGGTCCTTTTCTTCGCTGAGCCGGCCTGGTCGGACAGTTGGTGGATGATTGATTCCTTTTCCGCGCTTATGGCATCCCTGATAGCGTTTGTTTATATGGCTTCGATGTTCGTGAGTTATCGGTATATCGGATATGAATATCGTGAAAATATCTTGAATGTTTCGCAGGTGAAGACATATTTTTCTCTGATAAGCTTATTCGCGCTTTCGATGTTGGCGGTCGTTTTTTTTAACAATACGATCCTGGTCTGGCTGGCTTTGGAAAGCACGACTCTTTTCTCGACATTCCTAGTAGGATTATATAAGAAAAGGACTTCGGTCGAGGCGGCCTGGAAATATATCATCCTTTGTTCGACCGGGATCACTCTCGGGTTTGCGGGAGTGCTGCTGGCGAATTATGCCGGACATCTTCTGGGCGACGAAAGCAATTTTTCTTCTATGACATTTTTGACTGATAACGCCGGATCCCTCGATCCTAATATTCTCAGGTGGGCGTTCGTGTTTATATTTGTCGGATTCGGAACCAAAATCGGTCTGGTGCCGATGCATACCTGGCTTCCGGATGCCCATAGTAAAGCTCCTTCCCCGATTTCCGCTTTGTTTTCCGGAGTCCTTCTTAATGTGGCTTTATACGTGGTCATACGCTTCAAACATATCGTGGACGGGTCGCTCGGGCAACCGGATTGGACCAATCGGTTTTTCCTTATTTTCGGTCTGATGTCGATCGTTTTGCCGGCTTTGGCGATGCTCATCCAAAACAATTACAAACGGGCCTTGGCCTATTCCAGCATCGAACATATGGGACTGATATCTTTGGCGGTCGCCCTTTCTCCGCTTGGTCTCGTGGCGGCGTTCATACATATGATCGGACACACTTTTACCAAATCGGCATTGTTTTTCGGGGCGGGGGAATTTTTGCTTAAATGGAAAACCACCAAGATTGAAAAGGTGAAAGGGGCGATGAAATATGCGCCATACAGCAGTGCGCTTTTCTTGCTAGGCGTTTTAGCGATTATCGCCGTTCCGCCATCCGTGCTTTTCGCAAGCGAATTCATCCTTTTTTCCCGGATGTTTTTCGCGCATTGGCCATTGGCGGTTTTTGTGCTGGTTATGCTGAGTTTGGTTGCTTTCGCGATGCTCCGCTTGTCTCTGATGCTTGTTTTCGGGAGCGAGGACGGGAAAAAAATGAAAGTGGAAAAATGGAATATCACCCATACCGTTATGGCAGTCGAATTAGCTTTTGTTTTTAGCGCCCCGTTCTTTTTGACTTCGCCGGCAGGATTGGCATTCGTGGAATCGTTGGTCAAAACGGTCAGTTACTAAGTCTTACTTTTTTCTAAAATAATCCATATGAAAACAGCCGAAATAATTTCAAAATTTTCCAATCTGGCGCTTGTAAAAAAAAGCAATGATGTCTTTGAAGTGTCAGTCAGCCGCGATGAGCTGGCTTTCGTAACCGCGTCGCTCGTCAACGGGTATAAGTTGCCGCTTTCCCTTCTTTTCGGTACGGATGATAGGGTGGAAAAAAAATCATTCGGCGTACACGCGGTATTTTCCAATGATGTCGCGCACGAGCGGTTGATCGTTTCGGCGTCCATTCCGGAAAGCGATCCCGTCTATCCTTCGATCACAAGGACGGTTATGGCGGCGCATTGGTATGAAAGATATCTGCGGGATATGTTCGGAATCGAACCGGAAGGCCATCCCGATCTGCGTAGGCTTGTCCGTCATGAGAATGTCCCAGAAAACATTTTTCCTTTGCGCAAAGATTTCGCCTGGAATACTAAGATGGAACACGCTAACGTCGAATATCCGATGCTTCACGTCGAGGGAGAAGAAATTTATGAAATTCCAGTCGGACCGATCCACGCCGGCATAATCGAACCGGGACACTTCAGGTTCAACGTGGCCGGAGAAAGGATTATCACGCTGGAGGGCAAATTATTTTTCACCCATAAAGGGGTGGAAAAATTATTGGAAGGCAAGACGGTTTCTGAGGGACTGCCTTTTATCGAAAGGCTTTCCGGAGATATGGCGGCTTCCCACGCTTTGGCATATGTCCAAGCGGTCGAATCTATTTCCGGCTGTGAAATCCCGAAGCGGGCGAAAATGCTGCGCGCTTTGATTTGCGAACTTGAAAGGATGACTATGCATATCCATGATTTGGGAAATATCGGCGGGATGGGGACCGGCTACAGTTTCGTGGCGGCTAATTGTTTCCGCATCAAGGAACGGATGATGAGGCTTTCAGAAAAAATGCTCGGCAACCGGTTTTGGCGCGGAGCTATCGTTCCTGGCGGAGTAAGCAAAGATTTTGCCGAAGCTGAATTACGGCATACTTTTTCGGTGGCGAAAGGCGCTTGCGAAGAGACGCTGGATATCGTGGGTACGGCTTTGGATTCGGACGGGTTTCTGGATCGCTTGCAGACCACCGGCATATTGCCTAAGGACGCGGCGGAGGCTTTCGGCGCGCTGGGCGTGCCGGCACGCGCTTCCGGCCTGGACAGGGATGTCAGGAGGGATTTCCCCTATGCGTCTTATGCTGAATTTCCGGCGGAGGTTGTTACGGAAACGACAGGCGACGTATACGCCCGGTACAAAGTCCGCATTGAGGAACTCAAACAGGCGATAGGATTGATTGAAAAAATAATCTCCAATTTGGAAGATGGGGAAATTGTGGCTGGATGCGGGATAAAAGACGGTTTCGGATTGGGAGCGGTAGAATCATGGCGGGGGGAAGTATTGTGCGCGCTACGGATAAAAGACGGAATAATTGACAGATGTTTCCCGCGCGACCCGTCTTTTTGCAATTGGGCGCTATTTGGCATAATCGGGCCGGGCAATATCGTGCCTGATTTTCCGATTTGCAACAAGTCGTTGAATCTCAGTTATTCCGGAACGGATATGTAGTTTTTTTTGTAGGGATATTTGATTTTTTTAATAGGATTGTACTTTTGATTATCATCAACAAAATTCAAGGGGGTACTTATGTCTGTTGAGGCTGCTGAAGGATTAATACTTGAGGGCGAGGTGATTGCGACCTTGCCCTTCAATGTTTCTAAATGCGATGCTATAGTCGCAATGCCCATTAGCTTTAATTTTCTGGGCGAGATGATATCTTGCTCCAGGGTGGTATTGGGCTTGGAGATGTTTGATCTGTTGGGAATCCAGAGTTTCTCGAAGAATTTTTCTCGGGAAAGCCGGATACTTACGGAAACTCTTAAAATTGCCGTAGACAAACATGATGCTGAAAGGATTGTAATCTTTCAACATGTGGATTTTCTCAAAGATGGAATCGGTTCGACTAGGTTCGGTTCCAGGATGGATGAGGATTATTACCATAAAAAGGGGCTCGTTGACGCGTTTCGTATGGTCAGCGGATTGCATCCTAATATGAGGATCGATTTGATTTATGTACGGCTGGTGAAGGACCAGTCTGAAATCGAGTTTTCCAAGGTATTTGAAGATGGTAGCGAGGAGGTCTGTCTCAGGACGCCATATCGGTTCAGAGGAGTCACAGCTTGTCCGACCACTGTGATACAGTGTCTGGATTATCGCTTTAGACCGGCAACCAGGATTTGCATCAGGGAGGCTTTTAAAATTAAGTATTTCAATGTCATAGGTCTTCCAGGCTCGGTCAAGAGCTTTTTGGCTGAAAGTCGGACAGCTTGGAAAAGTATGCAGGTAGCGTACGAAAAGTATGGTTGCCGGGAATTCGTATTGGTCCAACACGCGGATTGCGGAGCGTATGGAGGCCTTTCCGCGTTTGTTGACGCATATGAAGAGGAGTGTTTCCAACGGGAGGAACTCAAAAGAATGCGCACTAAAATTCTGGATAAATATCCGGATGTCGGCGTGATGATGATTTATGTCCGTGTAATAAACGGAAACAAGCATATGCAATTCGTGCTTATCGGTTGATCCCCAATATAATTGGGATGAAAAGGAACTCATTGAGTTCCTTTTATTTTTTTTAAAATCAAGCTTGAACATTCTAAAACCGAGCTTTGGAATTCTTGAGTTATGCACAGTCGATCGAGGTTTTTTGTGGTATACTGGACAAAAGGTGTAATAACTAAAAAAACAAAATGGAAAAAATGAAAAAAATCATTGTCGGCACGGCTATTTTTATAATCCTCCTGGCCGCGGTTGTGACGGTTTTGGGTATGATCGGGAAAAGTGCGCCGGGTCAAAATAACGCGATGCAGGATGCGACTGTGATGTTAGACGGCGGTTTTTCTTCGCCATCGATGGCTCCGATGCAAAAGGCATCGCCTGAATCGGCTGGCATAAGATCGTCAGAACCGATGATGCTTAGCGACGTTTCGGACGACGGTTTGCCGGCTAGCGATAGGAAGGTTGTCAAAACCGGCAATATGGATTTGAAAGTGAATGATGCCGACGGTGCCGCGGAAAAAATCACACGGATCGCGAAAGATAATGGCGGAGACGTGCAGACTTCCAATTTTTATCAGAGCGCTAAAAATATCAAAAACGGAACGATGACGGTGAAAGTGCCGGCGGATAATTTTGAAAAAGCCTTCAATGAAATCAAGGAAATCGCTACCTTGGTGGTGCGTGAATCGATTTCGGGGCAGGATGTGACTGAGGAATATAGCGACTTGCAGGCGCAGTTAAAAAACAAGCAGGCTGAGGAGCAATCCTTTTTGAAAATCTTGGATATGTCCGGCAAGATCAGTGATATTCTGGATGTGACCAGGGAGCTATCAAGAGTCAGGGGCGAGATTGAAATGCTGCAAGGCCGTCTGAAATTTATGGACTCAAGGACAGATATGTCGTCCATAACTATCAATCTGGCCGAGGATGCTGAAATAACCTTTTCGGATACTTGGCGGCCTTGGCAAGTAGTCAAAGAAACTTTTAATGCGCTATTCAAGGATATGCAGGGATTGGTTAATTTCGCTATCGTCCTGGTTATCCGCATCATACCGGTCATAATCTTGTATGTACTGATCTTCATCTTGTTGTTCTTGGCCGGCCGGAAGATATATTTTAAGATGAAAAAATAAAAAAGATGCCAGGCGATCCCGAACTGTTGCCGTTAAATCGTTTAATCTAAAAAATATGTCAGAAGACAGATTTTATTCCCCGGACATAATAAGGAAGCATAAAAAGACGCGGGAACGGGTCGATAATCTTCGGAAATCCGACAGTCTTGAGGATGATTCAGTGTATGATTTGGCTAAAGCGGAAGATAAGTTTAGGGAAGAATACAAAAGGGACGGGCTTTTGGAGGATTGTCTTGAAAAATATGCCAATAAATTCACCGATCTTAATTTGGAAAAATTTGAAGCGCAAAAGTCAAATTGGATTGACGGTTTGACCGGCTTTAGGAATAAAAAGGCACTTTATGGGGAAATGCCATGCCTTCTGGGTTTGGCAAAGCGCAATAACCATGATTGCGCGGTCCTTATGATCGATATGGATTTTTTCAAAAAGGTCAATGATGAATTCGGGCATTTGGCCGGAGACCAGACGCTTAAGATAGTGGCGGATATCATCCGGAATTCAGTCCGGGAATCCGATTTGCTATACCGTTTCGGCGGAGAAGAATTCATAGTCGCGCTGTATGACACCGATAGCCGGTTGTCCCAAACGATTGCGGAAAAAATCAGGAAGAATGTGGAAAGAGCCGGTATCGTTGTGCTTGACGAGCAGGATAATCAGCAATCTTTCAAAAAAACCGTAAGCATCGGTTGTGTCGGAACGGATCAAATTAAAGAATGGGAATCTACCACAGATGATAATATTAACGATATCCTGGAGGATTTGATCCGAAGGGCGGACACTTCTTTGTATCGAGCTAAAAATACCGGCAGGAACAAGACGGTCGTATATGAGCCTGGCAATGATAAAATAATCTTTGAGCAATCCTGATTTTTCCAAGATCGATTGCGGATTATCGAGGGGCGCATCTTCCCATGGCCGTTAAATTTTCATTTTAGCGAAGCCTGGCCGGACCTAATAAGGCTTTTTAAGGGATGGAATAATACCGGCAGGCATAGTAAGTCCGGGTTTTTTCGTTTTTTGATTTTCTTGAAAAAAAAGTTGAAATGAGCTAAACTGGGATAGTAAAGTAAAAACATATGGAACAATACGAACCAAAGGGAATAGAGGCTAAGTGGCAGAAATATTGGGGGGATAACCCATCATTGTATACGGCTGATAATGCTTCAAATAAGCCAAAAAAATACATTCTGGATATGTTTCCCTATCCTTCGGCGGCTGGTCTGCATGTCGGACACGTGGAGAGTTATGCGGCGACGGACATAGTTTCGCGTTATTGGCGGGCAAAAGGTTTCAATGTCCTGCATCCGCAGGGTTGGGACGCCTTCGGCTTGCCGGCGGAAAATTACGCCATCAAGACCGGCGTGCATCCGGATGCGGTGACCCATGAAAATATTAAAAACTTTACCCGGCAAATCAAATCACTGGGAATGTCTTATGATTGGTCGCGCGAAATCGATACCTCCAATCCCGAATATTATAAATGGACGCAATGGTTTTTCCTATTTTTATATGAAAATGGCCTAGCCTACAAAAAGAAAGCCAAGGTGAACTGGTGCAATTCTTGCCAAACGGTCTTGGCCAATGAACAGGCGGAAGGCGGGATCTGTGAAAGATGCAAGAATGCGGTAGTGCAGAAGGATTTGGAACAATGGTTTTTCAAAATCACGGATTTTATCGAAAAAAACAAAGACACATCCGGTCTTTTGGATGGTTTGGATAAGTTGGATTGGCCGGAGTCGATCAAAGCGGCGCAAAGGAATTGGATCGGAAAATCATTCGGTGCGGAAGTGGATTTCGTTTTGGAGAACTCTACGGAAAAAATCACGGTTTATACTACGAGGATAGATACGATTTTCTCCGGAACATATATTATTTTGGCTCCGGAACACTTCTTGGTTGAAAAAATCACTACGGCGGAAAACAAAGCCGCAGTTGAAAAATATGTCGAAGAAAGCAAGAAGAAAACCGAATTGGAAAGAACCGGACTGGAAAAAAATAAAAACGGGATTTTCACCGGAGCATATGTGGTAAATCCGGCGAATCAGGATAAAATACCGGTTTGGATTTCCGATTTTGTCCTAGCTAATTATGGAACGGGCGCGGTTTTTGCCGATGCGCACGATGAGCGTGATTTTGAAATGGCTAAGAAATATGATATTCCGCTGAAAGTTTCAATCCGTCCACAGGATAAAGACGATAATAGATGGGAAAAGATTGAAAATCTGGAAGAATGTTACAGTGATGACGGAATTTTGGTGAATTCCGGACAGTTCAATGGATTGACCTCAGCCGAAGCTAGACCAAAAATTATCGAATGGATGTCCGGGAAAGGCTTGGCAAGAAAAACGATCAACTACCGCTTGCGTGATTGGCTGGTAAGTCGCCAACGCTATTGGGGCGCGCCGATCCCGATCATCTATTGTGACAAGTGTGGTGAAGTGGCCGTGCCGGAAAAGGATTTGCCGGTCGTTTTGCCGACGGACGTCGATTTCAAACCGACCGGCGAGTCGCCTTTGGCCAATTCGAAATCATTTCATGATGTGAAATGCCCGAAATGTGGCGGAAGCGCCAGGCGGGAATCGGACACGATGGACACTTTCGTCTGTTCCTCATGGTATTATTTCCGCTATGTCGACCATATGAACGGCATGGAATTTGCCGCCAAGGAAAAGATCCAGAAATGGTTGCCGGTTGATTTGTATGTCGGAGGAGCGGAACATGCTGTTTTGCATCTGCTCTATGCCAGGTTTTTCACTAAAGTTTTGCATAATTTAGGCCGCATCGGATTTGATGAGCCGTTTTTGAAACTCAGGAACCAGGGTATGATTCTGGCTGAGGATGGACGCAAAATGTCAAAATCTTTGGGGAATGTGGTCAATCCGGATGATGCGGTGGCCGGGTTCGGAGCTGACAGTCTCAGGATATTCGAGATGTTCATGGGACCGCTTGAAGATGCCAAACCATGGAATACGCAAGGTATCGTGGGGGTGAAAAGATTCCTTGAAAGGATTTGGCGGTTGCAAGAAAAAATTACCGATAAAGATGGCGAAGGTATCCGGTCTTTGGTGCATAAAACCATCAAAAAAACCGGCGAGGATATTGAAATGATGAAATTCAATACGGCCGTTTCCGCTATGATGATTTTGGTGAATGAGGCGGAAAAAATAGGGATATCCCAGGATAGCTATGGGTTGTTCGTAAAAATCCTTTCTCCGTTCGCTCCGCATATCGCGGAAGAAATTTGGGAAAAACTGGGAAATACGGAAAGCATTTTCGCTTCCGCTTGGCCGGATTACGATCCTGGAATTATCAAAGACGAAGAAGTCAATCTGGTGGTCCAAGTGAATGGCAAAATGCGCGATATGCTGAAAGTCGGTGCGGATATCGACCAGGACGGCGCCAAGGCTGCCGCGTTGGAAAGCGAAAAGATAAAAGCCCATATCAACGGCAAAGAAATCAGAAAAATAATTTTTGTACCAGGAAGGCTTTTGAATATAGTCGTCTAATCTTTAATGGCACCATTATGCAAGTAGTGATATTAGCAGCGGGGCGGGGGAAGAGGATGGAAGACCTGACTAACGGGATTCCGAAACCGATGTTAAAAATAAAAGGCAAACCGATTCTGGAACATAAGATAAATGCCTTGCCGCGGGAAATCAAGGAGATCGTTTTCGTGGTCGGTTATTACGGTGAATACATAATGAACCATTTCAAACGGTATTTCAACGGACGCAAGGTTACGTATGTTTTCCAGACCGATTTGAATGGCACCGGCGGGGCCCTTTTTTTAGCTAGAAGCGTTTTGAAAGACAGATTCCTGGTTATGATGGGTGATGATTTGTATCACAAGAAAGATATTAAGGCCTTAATCAAGCATAATTTGGCCGTTTTGGGCCGGGAAGTGGAGGATGTGAGTAAATTTGGAATCATTAAAACCAATCAGAAAGGGCATATGGTGGAAATCGTGGAAAAGCCGAAGCGTTCCAAAGACAAACTGGCAAATACGGGCGTATATGTGATCAGCAAGGAAATATTCAATTATGATTTGGTTCCGATCGGCGGAGGGGAATTTGGTTTGCCGCAAACCTTAGCTAAAATGGCTAAGGACTATGCGGTCAAAGTCGAGAAAGCGACTATTTGGCATGCGATCGGCAATCCGGATGATTTGGCCGAAGCCGAGAAGGTTATCCATAAATTCGTTTGACTATGAAAAGAAAAAAAATCGTGACGATCGGCGGAGGCACCGGAAGTTTTATGTTGCTATCGGGGCTTAAAAAATACCCAGTCGATCTTTCGGCGATCGTTTCAATGGCTGACGATGGCGGATCGACCGGTATATTGCGGGATGAATTAGGGGTTTTGCCGCCGGGCGATGTGCGCCAATGCTTGGTGGCGCTCAGCGATTCATCCGACATCCTGCGCAAGCTGATAAATTACCGTTTCGATAATGGCGGTCTTAAAGGCCATAATTTCGGGAATCTTTTACTTTCGGCATTGGAAAAAATAAACGGAAGCTTTGCCAAAGGCGTGGAGGATGCGGCAGAAATTTTGGATGTCAAGGGCGAGGTCATTCCCGTGAGCGAAAACCAGATGAGACTGCATATACGGTTGAAAAACGGGAAAATCCTGGCGGGGGAGAATCATCTGGACCACAATCAGGGTATTCGGTCTTCCGGAATCGAAAAGGTTTTTTTGGATCCTGAAGTCAGGGCTTATAAGAAAGCGGTTGACCGTATTAAAAGCGCTGATTTCATAGTTATCGGCCCAGGTGATTTGTATGGCTCGATCATCCCCAACTTTTTGGTCGGCGGTTTCAGCGAAGCCGTTAGGAAATCACGGGCGAAAGTCATTTTCAATTGCAATTTGACCAATAAGAAAGGCCAGACGGGAAATTTTTTCCTTGAAGATTACGTTTCGGAGATTGAAAAACACATCGGCAAGGGGAGGATGGATTTCGTGACATTCAATAAGAAAAAACTTCCCGCCAAACTGATCGAAAAATATGAACAGATAGAGGGAGTTGGCTCGATCGTGAAAATACGGGATGAAAAAAGCCCAAGAAGTTATCGGATCGTTTCTGCCGATATACTGCAGGAAAATGAAGTTAAAAAAGCCAAGGGTGACAATATCTCCAAAACACGTTCATTCATCCGGCATAACAGCGAAAAGCTGGCCAGGGTCTTATCGGTAGTTTTCGAGATGGGGGAATATGAAAGTATAATCAAAGAAATAATATGAAGATTTTTATCGATTTTGACGATGTGCTTTTCAATACCAAGAAATTCAAGGATGATTATTTGGAAGTGTTCGCCGCATATGGGATTTCAAAAGAAGTTTTCGAGCGTTTTTATTATGATCCGCAGAGCGTCGGCGGAATTAAGAAATATGATCCTATCCGGCATATTGGCAGGATTTTCAAGAAAGAAAAGGAGATCGGGAAAAATTTAGAAAAATCGGTGATGGATTTCGTTTCCGATACGAGCCGGTACGTTTTTCCGGATGTGACCGGTTTTTTGAAAAAATTCCGCAAAGAAGAATTGTTCATAGTTTCATATTCGCTTACTGATTTCCAAAAGGCGAAAATTTCAAATTCCGGAATCGGGGATTTTTTCAAGGCGATTGAAATCGGCAGCGAATTGAAAGAGAAAGCTGTTGCTGGATTGATCGACCGGGAAGGGATTGATTTGTCCAAAGAGAATGTCTATTTCATCGAAGATAGGATATCCCATATAGAAAGTGTCAAAAGGAAATATCCTGTTATCCGGACGATTCTTTTGAAGAGGAAGGAAGGTAGATACGCTGACGGGAAAAATGAGCTGTGCGATTTTGAAGTTGAAAATCTGGAACAAGCCGAGAAAATTATTTTACGCTAAATATGGAAAATAAAAAACAAGAAAAAACATTCACGCTTTCCGAGTTTCGGCACGAGGTCGGCATTCCATTGGTGCTTGCCAAAAAACTGATAATTTGGGGCGAGGTCAAAGCGGTCAGGACGGTTGATGGGACTTTGCAAATCGCCAAGACGGAAGCGGTGAGAATCGCCGAATTGATTGAAAATCCTTGGATCAGGGCCTATTACTTCGTCCGGGCGCTTGGACCCGGGCTTGTGACCGGAGCGTCAGATGATGACCCGGGAGGTATTGCGACATATTCTTCGGTGGGAGCGAAATTCGGTTTCGGCATCCTTTGGATGGCAGCTTGGCTTTTGCCGATGATGCTGGCTATCCAAGAGGTCTGCGCGCGGATCGGTATCGTGACTAACCGCGGGTTGGCCGGGGTTTTACAAAAACATTACAAGAAAAAAATCGTCAGTTCCGCAGTTCTATTGTTGATTGTCGCTAATGTGGCCAATATTGGAGCTGATCTCGGAGCGATGGCCGCTTCTTTACAATTACTGATGCCAGTGAATTTTTATGCGGCTGCCATATTTTTCGCTTTGCTGACGATTATCCTTGAAATTTTTATCGGTTATCATATGTATGCTAAATTTTTAAAGTGGTTGGCGATTTCCGTCTTGGCGTACGTGGCGACCGGATTTATAGTGCATCCAGCCTGGCGGGAAGTTTTCAGTTTCGCTTTTATTCCGCAAATCACATTCAGCAAAGAATATATTTTCGCGATGATAGCCGTCTTCGGGACCAGTATCACTCCATACTTGTTTTTTTGGCAGACATCGGGAGAAGTCGAGGAAAATAAATTAAGCCAGCGGCTCCACAAATTATTGGGCAGGAAAAGAAATGGCAATTTGCGATACAGGATAGCCAGGATGCGGACCGATGTCGGCACGGGAATGATTCTGGCGAATGTGGTTTTTTTCTTTATCGTGATGACGACGGCGGAAGTCCTGTTTAAAAACGGCATTACGGACATCGGTTCGGCCGAACAGGCGGCTTTGGCATTGCAGCCGCTGGCCGGCAAGCATGCCTTCTTATTATTCGCTTTCGGCATCATCGGAACTGGAATGCTGGCCATCCCGGTTTTGGCTGGATCCGGCGCTTATGCCCTGGCTGAGATTATGAAATGGCGGGAGGGCTTGGAAGAGAAGTTTTCCCGGGCTAAAGGTTTTTACCTGGTTATCACTTTTTCAATCCTAGTCGGCCTATCTTTGAATTTTTTCCACATCAATCCGATCCTAGCTTTATACTACTCGGCTTTTTTGAACGGTATCATAGCCTTGCCACTTCTTATCGCCATAATGATCGTGGGTGACGATAAGAAAATAATGGGTAAAGAAACTAATCCGGTTTGGGTGCGGATTTTCGGCTGGATGTCGATCATATTTATGTCTGGCGCGATTATCACGACGAGTGTATTATATTTTTAGAATAATTTATTAAAGATAAATTTTATGTGCGGAATAGTCGGTTATATAGGAAAACAAAAAGCGGCGCCGATCCTGATCGAGGGATTGAAACGTTTGGAATATCGCGGTTATGATTCGGCTGGAATCGCGATTCTGGACGGGAAAAAAGGATTTATGGCCAAAGCTGTCGGCAGGGTCGCCAACTTGGAAGATAAGATCGAAGGCAGGGATGTTTCCGGAACGGTCGGAATCGCGCATACACGCTGGGCCACCCATGGCAAGCCGAGCGATAGGAATTCCCATCCGCACCAGGATTGCGCCGGAGATATAAGCTTGGTGCATAACGGGATTATCGAGAATTATCAGGAACTGAAAAAAGAATTGGAAAGGCAGGGCCATAAATTCAAATCAGAAACGGACAGCGAAGTGTTGGCTCATCTGATTGAGGAATTGAATAAGAAATTAGGATATGAAGATGCGATATTCGAAGCTTTGAAAAAAATCCGCGGCACCTACGGCCTGGCGATCATCAATAAAAACGAACCGGACAAAATCATCGCGGCCAGAAGCGGCAGTCCGTTGGTTTTGGGCATCGGAGAAGATGAATTCATAATCGCTTCGGATGTTTCGGCGATTATCCGCCACACGCAGAAAGTCATCTATCTGGAAGACGGGGAGGTCGCGATTGTCACAAAGGATAATTTTGACGTGCGGACTATAAAAAATAAGACAAAAAATAAAGAAGTGACTAAATTGGACTGGTCTTTGGAAAAAGCGGAAAAACAAGGCTACGCCCATTTTATGTTGAAGGAAATATTCGAACAGCCGGCGGCGATCGAAGATGCGATCCGCGGGAGGATCATCGTCGAAGATGGTATGGCAAAACTGGGCGGTTTGCAAAGCGTGGTTGAAAAATTGCGCAAAGTTAAAAAAATCATCATCGTATCCTGCGGCACTTCGTTTTACGCGGGGCTGGTAGGCGAGTATATGCTGGAAGAATATGCCGGCATTCCGGTGGAAGTGGAATATGCTTCCGAATTCCGTTATCGGAAACCGATCATAGATAAAAAAACGGCCGTGCTGGCGATCTCCCAATCCGGAGAAACGGCCGATACCTTGGCGGCTATCCGGGAAGCTAAAAATAAAGGCGCGCTGACTTTAGGTATCGTGAACACGGTCGGTTCGACGATCGCGCGGGAAACCGATGCGGGCGTATATAATCACGCCGGTCCGGAAATAGGCGTGGCTTCGACCAAGGCTTTCACTTCGCAGTTGAGCATCCTAGTCCTATTGACATTGATGTTGGGGCGGCAAAGGGATATGTCCCTAGTTACCGGACAAAGGATCGCCAGGGAGTTGAAAAAAATCCCGAAACTTATCACGGAGATCCTAAAACAGGATAAAGAAATCAAAAAGATCGCTAAAAAATATGCCCAATATCGGGATTTCTTGTATCTTGGCAGGAAATATAATTTTCCCATCGCTACGGAAGGGGCGTTGAAAATAAAAGAGATTTCCTATGTGCATGCGGAAGGTTATGCAACCGGCGAAATGAAACACGGGCCGATCGCGCTCATCGATAAGGATTTCCCGTCGGTGTTTATCGCGCCGCGTGATAGCGTCTATGAAAAAACGATTTCCGGTATGCAGGAAATCAAAGCGCGCGGCGGGCGCATCATCGCTATCGCGACCGAGGGCGATCAGGATATCAAAAAAATAGCGGATGACGTGATCTATATCCCCAAAACTTTAGAAATGCTCACCCCGTTGTTGTCAGTAGTGCCTTTGCAGCTTCTGGCGTATTTCGTGGGCGTAGCCAAAGGTTTTGACGTAGATAAACCGCGAAATTTGGCTAAGTCCGTAACGGTCGAATAGTCGCGCATCTTTCCGTTTTGTGGTTAACTTCCATTGTGTAGCCGGTATTCTTATGTTATAATGCGGATAAGGGATGGCTTAAAAAAAGTAAAATCAGGATTGGCCATTTCAAAACAAAATCAAAATAAAAAAATATGCCTTCCTATCTGAAATCAAAAACATTTTTGCATAAAAATGACAAGCAAAGAAGCAGATTTTTTCTATCTGGTTCCCTGGCTGGACAGGCTTTTTTTATTTCTAAAATTAAAAATTTAATTCAAAAGAAATCAATTAGGATTGTTTCCGCCATAACGCTTATTGCCCTAACATCCAGCCTTTTCTTTTCTAGTCAAGCCCAAGGAGTTAATTTTGCTTTCATCCAAACTGATTGGAGTGGGGGGGTGACAGCTAGCATTGCGACTCATACTGACAATCAGACTGGGTGGAATCAATTTTCTCAAAAAGACTCTAATATTACGACAGTGAATGACGAAGTGAATTTGAATATTCAGTTGAGTACTGGTGCAACTGGTGGAACGATAACATACACAGATTTGAATGGTCTCAATCCAAGAACATCCCCGGCTTATCCTGGCGGATATACAGTGCATACATTTACATCAAGCGGAGCATTTATTAATAATTCCAATAAGGATGCTGATTATCTGGTTGTAGCTGGTGGTGGTGGCGGTTCAACTGGGTCTAATGGCGGCGGCGGCGGCGGCGCAGGCGGTATGCGTACAGGAGTATTTAGTTTAACATCACAATCATATGCGGTTACCATCGGTGCTGGTGGAAATGGAGCTATACATACTGGCGCTGGGACAAATGGCGCAGACTCTATATTCTCAACTATAACTTCGATTGGCGGTGGTGGCGGGACGATTAATTCAAATGGTGTTTCGGGCGGTTCTGGATCTGGAGCTCCTGCGTCTAGATCAGCTTATTTAGGGGGTTCTGGCTTTGGCGGCCAAGGCAATGCTGGTGGAAATAATAGGTCGTTGTCCCCATATCCGGGCGGAGGAGGCGGAGGAGCTAGTGCTGCTGGAGCAAATGGTGCTGGCTCTCAATCAGGAAAAGGCGGGGATGGAGCGGCTAGTTCAATATCAGGCTCTTTAGTCGTTTATGCTGGTGGTGGTGGTAGTGGTGGAACTTTTCAAGGCTCTTTAGGCGGCGCTGGTGGTGCAGGCGGCGGCGGCGCTGGTGCTTCAAGTGCTGTAAATGCCATATCTGGCACACCTAATACGGGTGGCGGCGGTGGTGGCGGATGGAATTCCGATACTGTAAATAGTGGCGCTGGCGGTTCAGGCATTGTAATTATCAGATATTTAACTCCACAATCTTCATCTTCAATCTTTGGAAGTATTATCTCTTCCCCCTACGACACCACCGTCACCGGTGCTAGTCTTTCCGGTCTCCAATGGTCTGGAACCCGCCCAGCTAACACCGACATCCAATTCCAACTCCGCACTTCCGCTGACGGCGTCACTTGGGGACCCTGGTGTGGACCGGACGCCGGAGCCGGTTGTGATTCCGATGCCTACTTCACCGACCCGACCGGCGAGAGCGAAACTATCGACGACACCCAGAAAGACCATCTCAATGACCGCTACTTCCAATACAAAGCCACCCTATCAAGTTCGGACGGGCTCAACACCCCGACCCTCGGCAGCGTCACGGTGTCCTACTCTATCATCAACGCACCGACCGTTGCCACCCAAACAATCACCAATCTCAACTCCGTCACCGCCACCGGCAACGCCGACCTGACTGATACCGGCGGGGAAAACCCGACCCGCTACATTCAATGGGGCACCACTTCTAGCGATTACACCGACCAATGCAGCGCCGACACCGGTTCCACCGGCACCTACTCTTGCGCCCTCACCAACCTCCTCCCCGACACCATCTACTTCTACCGCGCCAAAGCCGTCAACTCAGCCGGCGAAGCTGTGGGCGCCGAACAATCTTTCCGCACCCTGCCAAGCGAAATCGTGGTCAGCAATCCTACTTCGGATGACGTCGTCGAGCTCTTAGCTGACAATTACATCGTTCTGGATTCAGGCACGCTGGAGGCCGCCGACCAGGTGACTACGCATATTGATGTTTCGCTGACTACCGGTTCCAACCAAATCACTTTGCCCGACAACACCGCCATCACCAACACTGAGGGCGGCACTTTCGATATGTCCGCTTTCACCATCAAGGTCCAAGACGTCCGCGCGGAAATCCCCGACAGCCTGGCCGCCGTCAAGGTCGGCGTCTCCGGCACCAACCTGACTTTCACCAACAACCCGGTCGCCATCAATATATACATCGGTTCCCAACACAATGG
>JBAYWF010000009.1:0-59101 GCA_041674205.1 Parcubacteria group bacterium
CCATTTTTCTTTTCCCAAAAGAAAAGTGGCAAAAAAGAAAAAGGCCGCACGGCTGCATACCAAGACAAATTTTCAACTTTTGAGCTAAAATTCCCGAAAAGGCTAAAAAAGATTGTTAGTAGGTAATTTCTTAACGCTCGAAAGTTTCAATTTGTAGCTTGGTATTCCGCTAGTGCGGGATAACCCGCACCGCATAATTTTTTATTAAAAAAGCGACTGAAGCCGCTTTTTGGATTTTATATTTGTCTCAGGAGTTTTTCAATTTCATCGGCTTTGGATTCGGTCAGGTCGGTGATGAATTGGATTTTCGGCAAGGGGCGCATAGCTAGTTTTTTATTGAGCGCGCCTTGGATGCGATAGAGCTCTTTCGTGAGGGTTTTTTCCACATAGTCGATTTCTTTTTCCGGGAAAATACTCACGAATATACGAGTATAGCGGAGATCTGGCGTGGTGTCAACTTTGGCGATAGTCACGAAAACCCCCGCTTTGAGAGAGAGTTCTTTGAGGATGATATCGTTGACGTGCTGTTTGACCAGCTCGTTTATTTTGGTTGTTCTTGCGGACATAGAAGTCTGAACCACTGATTAGCACATGAAAACGCTGATTTCACATGAGAGTGGTTGTTTTTAAAATTTTCAGGTGGTATTAAGTGTGTTCAGGTGTTAATCAGTGGTTCTGATTTAAAGTGTTTGTTTCTTCACTTCTTCGGTGTAACAAACAAGCGTGTCGCCTTCCTTGATTTTCGTTTCACCGTCGAAAGTGATGCCGCATTCGTTGTTTTTGGCGACTTCATCGACATCGACTTTGTTCTGCTGCAGGTTCATCAATTTGCCTTTGCCGATGATATTGTCCGCCCGCATAACTTCGATAAGGCAACCCTTGGCGATTTTTCCTGAAATGACTTTGCCTCCGACAATCATATCTTTCTTGCCGGTTTTGAAAAGCGCCAAGACGCTCATTTTACCAAAGTTGGTCCTCTCAATGGATGGCGGAAGCATTTCGGTCAGCCTGTTTTTGATGTCAGCCACCAATTCATAGATGATTTTGTAATTTTTAATCTCAACTTTGCTTGTTTCAGCCATTCTTTTGGCGACAGGGGTCGTCTCGACATTGAAACCGAAAAGGATCGCTCCTGAGTTTTGAGCCGATCTGACGTCCGATTCGGTAATATTGCCTACGCCGATACTAATATAGTCGATGGCGACTTCGGTGGATTTTATTTCTGACAGGATTTGTTGGATCGCTTCGAGCGAACCTTGCACGTCGGATTTGAGGATTATGTTGAGTTTCTTGATCTTTTCATCAGCGATGGTCTTATATATTTTTTGGGCGTTCAATTCGCCGATTTTTCCGGAAAGCCCCCGGCTGCTTGCCCGCATCGCTTCGAGTCTGGCCAGCGACTTCCCGCTGACTACTTGCAGGATATCATTGGTGTTGGAAGTTTCATTGAGTCCGATCAGGCTGATCGGCGTGGAAGGTCCTGCCTCGGCCAGTCTTTTTCCGCTGAAGTCCTCGATTCTCCGCACCCGGCCGTGGGCTGAACCAGCGATGATGTCTTGTCCCTCTCTGAGCGTGCCGGTCTTGATGAGGATGGTGGCTACGGGGCCTTTTTGTGGATCAAGATGTGATTCAAGGACGACGCCCAGGGCATCGCGCTTGAAATCCGATTTGAAATCTTCGATTTCAGCTACCAACAGGATATTTTCCAGGAGTCCGTCAATGCCGATGTTTTGTTTGGCGCTTACTTCTGAACAAAGGATTTGTCCGCCCCAATCTTCAACCAAGATGCCTTTTTCCGCCAATTCCTGCTTAACCCGCTGGATATTGGCTTCGGGCTTGTCGACTTTATTGATAGCTACGATAGTCGGGATTTTTTTGGTCAGAAGATATTCGATGACTTCTTTGGTTTGCGGACGCACGCCGTCATCTGCCGCTACGACTAAGACGGCGATATCGGCGATAGATACGCCTCTCTCGCGCATAGCGCTGAAGGCTTCATGTCCGGGAGTGTCGACAAAAGTTATCAATTTACCTTTCTTTTTAGCTTGATAGGCGCTGATATGCTGGGTGATGCCGCCGGATTCCTTGGCGGCCACGCTGGATTTCCGGATAGTGTCCAACAATGTCGTTTTTCCGTGATCTACGTGTCCCAGGATCGTTACGACTGGCGGGCGGGCTTGTAGGATTCCACCGGATTCACCTTCCTTTTTCAATTGTTCGATGAGTTTTTCCAATGTCATCGTTTCGCCTGTTTCAATGACTTCCTCTTGGGCATCAAAACCGAGATCCTGGGCGATGATAGAGGCGGTTTCATAATCGATTTGTTCATTGATGGTGGCCAGGATGCCGTTCTTCATCAGCTCGGTGATGACGGTTCCTAGGGGCAAATTTAAAATTTCACTGAATTTTTTAACAGTGACTGACGCAGGGATGGATATTTTTTTAGATGTAACTTCTGTCATTTAAATTATTTTTTTATGCCGGATGAATTAGCTAGTTTGATGACTTGTTTTTCCTCTTCTGTCAACGGATATTTTTCCGATTCGCCGTTGGTGATGGTTTTGGAATAGACCCGGGTGCCTTCGCGGGTATAGAGGGAAGAAATTACCAAGCCGCAATTTTTCCCATTGAGCATAGCGATTGCGAAACTTTGGTCCCCGCCGACTTCCCTAAATGGATTGAAACGGATCATCGCGAATTTGTGCAAACTCCGGTGTGCCAGCAAATTGATTTGATTGGATATGTTATACAGCTCCTGGATATCTTTATCAAGCGCTTTGACAGCTCTGGAATGGTTGATGACGATATCTTCTATACTTTTTACATTGTTGCCGGAAAAAAAATCAATGCTGCGTTGGCGCATTATCTTGAGGCTCCGATTCAGGAAAAAATTCCAAATAACCAGTATAATCGCTATCAGTGACAGCGCTGAAATGATAATCGGTTCGTATCGATCCAATAAAATTAGGATATTTTGCATATAAAAGCCTTAATTGCATATTAAAGCTAGCATTTATACGCGCTTATGTAAAGTCGGAATCTATTTTCGTTTATCAATGCGGCGATGGCGGAAGCGGAAGGATTCGAACCTTCGGAACCGTTTCCGGTTCAACACTTTTCGAGAGTGCCCCTTTCAACCGCTCAGGCACGCTTCCATCCATTTAATCTAACCTACTTTTCAAATGTTATCAACCGTCCGATTGCCGAAACGCCGATTTTGTTGTAAAATAAAATCAGTAAATATTTTTTTTGCAAACCAATGGTGCTGGGCAATACGGTCGGAGGCGATAATTTTCAAGCCGGCCAAGCTTTCAATGTCAGATTCATCAATCCGGACGCGATCGTAGAGAAACTTGATTTCGCGCCTGGCAGTATCGTAGCGGACTTCGGTTGCGGCAGCGGCTATTTTTCTTTGCCGATAGCGAAAAAAATCGGAGAACAAGGCATCGTGTATGCTTTGGACATCCTTCCTTCCAGCCTTGAAACTGTCAGCAGTCAGGCCAAAGTTACGGGAATAAACAATATAATCGTCAAACGGGTGAATTTGGAAAAAGAAGGCGGTTCGAAATTGGCTGATCGCAGTTGTGATTGGGTGGTGATGAAAGATATGCTTTTCCAGAATAAAAACAAGGTAACGGTGCTTTCCGAAGCCCGCAGGATACTCAAAGACCAAGGCAGGGTGCTGCTTATCGAATGGAATGATAATGACGTTTCCATCGGGCCGGACAAGAGTTTGCGGATTTCCAAAGAAGCCTTGACTGAGGTTATCCAAAAATCCGGATTGGGGATCTTGAATGAAATCCAAGTCAGCAATTTTCATTACGGCTTAATACTTGCCAAATAGGATATGAAAAAAAAATCATTCTTTGCATTTTTTCTGATGATAGGCGTGCTAGTCCTTTCCGGATGCGGATTGAAGCAGGCTAACCCCAAGCAATATACCATAAATCTTGAAATATGGGGCCTTTTTGACGATACGGATGTTTTTAGGGATATTTTCGATGCCTATGCGAAGGTCAATCCCAATATCGGAACGATCACTTACAAAAAATTAAGCCCGGACACCTATAAGAATGATTTGGTGGATGCTTTGGCTTCCGACCAGGGACCGGATATTTTTCTGATCCACAATGATTGGTTGCCTGGTTTTGAAAATAGGACTTATCCGGCTCCTCCGGAAATATTGAATGAACAGAAATTCCGCGACAATTTTGTCGACGTGGCTACGCAGGATTTTATGATCCAAGGTTTGGTAGGCGCGGTGCCTCTGACTGTCGATTCGTTGGGGTTATATTATAATAAAGATCTTTTCAACGAAGCGGGCATAACTTCTCCGCCGCGGAACTGGGTCGAATTTATCGAAGCGGCCAAAAAGATGACTAAAATCGACGCGCAAGGCCAAATCATCCAATCCGGAGCGGCGATGGGTACGGCGGGGAATATCAACCGTACGACCGACATATTGAATCTCCTGATGTTGCAAAGCGGGACGGAGATGGTCGATATGGTCGACCGCAAGGCGAAATTCGACCAGTATGTGAGCCAAGGGGATTCCAATGTCTCGCCTGGTGAAAATGCTTTGAATTTTTATACCCAGTTCGCCGATAGCGGTTCGACGATCGTGCCATATACCTGGAATCCGCGGATGCATTATTCTATTGACGCTTTCAGTGAAGGGACATTAGGAATGATGTTCAATTATTCCTGGCAGATGGACGTTTTGTCCGGTAAGGCTCCCAAATTGAATTATTCTGTGGCACCGGTACCGCAATTTACGAATAGCCCGCAAGTCAACTTTTCCAATTATTGGGGCTATGCCGTAGCTAAAAAAAGGACGCCGGACACACGTGGCACCGATCCGGCCGATGTAGCGATGGTCACTAATGATGTGCGGGCGGCTGAAGCTTGGAATTTATTGAATTTCTTGACGACCAAGCCCGTGCAGGTCGCGGGAGCGGCGCCTGCCTTTGATCCGGCTATCGACTATCTGACAAAAACCAATAAGCCGGCAGCCAGGCGGGACTTGATTGAAAAACAGAAAGCCGATGTCCGGTTAGGCGCTTTCGTGCAGGGCAATCTGATTGCCAGGGATTGGTATCGCAGCGATCCTGACGCTATCGAAGCTTTGTTCTACCAGATGATCGATCAGATAAACCGAGGACAAATTTCCGTGCGGGACGCGATCAAGGCGGCAGCGATCAGTGTTACGCAGATAATAAATCGATAGCCGCGGAATTTATTTTTTTCAAATATTTTTTATGAGGAAATTTTTAGCATTCAGTATGGCGGCTTTCATCTTTCTCGCGGTTTTTTCTCCTGCGGCGACCGTTTTAGCGCAGACTATGCCGGGCGGATTGGTGCCCTGCGGCAATGGGAATGATCCGTGCACGCTATGCCATTTCATCATCGGATTCTATAATATGGTCAGCGTTATGCTGAAACTGGTCGTGACCGCCGCTTTGGCAGGAATCTTTATTTCCGGCGTGATGTATATCATTTCGTCCGGGGATGAGACGATGATGACGGGCGCTAAAAATTTCCTGAAAGCCAGCGTGATAGGTTTCGTGGTAGTACTAGGTGCGTTTCTGATAGTGAATGTGACGATGTGGGCGTTGTCGGCGAAAGATTCCAATGGTGACGGGGTGTCGGATATGGGTGTCGGACAAGCGGGTTGGTTTTCATTCACTTGCTCGACTGAATCGTTAAAATAATTTTTTAATAAATCTATGCGAAGTAAAAGATATTTTTTAGGAATAATTTTTTTGGCGGGAGCTTTATTTTTTTCCGTCGAATCGGCCCAGGCGGCTGCGCCCGGGTGTTGTATTTTGGATAAAAATAAATCGACTGCGGATAATTGCCAAAAAAATTCCGTGTATACCGCTTGTACGGGTACGAATTCAAGTTTTTTTAACGATGACGCTGATTGTGTAAGGGCTACCCGGACAAACTATTGCGGCTCACAAATCTCGACAGGAGCCTCTCATACAACATCTACATCAGATTCTAAACAAATTCCAACGGGAACTTCCCATACCTCAAGCTCTTCTACTGCTGGTACTGCAACGGCCGGAACGACCGTCACCACGACTTTCGTCAATCCGATACGTTTCAGTACGGTTTCGGAAGTGGTGGGCGCCTTGCTCAGTAACTTGAAGGGCATTATCGCGACAGTGGCCATTCTGTTCATCGTCATCGGCGGAGCGATGTATATCCTGTCGGGCGGGAACGAAAAGACGATCACTACCGCCAAGAACACGATCACTTCCGCGATGATCGGTTTAGCGATCGCGTTGGCCGCGCCGACATTTTTAAAAGAGATACAAAATATCTTAGGCGGCGGATCGGGCGCGAATCCGGATGAGTTGGTCAACAATGCGCTGACATTGAACCAGATCGCGATGCGGACGTTGAATCTGTTATTGTCGATAACCGGCATCCTTGCTATAATTGGATTGGTAATCGGAGGTTCATATTATTTAACGGCTTATGGGGATGAAAAGCGGGCGGAATCCGGCAAAAATATCATCACTTCGGCGATAATCGGAATCGTGATCGTGATGGCGGCCTTGGTAATCGTCAGGCAGATCGCGTCGCTTCTGGGAGTGAGCTAGATCCGAATACGACAAAAGACAGATTGGAAATAAAATAAAAAATAAAAATAGAAAGGCAGGTGTAATATGAAAAATAAAATCAGGGCGTTCGCGTCAGCCGTGTCAGTGATGGCGATGGCGCTTCCGATGCTTGTTTCCGCGGCTGCGTTCAAAGCGCCGACGGGGACCGGATTGCCGGAGGGCAGCATCACCGGAATCATCACCAATATAATGAATTGGTTGCTGATGCTGGTCGGAATAATCGGCGTTATCGGTTTTGCGATCGCGGGTATCTTGTATCTGACCGCGGCTGGAGATGAAGGCCGGATAGATACTGCGAAAAATGCGATGTTATATTCCATCGTGGGAGTCATCGTGGCGATCATCGGTGTCGTGGTCATCAAGGCGGCGCAAGGATTGCTGGGCGGAACAAGTTCGACTTTCTAATTGCGATTCCTATATTAAAAAACGGCCTGTGGATAACTGGCCGTTTTTTTATTTTTTGGAACTGAAGGTTTTTTAAAAAATGTGGTATAATGCAGACAGGTTTATGGAATAAAAAATAAACCCCGAAATAAATATTAAAATAATCCGTCGGATATCCGTAAATAAATATATCCGGCAGTCAAAAAAAATGAAAAAGTTTTTCAGCTCAATAGCGGTCTTCGCGGTAATCGCGATCGTTATGTCCCCCGCGATTTCTTCGGCGGCTGACCAGTTCGGTGTCAGCATCGGCAGCGGAGGAGTTTCCGGAATGTATTCCGGAAGCAATGGTTATTTCGGATTCGGCGTGGGCGATTCGAGCGGGGTAGGTGGCGGCGGCGGTTGGAGTCCGGGCAATCTTACCGGTTTCGGTTTGCCGGAAGGTTCCATTACGGGGATTATCGTGAATATCTTGGATTGGCTTTTGCTGATTTTCGGGCTCTTGGGAATTATCGGTTTCCTGATTTCCGGCATAATGTATATTTTGGCTTCCGGAAATGACGATATGATTGAGAAAGCCAAGAGCGGGATGAAATTTTCCATCATCGGCGTCTTGGTCGGTTTGTCCGGCGTAGTGATTATCCGGGCAATCGACGCAATTCTGGCCACCGGTTATACCATCTAAAATTTTTTAAAATAAAAAAATGAACCGGAAAAAAATAAATTTATATTTTTTTGAGAGTGTTGTTTTTTCAGTTGTTGTATGCTTGATTTTTATATCAATTGCGCAAGCATCTTCCGCCGCTACAGGGCCTTGTGTCGGAAAATCAGCTGGCGATTCTTGTCAGCTATCAACTCCTGTAAATGGCTCGACGGTCGGAGAGTGTGGTGGTGCCAATAGTCTTTGCTGGCCGGTGGCTTCTGGTGCGTCGACAGAACCAACGCCGACGGATGAAGCTGTGAATGATTTCTTGCATCCGGATACGTCTTTGTCTAACGCGCCATCGACACCGACAGAAGATGCCGTGAATAATTTTTTGCCTAGTTCGACTTCGACAACTTCAAGCGGAGAGAATAGTTTTTTACCCAGTTCGACTTCGGAAACAGCACCAGAAGGAGTTCATATCCCAACCGGAGCTGAAACCGGCTTGTCAGATGTGAGTATTAAGGCTCTTCTGACGAGCCTGTTGCGATGGTTATTAGGCATAGTGGGCGTCGTGGCTTTGATCGGATTTGTGATTTCCGGCATCCAATACATCATTTCCAGTGGAAATGAGGAGATGGCGAAGACCGCCAAACAAAATATGGTAAATTCCATTATCGGCATCGTGGTAGTACTGGCATCATTGGTGGTTATCCAGGCGATCGATTACGCTTTGCGCGGATATTCGGTTTTTTAGCAAGATTGGAAAATTAGAAAAGGCGCTTCCCGGTGGATACCAGGTAGCGCCTTTTTTTTGAAGCGAATCAGTCCTCCTAGCTGAGACGCTTCATACTGAAAATTATTCTTTGACCGACATATACTTCGCCGGTCGCCTCCCCGTTCGGTAACAGATAAAGGGAGAAGGTCCCATTGCTGTCACCGGATACAGTGCCTTCGTAGTGATCTCCTCTCAGAGATCCTTGGAAGACTGTGGGGTCTAGCTCGGCTCTCATAGTGATGTTTGTGCCAGTTCTTGTCACAAACATCTTCTGTCCCACGATCTGGTTTCCGCGATAGAACCGCAGTTTCCAGATTTCCGGCGCCGGCGGTGTTGCTGCCGGTGGGGCGGATAGGGTCGGCGTTGCACCGACCGTGACCGGTGTGGTCGCGACCGGCACTGCCGTGGCCACTTTCGCCGCCTTTTTTACGGGCGGAGGAGTGGTCTTGGCTGGTGAATTGGTCTTGACTGGCGCGGGCGGAGCCGGCGGCTCGTCGCCAGAGACGACGGCGCGGACCTTCTGCCCTTCCGCAGCAAGTTTCTGAATGAACTCCAGAGCTTCCTGCGTCTTGCCGGCTTTGAAGAGGCGGGCGACTTCAGCCGCTGCCTCATCTTCCCTAACCGTTTGCGCGGTCAGGGCGGCAGCCTTGGCAGCGACCGCCGGGGAGGTCGTAGCCACCGACACTTTCGTGTCGATGGCCATCCAGCGGTGTCCGGACAGGAACACCGCCAGGGGCAGGTGGCCGCTGGTATACCGCCAGGTTGGCGGGATTGCCAGTATGACCGCAATCGTAATTGTGGCCGTCAGAGCTGGCTTGAGCCAGTCTGCGGCGTCCAGGGCCCAAACAACGAGCCCGACGCCGACTATGGCGATCGGCAGGATGATCCACCAGGACCATCCCAGGTTAACTCCAACTGCCAAAATACTACCTAAAAATATGTATGCTAATGTTGTCATAGCACACCTCCTCCTCTTTAAATTTTTAAGGTACCGAGTCGCCTACCGGCTCGTTACCAGTCATTACTTTTTAGATACTGATAACCTAATATCCTAGCACAAAATGGGGGAAAAATCAAGAGTGGGGCGGTTTGAGGCTGATTTTAGGGGAAAAACGGGAGAGGATTTTTGGCGGATGGCCAAATTAAGACTGATAGGACAAAATAGGACGAATTGGGCTGGGAATCGGGCGGTTGACAAAAACCGGAGGTTTGCTATACTAGGAATGCAGTTTGATGAGTGTTTGGTCCGCGAGAGCGGGCTTTTATTTTTAAAAAGTTAATCAAAGTAAGGCGAATAGGACCGATAGGGCCTGTTTTGCAGAAAAAACATTATGGCTAAGAAAAAAACAAGCGTGGCGGAAGACACACAATCAGGCCGATTGGGTGATTTCGGCAGCGCGATCACGCAGATCTGCGAAGAAAAAGGTATTTCCAAAGAAAAAGTGATTGAAACGATCGAAGCGGCGCTGGCCGCGGCGTACAAAAAAGATTACGGCAAGAAAGGCCAGAACATCAAGGCGGTGTTCGATGAAAGAACCGGTAGCGCGAAATTTTTCCTATTGAAAGAGGTGGTGGATGAGACTACCCGTGAATTTGTTGAGGAAAAAGAAGAGGGCGATGAAACGCCGGCAGCATACGTGGCGCCAGAATTAGCGGAAGGTGAGGAGCGGCTGTTGCGTTACAATCCGGAGCGCGATTTGACGGTGGAAGATGCAAGCAAATTGGAGGCTGATGCCAAAGTCGGCGATGTGATTGAAATCGGATTGGAACAGCATCAGGATTATGGCCGGGTGGCGGCGCAGACTGCCAAACAAGTCATCATCCAGCGCATCCGGGAAGCGGAACGTGATTCGATGTTCGATGAATATAAGAACCGCGAAGGCGAGATTATCGCCGGTGTCGTGCAACGGATCGAAGGCCGCAACGTTTTCATCGACTTAGGTAAATCGGTCGGAGTTTTGTTCCCTTCCGAACAAGTGCCGGGCGAAAATTACCGGGTCGGACAGAGATTGAAAGTGTATTTGGCCAAGGTGGAAGCCGGTTCGAAAGGGCCCGGCATAACTTTAAGCCGGATCCATGGCGAGATGATCCGCCGCTTGTTCGAATTGGAGGTGCCGGAAATTTTCGCGGGAACGGTGGAAATCAAATCCATCGCGCGGGAGGCCGGTGAGCGGACCAAGATCGCCGTAGCTTCCAGTGAAGCAGGTATCGATCCGATCGGATCATGCGTCGGGCAGAAAGGTACGCGGGTCCAAGCGGTCATCGATGAATTAGGCGGAGAGAAAATCGATATTATCCTATGGAATGAGGATATCGCGAAATTCATCGCGGCGGCCCTTTCACCAGCCAAGGTTTTGAAAGTGGACGCTGACGAGGATTCGAAAGAAGCGACGGTTTCCGTGCCGGAAGACCAATTGTCTTTAGCGATCGGCAAAAAAGGCCAGAACGTGCGTTTGGCCGCCAAATTGACCGGCTGGAAAATCGATATTATGGGAGTCAAGCCGGCCGGGGAAGTTCCTGTCAAAGAAGATGGAAATGACGAAGAAGCTGTTGCCGGACCGGCAGAGGAAATTACGGATGAAGAATAGGCGGGAACAATGAAAGGATAAAATAAGGCTAATAAGGAAAATAAAATCAAGCAAGTATGAAGAAAACAATCATCATCGGCCACAAAAATCCGGACACCGATTCCATCGTTTCAAGTTTGGTGGCGGAATATTATTGCAAAAACGTCCTTAAAATCGAAGCTAAAGCCTATCGGGCCGGCGAACTCAATAATGAAACGAAATTCGTGTTGGATAAATTTTCGGTGCAAGCGCCCCAATTGTTGAAAAAAATAAAAGGGGATGAAGATTTCGTTTTGGTCGACCACAATGAATTGAGCCAAGCCGCAGACGGCTTGCAAATCGGACAGATCAAGCGGATTATTGATCACCATAAAGTGAATTTACAGACGGAAACCCCGATTTTTTTGCGGGTTGATCCGATTGGCAGCACCGCTTCGGTTTTGGCCAGGATGTTCGGCGAAGCTGGCAAAAAAATTCCGGCCAATGTCGCGAAACTTATTTTAGCGGGCATATTGTCGGATACGCTCAATTTGAATTCTCCGACTACGACCGACGCGGACAGGAAATTGGTGAAGGAATTGAACAAAGTCGCCAAATTGGATTTGAAAAAATTCGTGGCGGAATTGTTCGCTGCTAAATCCAGTTTGAAAGGGATTTCTTTGGAGACACTCATCGCTCAGGATTACAAGACATTCGAAATGGGATCCAATAAAGTCGGCATCGCGGCCTGGGAAACGACCGATCCTAAAAGCGTAACCGTCCAAAAAGAAAAGATAATGGGATTGCTGGCGGAAAAGAAGAATCGCGAAAAATTGGATTATGTAGTCTTTATGCTGGTGGATATCGTCGCGCAAAATAGCTCGCTGTTTATCGCGGGTGAAAAAGAGAGTGATCTTTTGCAAAAAGTTTTTGCCGGAAAAATAACCGATAGCGAGATGTTTTTACCGGGCGTGGTTTCGCGCAAAAAACAGATCGTGCCGCAATTGACGGAAGCGTTGAATAAATAATTTTTTCAATAGGACATATAAACCATATAAGACCAATAAAATGATCAAAAAATTGCCAAAATCCCTAGTTGAATTCGAAGTTACCATCGCTTGGGCGGATTGGGAAAAATATCTGGACCAAGCGGCGGCAGAAGTGTCAGAAGAAATAAAGATTCCCGGTTTCCGTCCGGGCAAAGCTCCCCGGAACATGGTGGAACAAAAAGTCGGCGCGGGCGTGCTGTTGAATAACGCGGCGGAAAAAGCCGTACAGAAAAGTTATGCCAGTTTCGTAGCACAAGAAAAATTGGATGTGATCGGATCGCCGAAAGTCGAAGTTGAAGAATTGGAGGCGGAAAAGGATTTGACATATAAAGTTACCGTGGCCGTGATGCCGGTGGCGACGGTTAAGGACGGGTACAAGAAAGAAATCAAAAAAATCAACGAGGAATTCGCCAAAAAACCTGTTGAAGCGACGGAAGAAGAAATTAAAAACGAATTGGAACAGCTGGCTAACAGTAGGGTCCAATTGGTGACCGTAAACCGTGCGGTGGCCAAAAACGACAGCGCGGAGATCGATTTTTCAGTGTCGGTCGATGGCAAGATGATTGAGGGAGGCGAAAGCAAGAACCATCCGCTGGTGATCGGCAGGGGCGTTTTCATTCCGGGATTCGAGGATAATTTGATCGGGATGCAAGCCGGTGAAGAGAAAGAATTTGGATTGGCGTTTCCGGCGGATTACCATAAGAAAGATTTGGCTGGAAAGGACGCGACTTTCAAGGTCAAGGTCAATCTGGTCCAAGAAAGGCGGACGCCGGAAGTCAATGATGATTTCGCCAAATCATTGGGTAGTTTTGAAAACTTGGAAGCTCTGAGAAAAAATATGCAAGAAGGGATCGAGCATGAAAACAAACACAAGCTGGACGAAGAGAAGCGGACGCTATATTTGGATAAAATAGTGGAAAATGTCGAAACCGATCTGCCTGAAGTGATGGTTGAGGAAGAAACCAGAAAGATGCTCTTGGAGTTTGAACAACAAGTCCGATCGATGGGGATGGAACTGGACCAATATTTGTCGCAACTCAAGAAAGAAAGGGCTGATCTGGAAAAAGACTGGCAGCCGCAAGCCGTAAAAAGGGTCAAATCGGCTTTGGCTCTCAAGGAAATCGTGAAGTTGGAGGAAATCAGGATCGAGGCGGCGGATATCGAGGCTGAAATGAACAAGACCGTGCAATATTATAAGAACGTGAAAGACTTCGATAAGAATATGGATATGGAAAGATTGTATTCATATACGAAGGGGGTATTGGAAAACGAGGAAGTGTTCAAACTGTTGGAAAAGATTTAGGAATTTTTAATTTGGAAATTAAAAATTATAAAATTGATCAAATTTATGAAAAACAATAATATAAACAATCAATATTTGATCCCCACCGTCATCGAAAAAACCAGCTATGGCGAGCGGGCCTATGATATCTATTCGCGGTTGCTCAAGGATAGGATAGTTTTCCTGAGTGGCGCGATCGATGACATCACGGCCAATAGTGTGATCGCGCAATTGCTGTTTCTGGATTCCCAATCCGATAAGGAGGACATCAAGCTATACATCAATTCTCCGGGCGGACAGGTGACTTCGGCGCTGGCGATTTATGATACGATGCAATATGTGAAAGCGGATGTTTCCACGATTTGTATCGGGATGGCGGCTTCGGCCGCGGCGCTTATTTTGACAGCCGGAGAAAAAGGCAAGCGCATCATTTTGCCGAACGGGGAAGTGTTGATCCATCAGGTTATGGGCGGAGCGCAGGGACAGGCGACGGATATCGCCATCCACGCGAGCCATATCCTGCGGATGAAAAAAAGATTGAATGAAATAATGGCCAAACATACCGGGCAGCCGATCGACAAGGTTGAAAAAGACGCCGAGCGCGATTATTTTATGGCAGCCGAAGAGGCGAAAAAATACGGGATCGTCGATAAGATAATCAAATAATCCGGGAATCGGAATCTATTTTGATAAAATAAAAAGCCTTCTATGGATTAGAAGGCTTTTTAAATTTCAAATGGAATTATTTCAATAATGGCAGCAGGCTTTCCCCGGTCATTTCTTCCGGTATCTCTATATCCATCAGGTCCAAAATAGTGGGCGCGATGTCGCTCAAGAGCCCTTGCGGTTCGCCGGAAACCCCCGGTGTCCCTTTGCGGTGGTTTTCACTGGTCGCGAACCAAAGCGGAACCGGATTGATGGAATGTTCGGTATTTATTTCTCCGGTCATGATGTTCTTCACTTCTTCGGCATTACCGTGGTCGGCGGTTATCAATAGGCATCCTTTTTTCAGCAATATGGCGGGAATCAATCTTTCCAATGATCGATCGATGGCTTCGACCGCTTTGATAATGGCTTTTTCGTTGCCGGTGTGGCCGACGATATCGGCATTGGCATAATTCATCAGAATGAAATCATATTTTTCTTTTTCTACGACCTCGATGACGGCGTCAGTCAATTCTTTAGCGCTCATTTCAGGGGCGAGATCGAAGCTGGCGACATTCTTGGAAGGGATGATCATCCGGTCTTCTTTCGGGAAGGCGTCTTCTTGCCCGCCGTTGAAAAAATAAGTGACATGGGCGAATTTTTCAGTTTCCGCTATGCGTAATTGGCTTTTTCTGTTTTTACTAAGGATATTACCCAGGCAATTGGTGATTTTGACCGGAGGAAAGGCGATATCGGCCGGCAGGCCGTCCTCATATTGCGTCATCGCTACGAAATTAAGATTTTTAATCGCGGTCCTTTTGAATTTCATGAAGCTTGGTATGACAAAAGCCTCGGTAATCTGCCGGGCGCGATCTTCCCGATAGTTGAAGAATATGACTGAATCGCCATCTTTGATCGGTCCGACTGGAACCCCTTTTTCGGCGATTACGGCTGGCTCGATGTATTCATCGAAGATTTCTTTCTTGTAGGACTCCCGCAAGTAAGCGAGTGGGTCGTTGATTTTTGGTCCCTCGCCCCTGGCTATCACATCGTAGGCTTTTTTGATCCGATCCCAGTTATTGTTGCGGTCCATACCGAAATAGCGTCCGCCGATGGAGGCGATCTTGCCGACCTTGTATTCCGCTATTTTTTCCTGAAGAGCGGCGATGGAATCGACTCCTGAATCCGGAGCGCAATCCCGCCCGTCCGTAAAAATGTGGATAAAAACGTTCCGTACTTTCTGGTCGCGGGCCATTTCCAATAAAGCATAGAGGTGTTCGACGTGTGAGTGTACGGCTCCTTTGCCGACCAATCCCATCAGATGCAAGGCGGAATCATTTTGATTGACCTTGTCCATAGCCTTCAGAAAAATCTGATTGTGGTAGAATTCCCCGTTTTGGATGGCCATAGCGATTCTTGGCAGGCTCTGATAGATTATTTTCCCAGTACCGATGGTAGTGTGGCCGACTTCGGAGTTGCCTGGTTCGCCCCAAGGCAAACCGACGGAAATTCCGGCCGCCTGAAGGGCCAGATTAGGATAAAAATTATTGAGTTTGTCGATTGTCGGAAGATTAGCTTGGGCAATAGCATTGCCTTTGACGCTTTTACCGATACCCCAACCGTCAAGAATGATTAAAACTACAGGTTTCAACATAAAAGTTCTGTTTTTATTTTTTAGCTACATACGAATAATATCATTTTAGGCCGGCTTTGACAAAAAGCTTCCAATGTAATAAGATTCCAATATATCCTCGCGCCATTCGTCCCAAATAAAAAGAGCCTGACGAAATTTTTTTAGGCTTGTTTTGGGGAAAATGGTGCGAGGATAAATCTAAATAATTGTTTAAACCGATTCATTTATTGATAAATCGTGCAGAAAGGCTATTATCTTCCGATAAGCCGGGATTTTCTTTGGGGTTTCGTAAGAAGTTTCCACCGATATCCGCATACGCACTGAAAATATAAGGATGATTATTACTAATATTATTTATCAACTGAATAGAAAAAAATACCATGGAAATCATAATTGGCGTTTTAAGTCTGGCCATCGGGGCATCTTCCGGCTATTACATAAGGCAAGTCATCGCTAAAAATCAATTAGACACGGCAGAAGCCAAGGCTTCAAAGGTTGTTGAAGAAGCTGAAAAAAAGTCGCAAGAAGTCGTTATTGAAGCGAAAAGCAAGGCGGTAAATATTCTTGAAGAAGCGAAAAAGAAAGAACTTGAGAGGGAAAAGCAAATAATGCGCCTGGAAGAGCGCTTGGAAAAAAGAGAAACTACCCTTGACGGCAAGATGGATGAAATTGAGCGTGGGCGGGTAATGCTTGAGAAAAAAGCTGAAGAAATCAGGCAAATACGCAAAGAAGTCGAGGAAACACGGGCTCAGGAATTGAAGAGGTTGGAAAAAATAGCCGGGCTTTCCAAGGATGAGGCTAAAAAAGTCCTCTTGCAGCTGACCGAGGAGGAAAATCGAGATGTCATTGCGAAAAAAATCAAGGATTTGGAGGCTGTCGGCCAAGAAGAACTTAATAAAAAAGCTAAGGACATAATGACTTCGGCAATCCAGAAATATGCCGGTTCACATTCGGCTGATGTGACGACCAGTACGGTCAGTATCCCTTCCGATGAAGTCAAAGGGCGGATCATCGGACGTGAAGGAAGAAATATCAAGGCGCTGGAGAGATTGACCGGAATTGAAATTATCGTCGACGATACTCCGGAAGCGATCGTAATTTCCGGTTTTGATCCAATCAGGAGGGAAATCGCTAAAATCGCCATTGAAAAATTGGTCGGTGATGGACGGATCCATCCGACTAAAATCGAAGAGGCGGTGGAATTTGCCAAACAAGAAATCAATAATAAGATCAGGGAGGCTGGCGAAGCGGCCGTGTATGATGTGGGCGTGGCCGGTCTTGAACCGAAGCTTGTTCAAATTTTAGGCCGGTTGCGTTATCGGACAAGTTACGGCCAGAACGCCTTGTTGCATTCTTTGGAGGTGGCCCATTTGTCAGGCGCTTTGGCTTCGGAACTGGGCGCGGATGTCGCAATCGCCAAAAAAGCCGGACTATTGCACGATATCGGAAAAGCAATCGATCATGAAGTCGAGGGTACCCATGTTGAAATCGGTATTAAAATCCTGCAGAAATTCAATATCGGCAAGGAAATTATCGATGCGATGAAACCGCATCATGAAGATTATCCGTTTGAAAGTCCGGAATCGATGATAATCGCGGCGGCGGACGCTATTTCGGCCAGCCGTCCGGGCGCGCGCAAGGATACCTTGGAAAATTATCTGAAAAGGTTGGGAGAATTGGAAGATGTGGTCAACTCATTCGAAGAGGTGGAAAAAAGCTATGCGATCCAAGCCGGCAGGGAAATCAGGGTTTTTGTCCGTCCGGACAAGATTGATGACCTCGGTGCGATCAAACTGGCGCGGGCCATCGCGGACAAGATCGAAAAGGAACTTAAATATCCGGGTGAAATCAAAGTCAATGTTATCCGTGAAACGCGGGCGATGGAAGTGGCCAGGTAGGATATTCGCCGATGGTTGCTTTATTTGAAACAAAAAGAGTATAATAGACCAAGAATGGATCGCTTAGATTAAGCGGACTAAACAAATAAATCCCGTCAAACCGTTCGTAGCGGGTGCGGGGCAAACTAGAAAGGCAGGTGACAACTATGATAAATGTAAATAAGGATGCTTTGGTTTCCGCTATCGCGACAAAAACGGAGCAATCTAAAAAAGATATTGAAATGGTCATCGATACGATGGTGGAGGAGATAACCAAATCTTTGCAAGCTGGCAACAAGGTTACATTGACCGGTTTTGGAACTTTCAAAGTTTCAGCCCGCGCCGCTCGAGTTGGAATCAATCCTCAGACTAAGGCTTCGATTGAAATCCCAGCAATGACCGTACCGAAATTTACCGCTGGAAAAGCGTTGAAAGAAGCTGTAAAATAGTTTTCTTTTGAATGAACCTTTTCTCTGCTATTATAATAGAAAGAGATAGTGATAAAATCCTCCTTTAGGGAGGATTTTATTTTCAATAATTCGATTCCCCCTACACAACGCAAAAAGTTATCCTGGCGGATAACTTTTTTGACTGAGCGGGAGAACTTCTTACCCCGAACTAATCAAGGAAAAATACAACTTAACCTTTATTTGCTGTAATTTAGACAAAGAAATACGAAGAATAGGCGTAAGCAACAAATAAATTAAGTCATTCTCCTTATTTTTTCATCAGAGGGAGTTATATTTATGCCTAATGGAATTTCAATCCGATCAAACTTCCTTGTGCCGGTTATAGCTTCTTTGGGAGGTCGCGGAATGGTTTTTGTTGTAAACGCCACCAATAGCCCTAGATCATTAACTTTTTTAACTTCTCCATTTTCCATCTCAAGCTTACTATCATCTCCAAAGAAGTTCATTAAATACGGGGAGGCACCCATATTAAACATACCGGGGAAATTTTTCTCCAACATCAATCTGTGATTTATATGTCCACCAACCAAAAAGAACACAAGGCTGAATTTTTCAATTCCCTCAATATCCCATTTCAATTGAGTATGCTGAAATTTATTAAAAACCACTGGATCATCTTTTCCAATAAATTTTTTAAATAGATTTGAGTCATAGATGGATATTGTCAAAAGAGGTCCATATTTATCTTGTTCCATTCCTAGGATAGTATTTACGAGTTTTGTATGAATAATCTTATCAGCATTACTCGACTGATCGTAAAATCGGATATGAATTGTTCCGTCCTTATGGAATGAAATATGATCGATATTTTTTATATCCTGTTCGCTATTATCTAGCCCATCAAAAAAATAAGAGGGTTTTATTTTATCCCACAGTATCCAAAAAAATAATTCGCGTTTCTCATTATGACTTAGTCGAGAAAACCAGGTTATTTCTCCCTTATCCTCAAAGCCACAATTTATTGCCATATTCATAATTCAATTATAACACCCGGAACTAATCTGCTATAATATAATCACAATATCAAGCTATGCGTGCTTAAAAAGTCAACATCAGTCAACATCCTAAAAGTGAGGTTTTGTGAGGTTACGCCAATAGTCAGAAAAGATAACACTGTATTGAAAAGGTTAGGTTTTGTTAGGTTGCAAGGTGATAAATTTTTAAATCAAAAAGTAAGTAAATGTTAGTAATTTGTGAGGACTGAAAGGTAGTGTTTGGTAAGGTTATTATAGTGCTACAAAGGAAACGTTTTAGATCAAAAAGTAAGCATATGTAAACAGTCCAATGAGGTTAAAAGGTAAGGTTATGTAAGGTTCCAATTTTATGAAAAAAGACTTGTCAAAATACAAAATAAAGCCCATAGACTCCACGGATGAGGATGTGCGAAATGCCATCAGGAATCTGGAGGAAGTTTTGGGTGAAAAAGTTGATTTTTCCGTATCTTCCGGAAAAAAAGAGAAAATAAAATATCATTTTTCATCCGATAACCCAGAAATTCAAATAGGCAATAAAAAAGCACCTCTGAAGGTGGAATTTTCATCAACGCAACAAGACAATGATAAGCTTCTGCACTTTCTTTTCGACAAAACACGACAATAAAAAATCTCAATAAATCTCAACATATCTCAACGTTCTAAAGTCACTACTTTTTTATCATATTTTTGAAAAACTCTATCATTTTCCAGTTAAAATATCTTAACAAATCTTAACAGTTTAGTATTACTGGTTCGCACTTTAATTTTTTGGAATATCTCGTATTCCACTGCTTTTTTTAACTAAAAAAACTATATTCCAGCATTTTTTAATGCTAAGATAAATCATCTTGAATTTTCTGACAAATAAGCTAGGGAAAACACGCTCTCGCATTCTTTCTGTAGTATTTAGACCATCTTGAATGCCCATATCTTTTTTATGCGAATATATGAACTCCTCTGCGCCAGCTATGATATTAAAATTTATGAAAGCCACAAGTCTGCTATTCGCTCGTATCCGCTTATTTGCAAATTCTTTTTTATCAAAAACTAGACATCGCTTAGGAGATATGGGTAAAAAAACAAAATCTTCGTCTTTTAAATACCACCCCTGTGGCCACCGAGGATATTTTTTTAGATCAGAAATAAAAACCGGATTATCATTCAAAATAAAATCATCTGACGAAGATTCCAGTACATTTAGATTTCGATAAAAAAGATCTTCTGAGAATTTAGCAGAAATAAAATTTGCAAGCACAATTATTATATCCTCCCTTTTAAATTCCATTTCCTTTTTTGGCTTGAATTTTCTTAAAGTTTCTACTTTGATACCAAGACTATTTTTGTAAAATATCTCTTCAAGCACCTTGTCATCGTTCAACTCCTCCTTTTCTACGAGCTTATTTTCCAACAAATACAAAATGAAAAGTTTCATCTGCTCTCGAAAAGAGGGTGTTCTGGTATATAAGTTCGCAACAAAAGCAGAGATATTATTGGCCTGTCCGTTACTTAAATTTACTTGATCTGAAGAAACTAATTTTTTTATTACTTCAGCAGAATCACTTTCTATAAGTTGGGTCAATCTATCAACTAGATTATTTTCCTGTTTTGAAAACTTATTTATCGTATCGTAATATCCTTTTTTGCAGGCAGTGTTTTCTATATCAACTTCTTGGGGTAAGGCAGCTCCCCGTTTATATTCTAAAATTTTTTTCTTATCCTCATCAACTGCAAAATTCCTCAAAATAAACTGAGGGATATAATGATCATTTTTATCGCAGGAGCCAATCTCTTTCTCGACTTTTTCCACTCGCGCTTTAAATTTTCTAACAAATTTAGGATCCTGCATATTTAGTTAATTTATGCTTGTTTATTATTCACTTTCTTATAACAACATTCCCCAAACAGTTTTCCGCTTCCGCATATACAAAAATCATTTGTGCGCATCATTCTTTTTCGTATAACGAAATCAGCCTCATCAACCCCAAATATCTCATCGGTTGTTTCTGATTGCGACTCTTTTTTTATACGATCCATTATATCCTTAAATCGATCAGCTGATTTTTTCTTCGTTGAAGCTGGAACATCTTTTGCTCTTTCATTTCCAGGAAGATACGCCATCCGCTCGTTCCAAAGTTTGTATGTAATTGAATTTTTATCCGCCAAAAGGGAAAAATCTAAATTACAATTTGTGCCATCTGGTTGCTTGCTTAATTGAGATATAATTTTTAAATCATCCTTTAAATCATTGCCCTTTATCAAATACTGACTCTTTTTCAAAAAGAATGGTGCAACATCAAGATGAAATTTGTCATTAGAGCAAAAAACCATTGCAAAAGGTAGGTAGTATAGATATTGCATATCTATACTATTTGTCGTTCTTGTCCCTAAAAATCCACCTATCATTCCCAAATAGCAAAATAAATTAACTTTAAAGCAATGAATTGCATAAGGCGCAAAAGTTATTATTTTTGGCGAGCCTGCTTGAGTCCATTTAAGGAAAATTTGTGGTCCATCCTGCTCAACCCCTAGTTGGCTTATTATAAATGCCAACAATCCCGACTGATTTGGTATATCTACTAAATTATTTACATACTGCATTATATCATCCAAACCATTAAATTTCGGTATATCTTCGAGCCACTGATTTATCCAGCGTTTCATTTTTTCCAAATCTTGATTTCTGGAAGATTCTCGCCATCGTCCCGCTAACAAATCATCGGCTTCATTAAATTTTCCATCTCGCCATCTCGTTAATGCTTTTTCCTCTGCTGTTTCTTCAAAAATTATGCCTCGCTTACCATCGTCCGTTTTGACTGAGCGACCTTGATTCAGAATCGGCCTTCCATCCATAGTAAATTGAACTCCCGAAAGAGATCCGCGAATCAAGTCATAATGAAATGTATTAACTGCGTCATCAAAAGGTAGGAGTTTATTAGCAAGATTTTTTACGGCCTCTTGTTCTGTTAGTCCATTCTTCTGAGCTTTTTTCAAATTACCAAGTATCTCTAATATCAAAACAGGAACTATATTTGGCATATAGTATTTATGGAAAATAACCAGCTCATCTTTGGAAAGTGATTGGATGGTGGATTTGTCTGTAATTATAATTGGACCCATAGCGAAATTATTTAAAGCTCATATTTACATTTTACGCTCATAGTTTGCAAAATCAACACTCTGCGAGTGTTGATTAAAAAACAAAGAAATATCGTCCGACATTACTAAAATCCGTTAGCTTTGATATACGGTGTCAATTTTACAATAGCCTCATCTCCAAAGTGAAGTTCCATCCCATCAAAGTTTTCTGTTTTTGGCATTTCAAACCAGTATTCACCGTGATCAGGAGATTGATTAGAAAGCTTGATAAGTTGATTTTCTTTAACTATATACATTCTGTTATAATCCGATCCATCCAATGGCCCTCCATCAGACTCAATTCGAACGCTAACTTGTCCTTTCATAGGCAATCCATCATCGCCTTTAAAAAGAGAGTCCCGATAGTAGTTTCCAACTTTTACCTCTTTAACCTTTAATTTTCTTCCGTTTTCCAAAGAAAATTCATCTCCAACCCCTAATATGTTTTTAACTTTCGTAGTTTGAACGCTTTTTTCTACCCCTCTGTTGGTTTTGATTTCAGCTTTTTGCGGTAAAAAAATTACCAAATAATAACCAACAGAAAAAGCTACTATTAAAATTCCAACTATCAATGTATTTCTCAGTGCTTTGTCCATATTATTAAAATTAAAAAATTATTGGCAATCAGAATCACAAGCCACTCCATCCTTGTCGGCGTCTCTTTTTGTGCACCCGCAGACATCAAGTTGATATTGCGCCTCAGCGCAAGAACTCATTTGAGCGCAAGCTTTACTGCAATTACACGCAAAAGAGCCAGGGGAAGCAGAAATTGAGCTTTTAGGGACTACTGGCGCGCTTATTGTGGTTGGCGCAGGGGTTGTTTGAACTGTTTCTGTATCACAAGCGCCATCGGCCCATAATCCGCGCTTGTTTGTCCTAGCTTCCGCCTCGGCTTGTTTGAATTGATCTTGAAATTTTACATCCGGCGGATATGAATAAGAACTAGCATAACCATTGCGAACTAAGTAATCATTTATGAGATTGTCCCCAACATAGACATATCTCAAAATTCTGCCATATTTGTCAGTTTCCGAAACATCTTTTACTAACCTTACCTCTTTCCCCAAAACCATCTCTTTGTTTTTTGTGCTGGCTTCCTTGCCAAAACACTGGACCGGCTTTGAGGGGTGCACGGTTTCTGGAGTGTCTATTCCAATATAGCGAACGACTTGGCCATTTTCGAGTTTGATTGTATCGCCATCAACTACACTTGCCACCTTAAAAACTTCTTCTTTGACTTGTATGGTTGTTTGCTCTGCTTCTGCCACTTTTGGATCTACAGGCTCGGGAGTATTTTGCTTTTCTACTTCCGGTTGTTGTTGTGAAGTCTGCGCTTGAGGCAAGACAACAGCTTCGTTTTTAGTTTTCGTTTCCACTTTATCGTCAGATGAAATCGCCAACAAAAAAACAACTGCAATCCCCGCAGTTGCTATCCATTTATTCCTTTTGCTCCATTCAGTTTTCTTCCAAATATACCAGATCAAAAAAGCAGGCAGGAATATGACTATGAAGACAATCTTTAACAATGATTTGATGGTTTTTTGATTCATATTGATTGCCTTTATCTTAGCATTTCTTAGCAAATTTACACAACGCAGTTATGGCAAGAACTTTCCAAGAAAACGCTTGATTTTTTGACCCATAGGCAAGACAGGCTCTGGCGTATAAATCCAATTATTCTTATCTGTTGCGTCAACCGCTTTTCCACAACCCGGACATTTCCTAGTTGAAGCAAAACTTTCATCACTAAAATCCGGCGGGCCATTGAAAGTATTGAAACTTAAAATCTTCGTGCCCGTAAATTCCTTCTTACAATCAGGGCAGGTTATTGTTATGCTTTTTATCATCATAAATTTTAGAGTCCTTTGTTATGAAGGCATTTTTTATAATTATAATCATATTCTTGTTCCCAGTCTTTAGATTCTTTGACAGCGCTTTCATTGCATTGTTTTTTGCTTTGGCTTGGTCTCAATTCATACCAATAAAACAAGCTGGCCAACACAATTACAAATGAGACAAATATCCATATTCTCCTATTTTTAAATTCCTTATTTTCCAATGCCTTATTCCCGCAAAACTCGCAGAATTTACTATCATCACTTATTTCCTTTTTACATTTTTTACAAATCATAAGATTAGTTTTGATTAGCTTTTTATCGGCAATTCTTTTCCGCAGTCGTTGCAAATTGTGGCCGATTCGTGAATCTCACTGCCACATTCTTTGCAAAATTTAGTTGTTTCCAGTTTTTCATCAATTTCTTTGTTGATCTTAATTTTATCTGACGCTCCGGCTCTCAATATCCAATAAGAAGCGACGGCGACCAAAACCAATGCATTATGAGTTCTACTTTTGGTATCCAGGGAAGTGTAAAATACAAGCTGAATAAACCAAAGAATAAAAACGATAAGAAATGATTTTGTTTTTGATAATGGCCTTTTCAAAAAGACGAAGCGCAACAAAGTTGGAATTAAAAGTCCAAATCCCCAGGTAAAAATAATGCTGGAAATTATGACTAAAAATATACCCCAACCATTGAGATTGCCGTTGGATAAATCACTGCTAGCCGAGGCTTTATCTATAGATACTGGATTATTCCAGTCTTCAAAAACGAAAGTTGAGAGCGATTCTTTGATTGTCGCCTCTTGCTTATCTTCGCCTTTCGGATAGAACCCTCCAAGTTGAAACATTTTCCCCTTATGGATTGTGATGTAATTTATTGAAATACCCTCTACTTGCAAATCCTGAACCTTATATATTTGATTGAGTTTAAAATAAATTGCTTTGCGATTATCAACATAACCTATATTTTTTTCTAAAACTTTACTACCTGGGAAAGCCCCTAGCATTCCGTTGATCATTTCACTGGAAAAATCATTTATATCCTCATCGGAAAAGCTACTTATTTCAGCATTTTGAATATCGCTTCTGTCTTGAGCTGATAAAGATTCTAATTCTTCTTTATCTATGGAGCTGGCAAAATCCCTGGCTTGGATCAATACTGTACTACCAGAATTGTTTACCGCTTTTTTTACGATATGCTCTCCATCTCCATCCTTAATTTCCCAGCCAGCCGGAAATTTAATCCGGAAATGGTGCTCATCATTTCTGTATAGGCTTTGTTGGTTTTGTTCTGCTTGTTCCTTGGCCTGTTTATTTGCTTCATCCCAGGTTTCCGCTTTTGCGAAAAAAGGAATACCGAAAAATAGAACGGCGAGAAAAAAAGAGTAGAAAAGATTTTTAAATCCTGTTTTCATAAATAAAAATTTTATAAATTAACGAATTATTACTCAATGCCCCAACCAGTTCCAAAAATTATGGCACCAAAAATAGCGAATGCCCAAAGTGCAATTAGCAAGTATTTTAGTGCTTTCCAGAATAATTCTGTAATCATTTTATTATTCACACGGATTTTTATAATCCTTACATTCTCCTTTCAATACGACTGATAGCTTTTTCTTTCTATCTTCAATTATTTCTTTGATTATCTTGTAGTCGTGCTCATACTCCGGATGTTTCCAATTGTCATCCAAGGACTTTTTAGCGTCCTCAAGCGACCTACTTCCAAAACCATCGATCACATTTAGCCCGTCTTTTTTTGTGACATCAAGACTGTTTAATTCACGAATTTCAGATTCACATTTATTTTTAAATTGTAAACAAGCGGAGATCCTTGCTTGCTTTTTTTGTTCTTCTTGCGCTTGAATTTCTTTTTTGATTTTATCTTCTTCGTCTTGTAGTTTCTTTTTTTCTTCCAGCTCAATCCTTTCATTTTCGGCTTGTTGTAAATTTTCAATGGCCTGCTGTTGCTCATCATTCTTTCCGGCTTCCTCATCAATTTTATCGGCCAAGGCTAAAATCGCTTCGTCCGGCGCGAGTCCGAGGATGAGGTTTCTGGTGGGCGTGATCGTCATTCCGGCGATCGGGAGCGCTAGTCCCAGCAATCCGACCCCAAGCATTAAAAGTATTTTTTTCATAAAATTCAAGTTAATTATTAGTAATCCTAGACTGGCAATTTGGACACTCCAAAATACCCAATGATTCAATTGGTTGTCCTGAGTTATCAACATTTATTAAAGTGTTTTCAAGATGAAACACTCCATACTCTCCGCATTTTCCACATTTAAATTCAATGCTCCTTACTTGATTAAGAGCGTCTGGATTTGTTATTTTAAGCATACAAAAAACGACTCAAAAAAAATTAAGTCGTCGGATAGTTCCTTGAGTTCCCTCGAGAGGACGACCCGGCGGAACCCACAACCAAGATGACACTAAGTGTCCCTATCGTGTGCACCGAATCGCCCGCTTAAGGACGCGATAGGGACAAGCATAGCCTGTCTTACTTAATGTCTATTTGGTTATGGGTTCATTTATAATTTAACATCTCCGCGACAAAAAAACAACAACTCTGCTATACTATCCATATACTATATTCTTACCCGCTGAGCTTACTTAACTATGGATGATTTAAACGAACAATTAGAAAGTAAAAAGGTTGCTCTGTACATCCGAGTTTCTACGGAAGAGCAAGCAGAAAAATATGGCCCAGACCTTCAAAAAGAAGCTCTGATTGGCCTTATTAAATCAAAAGGCAGACTTCCCAATGGAGATGGGAGATGGGTTCTTGCAGGTGAAAATTATATCTATATGGAGGATGGAGTCAGTGGGACCAAGGAGCTTGATGAGCGACCAGCATTTTCCAAGATGAAAGAAGACATAATGTTTGCTTCTGCAGAAAATAAACCTTTTGATATTGTGGCGGTCTATAAAATCGATCGTTTTGCTAGAAAATTAAAGATATTGTTAGATGTCATAGATTTTTTTGGGAAATATAAGATAGAATTTATTTCTGCTAATGAAAGCATTGATACCTCAACGCCATTCGGAAAGGCAATGTTGAATATAATAGGCGTCATTGCTGAGCTTGAAAGAGAAACAATAGCGCAAAGAACACAAGACGGGAGACGGCAAGCTATCAAAAAAGGTGTTGTAATGAGTAGCTATGCCCCGTTTGGCTATATGAAAGGATTAGATAAGTTTTTAAAAATACAAAAAGAGGAGGCTGAAACAGTGAGACATATTTTCGATTTGTGTATAAATAAAAAGTTAGGGTCTTATCAAATAAGCAGAATTTTAATGGAGGAAGAGTCCTTGAGTCCAGAAGCTTCGGCTGTTGCCAAGAAAAAGAAAACTGGGGAAATGAAAAAGAAAACCTCAATTCATTTTTGGAGGCCAGAAGTGGTCAGGAAAATTCTTAAAAACGAAGTCTATATTGGAAATATCTACTACAATAAAGCCAAGAGAGGTTTAGAACTTCCCAAGGAAGAATGGGTCTTGGCGGATGTAAAATCACCTCAAATTCTTGATTATGTTACATTCGAAAAAGCACAGAGGATCTTAGAATCTGTTAAACACGAACGGACACAAGGAAAATCTGGACATATTTACCTACTGAGTGGTTTGTTGCGTTGCGATTCTTGTTTTACGGGAAGCGAACAGGCTGGGCGAATACACTGGATAGGAGAAAGAAAAAAGGTGAAGAAAAGTGGCAATTTCTCATATTATTACAAGTGTGGAAGAAAAAACAAAAGTAAACACGATAAGATTTGTGCCACTTTGCCATTGCCAGCAAAAGAAATAGAAGATTACATACTGAATTTTTGTAAAAAAATAATAAATAACCCAATTGCTGTATATAATCATCAGTTAACATTGAAGTCTTCAAAAAAATCACTATCGCACTTAAAAGATAAGCAAGCTCAAATAACCAATTTGATAAATGGATTGCCAGCGAGAAGAAGAATAACAAGGGAGCTTAGGGAAAATGGACATATAACACGCGAAGAAGTAAATAAAAAATTTGATGAATTATCGTCTAGCGAAATAAGCTTACGCAAAGAACTCAAAGAAATTGAAAGACAAATATCCGAAAATATCCTTTCTCAAGGATACCAAGACACTCTCAGTCTCTTTTCTGAAAAGTATCGCAATGGAATTGATGAAATAATAAAAGACCGCAAGGAAATTCATACCCTATTCCACGAACTTATAGAAGAAATTATCGTTTATTCTCGCCCGATTGAAAATGAAAAGTTAGCAGGAAAACGAAAAAAGGATCAACAGATCCCTTTCCGTCTTCATATTAAATTGAAGTTGCCACAAGATATTCTCCAACACCTAACCAATAGGTTCGGGGTAGAAATATCTACTTTGAGCGGGTAGGGGGAATCGAACCCCCCTCCTCAGCTTGGAAGGCTGATATAATAGCCACTATACGACACCCGCATATATTTTTTAATAACATAAGTATATTATAATTAATTTTGACAAAAGTCAACTGTTGACCAAAGGCGGATAAGAAAGTAAATTTAGTTATGAGGCAGTTTAAACGACGGTACATTAAAATTATGAATATGAGGGAAATTATATGAATGAACCGGCATTGAAGGTGCTAAAACTCTGTGATAATCATGGGTTTGTGGGAAGCTATTTTCGAGACATATCGTCAGATTTGAAGAAAATAGCCCTATCTGTGATTAAAGTTTTGATTGTGGGTGAGCCGGGTACGGGCAAGGAATTGATCGCTAGGGCTATCCATAAAATAAGCGGAAACAGCGGCAGTTTCGTAGTGGTCAATTGCAGCGCGATTCCGGAAAATCTTTTTGAGAGCGAATTATTCGGTCATACGAAAGGCGCTTTTACCGGGGCGACAGAGGCGGCTATCGGAAAAGTTGAAATGGCTAAGGACGGGACTCTTTTTCTAGATGAAATCGGTGATTTGCCGGTTTCCCAACAACCGAAACTTTTGCGGATGATTGAATACGGGGAAGTTCAACCGGTGGGAGAAAAGGAAATAAGGATAGTTAGGACGAGGATCATTTCAGCTACCAATAAAAACCTTGAAGATCTTGTTAAGAAAAAAATGTTTCGGCAAGACCTTCATGACCGGTTAGTGGGGCATGTGTTTGAAATTGCTCCGCTTCGCGAGCGGTTGCGTGATTTACCGGCGCTGATTGAGTATTTCCTTAATTTTTTCTGTGATTTTTATGGTAAAGATAAAGGCGATATGGCCAAGATGGTCGCAAATTTATTGAAACAGAATATGGGAAATTATTGTTGGCCAGGCAATGTACGTGAATTACGAAATTTTATCGAAAAGTGCGTAGTTCTGGATAGGTCGAGCGAGCTTGAGGAAAATTATCACGAAGGGGGTTTTTATGTACGTTCACTTGATTACAAGGTGGAAACCAAGCGGTTACTGGCGTATTTGGCAAACGAGGCGCTAAAACAGACCAAAGGCAATAAAACTAAAGCTATAGAGCTGTTAAATATATCATACCCAACCTTGCTGACTATTCTCAATAGGAAAGGTTAATCGTTCATTTGAACAAAATGCCACCCCCGCAGGACGGAGGTGGCATTTTTCAATTGTCGGGGCGCCGAGACTCGAACTCGGACTACTTGGTCCCAAACCAAGCGCGCTACCATTACACAACGCCCCGCAAGTTACCTATAAATAGTATATCCTTATGGGCGTTTAGTCAATATCAGATGAAAGTGAGATAATATGGCCGGTGGATTGTATTTTATATATCAACGTATGGAAAAATATTTCAATAATCGAAGGAGATTCTCTTTAATGCGGGCTAATGTTCCATTTAGCGTCGCAGTTTTAATTATGCTCGTTTTATCGGGTGGCGTATTATATTTGTTGGATAATGGGCGGGACAGGATAGCTGAACAAGCCGTTTATACAGGCATTTTGATTAATCGGACGGAAGCTGCCAGCACGGTTACGGTCAGGGAGGATGACGTGGCCCGGCATTTTTCCCCCGGACCGATCTCAATGGCATTGGTAAAGAGCAATGGTTGTATAGCGGACGGTTTCCTATCTGGTTATGGCGGCCGGACCGGAGAGGCGGTCAATATGATCAACCGGTCGAAGTGCGTCTATCTCCATCGCGCCCTGGAAACCTGGCTCAAACCTCCGAATTTTGAGAAAGCTTTCAGTATTATGGAGGAAGTCGAAAAAAGACCGATTATATATGGGATGTTCCTGGCGGAAGCGATTTCGATGCGTAAAGAATATGATGATCCGATCCAGGAGCAAGAACACCGATTTGACCAGATGTGCCGTGAAGGCACGAAGGGTCGCTGGGGCGATGAGACTTGCATCCCGAGCATCCAAAATGTTGAATATCGGCGCTATCTGAAAGCGGTTACGCATCGGGCGATGGATTTGGGAATCCAAAGTTTTATGTTCGGGCAAATCCAATTGCAAGATGAGCATCCTAACTTTGAAGAAACTGAAATAAAAAAAGTGCTGGACGATATGCGGAGTTATGCCAAGGAGCGAGATATGGAGATTATTATCGGAGCGCAGACGGATGATGTCACCGATGAGAGATATCTCAAACTTTTCGATTATATAGAAGGCGGGGTTGGGATTGACAATTTGGGCAACGTCGAGGATCAGCCTTGTTTCAGCGGGCATTCGAGTTGCTGGGCTTTATTGTGGGATAAGAGATATAGTTCCAAAGCGAATAACGTCCTTTTGCATCTTGATTGGAGCGGATTCACCTGGGATGATATGGGAGTTTTCGCCCGGATGCCGCAAGAAAAAAGAATTGAAACCTTGGATAGGCTGTATAAAAAATTCACCACGCGGAAAACGGGGTTTATGATGCCTTTTTTGGCGGTGCTCAACCAGGAAAACAACGGTTGTTATGGCCCGAACAAGAATTTTTATTCTCCGAGCGACAAATTCAAATGCAAGGATGAAAAATACATAAACGCTATTATGCGGGATGTCATAGTGCGTTAGGATGGCTATTTCCGCGTAAAGGCAAGCCGATTTAGCTCGGATTATTTTTTCATCCGTCCGGATGTGTTAGTATAGGGATATGAAAAATTGGATAATGAAAATTTCAATAGGAATCCTTTTTGCCGGTAGCATATTTTTTGCTATCCGGTTGTTTCATAATGGGATTACGGGTTCAGGCAAGACAACGATCGATTTAAGCGGCAAATCAGAGGTGGTTGCCGATAGGACGGCGCCGGAAGCGGATGGTTCCGCTAAATCGGAACCGGAAGAGGAATCGCAAGAGGCGGTTAAAGAAACTTTGCCAGAAGCGCCGATAAAAACCGAGCTTCCAATAAAAAAAGAGCCGGCTGTCGAGGAAATTCCGGCTAAAAAAACCGATCCGCTTAAGATTATTGATAAATTGGTGGATTTTGGATACGAGAAGGTCTCCAAGAGGAATATCGACACGATTATCATCCATTCTTCATATGATGCGCTAGGAAGCGATCCATTCAGCGTAAGCGGCATAATCAAGGAATATGAGGCTTATGGCGTTGCAGCCCACTATTTGATTGCCAGGGACGGTTCGGCGTATCGGTTGGTGCAAGATCGGAACATCGCCTATCATGCCGGAGTCAGCCAGGTTCCGGATGGCCGGACAGGCGTGAATAATTTTTCCATCGGTATCGAATTGGTGAATACGAAAACCGATAAATTCACTGATGTGCAATATGCGACGCTTAAAAAATTGATCAGCCGGATAAAAAGTGAGTATAAAATCAAATATGTCCTAGGACACAGCCAAGTCGCACCCGGCCGGAAAGACGATCCGTGGAATTTCAATTGGAGCCGGTTGGAATAAGGCTGAAGCAAGGCGCGAATCCGATCTGATGAAATTTTACTTAATTTCAGCCTGTACTATCCTTGGATTTGCTGTTATAATAGACAGCGCCGATTTAAAAAATAATAAAGATATAGTATGGAGGTAAAAAATAAAATGGAAAAATCCTTATTGGGATTATCGAGTATCTTTCTCATAATAATCGCTATCCTGGGTTTCAAGTTGAATGATGATAATAAAAAAATCGCACAGATATTAGAGAATTTGAATGCCGCTGCGGCCGATAATAGCGTCTCTGGCGTGCAAAAATCAATAAGCCAGGCGCGTGAAAGCGTTTTGAGCGGCGTGGCCAATTCACCGGCTAAGGATATCGCGCAAAATATCACCACCAATACGGTTATTCCCGGCAAAGTGATAAAACAGACGGTTCCGGTAGTCTCTAAATCAAAAAGTTCATCAAATACTTCTAAGACGACAAAAACTTCATAAATTATGATTATGTTAAAAAGAAAAATATCAGGGCTGGCCATCATACTTTTGGTTATGTCCGGTTCAAGCGTGATTTTCCATAAAGGCGGTTTTATGCAGGAGACTAAAGTCGCTTTGGCGGAGGATGAAGAGGATGATGAGGAATATGAGGATGAGCCGGTCCGTGTCATAGATACTGATCCGGAAAATGAAAAACCTGCAAAAACTGAAACTAAAACTATCTATACCAAGCTGAGCGATACGGTGACTCAGACTACGGCTACGGTCATCCGGCATGATAGCGATGGCGATGGCGCATACGATGACGAGGATGAACATCCGACAATTAATGACAATTTCATCGTAAAAGATGCGGACAGTAACGGCATAGATGATAAATATGAACAATAGGATGAAAAGGGCCAGTGCGGAATTCCAGGCTATGGGCACGGATGTTTCAGTGGAAATCATAGATGGCGGCGCGTCTGCCGATGGTTGTCTGCGGAACGTGGAAAAGATTTTTAGCGGGAATGAAAATATTTTCAGCCGTTTCCGGGAGGATAGCGAGCTCGCTATGCTGAACAGGAATTTGGGGAAAGAAGTCCGGGTTTCGGATAAGATGTATGAAGTATTGGAATTATGCGTGAAATTCTATGGATTATCGGAAGGTTATTTCGATCCGCGCGTGTTGGCTAATTTGGAAAAAATCGGTTATGACAAAGATTTCAGGGCTAATGATTTGAATAGCAAGGAAGATAGGCAGATCGGATTGGAAAAAATCAATCGTGATTTGCAGGAAGATTTAGTTTTGCCGGTCGGCCAGCCGGCTGGAGAGAAAACCGTCCTGATCCGGAGAAGGATCGATACGACCGGCATCGCCAAAGGCTATTCGGTCGATGAGGCGGCACGATATCTAAAAAAAGAAGGTTTTAAAAATTTTATGGTTGACGCAGGCGGCGATATGTTCGCTTCAGGCGTAGATGGAAAAAATGAAAGTTGGCAGATAGGCATCGAGGGGATGGACGACGGGGACTTCGTATTGAAATTGGATGATGAAGGGATCGCGACTTCCGGAATTTCACGGAAGCGCTGGCAAATCGGAGGAAAGAAATTCCATCATCTGGTGAATCCGAAAGCGCCGGAAAATTTTTCTTTCGATATCAAGACGGTTACCGTCATTGCGGAAAAAACCGTGGAGGCTGACGGAAGGGCGAAGGTATTGGTTATTATGGGCAGGGAGGAAGGTTTGCGATTCGCCAATGAAAATAACATCAAAGCATTATTTTTGGATTATCGGGGCAACGTGTATCTTTCCAAGATGATAAAAGAAAATATCGTTTAAAAATTGTCAAAATAAGTATGAAAAAAATAGCTGCAGTCTTGATGGTTATCCCGGTGATGTTTCTTTTCGCAAAAACAGTTTTGGCGCAAGAAGAAAAAGTCGATTATAAGGGAGAAGTCATCGTCGACAGCGATTTGGACGGGTTGACGGATAAAGGCGAAGAGCAGATTTACAGTACCAATCCTGGCAATCCGGATTCCGATGGGGATGGGTATTTGGATGGCGCTGAAATCCTGAGCGGGACTAGTCCGACGGATGCCGGTTCGTATCCAGGCAAAATGGATGTCTCACAGGCTGTGGCGGTCGTGGGCGACGAAACGCCGTGGGCATGGTATGTGGTGCGCGCTTCAGGACTGTTGGGCTTCATATTTTTGTGGCTGACTATTTTTTTGGGTTTGGCGATCCGCAATCCGCTGTTTAAAAAAATCATCGAGCCGTTCTATAGTCTTGATTTGCATTGTTTTGCGGCGGCTGTCGCGGTTTTTTGGGCGTTGGTGCATGCTACAGGCCTGCTATTAGACCCGATGATAGGTTTCGGAATCAAGGATATAGCGATTCCGTATTTTTCCCAATCCGCGGCCGTGGATACCAATTATATGGCGCTGGGCATTATGGCTTTCTATATGATGGCGGTTATGACAGTTACGTCATATCTGCGCCGGCATATGGGTCATCGGCTGTGGCGTGTGTTGCATTTTTTAAATCCATTGGCATTTATTTTCGTAGTATCACATGGGTATTATAATGGTACGGATATGAAAAACGTTTATATAGCCGGGGCTTATATTGGCTCTTCCGCCTTGCTGGTGCTGGTTTATCTTTCCAGTCTGGCTGCGGTTATCTGGGAGAAGATCCGCAAGAGGCTTTCAAGTTGACACTAGAATCAGGTGATGGTATAATTTCCAGTATTAAAATTACACAGAGGTTCCAAAATAAGACATAGGGGTTCTGAAAAGAAAAATAACCAGGAAGGTCAGATCCAACTCGGGCAAGAGGATGGGCGTTTTTTGTATATTGATGAGATCCGGCAATCTGCGGAAAAATCAAAAGCAAACGCGGGGAGATTAATGAAATAGGAATATCCGGTTGTTTGACAATTCAATCTGAAATTTTAAATAGCATGCCGCTTTTTAAAATAACTGATGGGATAAGTGTTTCTGATGCTTTCGGGTCTCCGAAGCACTTATCCTATCAGGGGGATATCCGTTTCTGGCGGAAACCAGAAAAGTCCTAACGAGGAGGAAATGCTGTATGAAGATGAGAGTGCGGAAGTCTTGCGGAATCAATTATGCGGATGTAAAAAGGATCCTCGGGGAAAATTTCGTCTCACCCGATGATATCAGCCAGGCGAGGGGGGTGAATTATGGAAAAAAAATTCTCAGAGGGTTTGCTGGATCGCTTCCTTCTGAAGAAGAACTATGTCAGCTTCGGGATGAGGGTTTCTTGCTTATTGCAGGCGCTCCCGTCCCGATAATGACGTCAGGCATTAAACAAATACTTGAAATACCGGTCAGGCGGATAAATATCGGAAAACGGACCTTTTCCCAAGAGGAGGAAATATCCGGAGTGCTGAAAGGAGTACAGGATAGGGTCCCGGTTCGCTGGTTGATGTTGCGGAAATCAGCTCTGTTAACAACATATAAGACAGCAGGAGAACAGAAGGAGTTAATCGCTGAGGGCGAATATGTTCCAAATATCGCCGAGCTGATGTGGGGAATTGGCGCTTGTCGAGCAGTCCATCAGGTCAAACTTTTTCCGCATATTTTCGTGCGCACGTCATCTGTTATGGATAATTATCTCCTGCATATCGGGGAAACAAATGATGAAGGAGTGTCTATCGGCTCTTTCTGGATTGAATACCGCAGTATCATACTGGGTATCGCATCGGCCAGAAAATGATAACCTATTCCAGCCTTCGGCGAAGAACTTTTCGCCGAAGGTTGTTTTTTTGATTCCGGCATCGGTTAGGATGAATCCGTTGGGCTTAATGGCGGGTTTCACATAGTTAGTTCCATTTTGGGGGCAATGTAGTATAATTGGAAAATAAGCTGTGGCGCATAGATTCCTTTATAATAAATATTATGGATATTGAAATCAAAATTGAAAACAAAGTTGCGGAGATCAGTCTGTGGAAAGAAAAAAAAATTTTAGATAAGATCGCCATTGCCGAAGAATACCGGCTTTCCGAAGATTTATTGCCGGCAATCGACAAATTGTTGAAAAAAAACAAGCTGGAAGCGCAAGATATCGGCAAAATGGTACTGAAATCCGATATGGGTGAAAATTTCACTACCTATCGTATCGCCGCCGCGGTTGCCAACTCTTTCAATTGGGCGATAAAAAACAAATAAAATAGCCAAGGCTGGTGGGCAAATAAATGTTTTTGTGGGTAGCCTGTGGATAACTAAGCGATTGAGACTTAGGTAAAATGATTTTTTAGGATAAAATGGCTGTAATAAGCCGTTTTTGTGTAGGGACTTGACTATCGCCAAAAAAGAGATTCTCTTCTTGACAAGGTTGGAAAAACCGTTATAATTAGCAATACATTTGTCAATCCCGCCATAGCGCGGGAAGACTCCTATCTTCATGAACTAGGTCTGAGGGGTGATAATTTCCGCACAATAAGCGGGTAATTAGGAAAAAGGCTTGCAAAAGACAATCTGATAATTTAATACATAACTCGTAAATCTCATTCATATTACTTGTTTCTAAGACTCTTAGCGGAACAAGGAATATAATAATGAGAGTATTTTTATGCTTAAAGTTCCAAAAACTTTGAAGGTGAAAGACACCTTCAGCTCAGGATCTTCTTTGTCGAAAAGAAAATTCTTCAAACCGATGGCGATGGTTTCGCTGCCGAACCTGATCGAAGCCCAATTAAATTCATATGATTGGTTGTTGGAAAAAGGCATAAAGGAACTTTTATTGGAAATAAATCCGATTACCGATTTTACTGGCAAGGACTTGGAGCTGTCTTTCGAAGATTACTATTTGGATGAGCCGAAATATGATGAGGTGACCGCCAAGAATAAGAACATTTCTTACGAGGCACCTCTTCGTTGCAAGGTCCGCCTGATTATCAAGAAAACTGGAGAAATCAAGGAGCAGGAAATCTATTTGGGAGATTTCCCGATTATGACTGAGCGCGGAACATTCATCATCAATGGCGTAGAGAGAGTCGTCGTCAGCCAGCTGATCCGCAGTCCGGGCGTTTTTTTCACGATGGATTATCAGAAAGGCCGCCGCTTGTTCGGTGCGAAAATCATTCCGAACCGGGGAGCTTGGCTTGAAATCGAAACTGATTTCGAGGGTGTGATGTATGTGAAAATCGACCGGAAGAGGAAGGTTTCCTTGACTTCGTTGCTCAGGGCTTTCGGTTATGCGACTGACAAAGAATTGCACGATATTTTTTCCGATACGGACAGGGGCGATATCAGTTATATTACGGAATCTATCCGCAAAGATGCCGCTAAGGACCAGTTGGAAGGGTATAAGGAAGTATATAAAAGGATCAGACCGGGCGATTTGGCGACTGCTGAAAATGCGCGCCAGATGATCGACTCGATGTTTTTCAATTTTGAGAAATATGACTTCGGTAGCGTGGGCCGGTACCGTCTGAACCAGCGATTGGAAACCGATTTGGAAAATAATGAAGAAAATCGCGTTTTGTTGCGTGATGATTTGATCGCGATCGTCAAGGAAATCATCAAATTGAACAATGATCCAACGGCACAGGCGGATGATATCGACCATTTAGGCAATCGTCGCGTGCGGGCCGTGGGTGAATTGGTACAGAACAAATTGCGTGTCGGTTTTGCCAGGATGTCACGGAATATCAAGGACCGGATGAGTACTTGCGACATTGAGACTGTCGTTCCGGGGCAATTGATCAATTCGCGCCCGATTGCGGCCGCTATCAAAGAATTTTTCGCCAGTTCCCAGTTGTCACAGTTTATGGACCAGGTCAATCCATTGGCGGAATTGGAACACAAGCGCCGTCTGTCGGCGATGGGTCCAGGCGGGCTTACGCGCGAGCGGGCCGGATTCGAAGTCCGCGATGTCCATCATTCCCATTATGGAAGGATTTGTCCGGTAGAAACTCCGGAAGGTCCGAACATCGGTTTGGTGGGACATTTGGCGACTTATGCCAAAATCAACGAATACGGTTTCTTGGAAACGCCGTATCTGAATGTTTATACTGAAATTGAAAATAACGCGGAAATGCTTTTGAATAAAATTTTGCGTGAAGATGCGGCTGGCGCCAAGGCCGGAACTTTGATCGATGAAAAATTGGCGGCTGAAATCGCCAAAAATAAGCAAATAAAAACAGTCAAAATCAAGCCATGGGTCAGTCGCGAAATCGAATATGTGAACGCGACTAAGGAAGATAGGAAAACGATCGCGCACGCCAACATCAATATCGATGCACATGGCAATATATCGGATGAGGTCGTGGGGGCCAGAGTGAAAGGAAGCGCGACTGAAATCGAAGCCATTAAACTTGATTATATCGATGTGTCGGCCAAGCAGATGATTTCCGTGGCGACTTCGCTTATCCCTTTCTTGGAACATGATGATGCCAACCGGGCCTTGATGGGTTCGAATATGCAGAGACAGGCCGTGTCATGCGTCAAACCGCAAACTCCGTTGGTCGGAACCGGAATTGAAGACAAGGCGGCGGCGGACTCCGGACAGGTCGTAATCGCTAAGTTTGCGGGAGAGATCGTCGAAGTTGATGCCGACCATATCATAGTGAAAGAAGAGGCGCCTGTTTCAGCTAAGAAACCTTTTATCAAGCGGGAATATCGTTTGCAGAGTTTCGTGAAGTCGAACGCTTTCACCTCGATGAACCAAGTGCCGCGCGTAAGAAAAGGACAAACGGTGAAAAAAGGCGAATTGCTGGCTGATGGAGCCTCGACTGACCATGGCGAGTTGGCTCTAGGTCAAAATATCACGATTGCTTTCATCCCTTGGGAAGGATCGAATTACGAAGATGCTATCATCCTTTCGGAAAAACTAGTGCAAGACGACCGGTATAGCTCCATCCATATTGAGGATTTTTCTATCGATGTGCGCGATACCAAGCTTGGACCGGAAGTGATTACGCGGGATATTCCTAATATCGGAGAGGAAAGGTTGCGGAATCTGGACGAAACGGGAATTATCCGTATCGGAGCGGAAGTTTCCTCTGGGGATATCCTGATTGGAAAAATTTCGCCTAAGGGGGAGGGCGACCTGACTTCGGAAGAAAGATTGTTGCGTGCCATTTTTGGAGAAAAATCGCGTGACGTGAAAGATAGTTCGCTGTATTTGCCGCACGGGGAATATGGCAAGGTTGTCGATATTAAAATATTCTCCCGTGAACAGGGAGATAAACTTCCGACAGGCGTCATCCAACAGATCCAAGTTTCAGTCGCCCAGTTGAAAAAAATCTCCGTGGGAGATAAATTGGCCGGACGTCATGGAAACAAAGGTGTGATTTCAAGGATAGCGCCGGTTGAGGATATGCCATATTTGCCGGATGGAACTCCGGTGGATATGATTTTGAATCCGCTAGGTATCGCTTCCAGAATGAATATCGGACAGATCTTGGAAACCCATTTGGGTTGGGCGGCTTTGAAATTGGGCTATACGGTGGCTACCCCGGCTCTGGAGGGTGTGACTGAAGAACAGATCAAAGGCGAACTTAGGGCGGCCGGATTGCCGGAAAGCGGAAAAATCAAACTGGTCAACGGACGGACCGGAGAAAAGTTTGATAATGAATCGACAGTCGGCGTCCAGTATATAATGAAACTGCATCATTTGGTTGATGACAAAATCCATATGCGCTCAATCGGACCATACTCCCTGATCACCCAGCAGCCATTGGGAGGAAAGGCGCAGTTCGGCGGACAGAGATTCGGAGAAATGGAAGTATGGGCGTTGGAAGGTTATGGCGCGGCCTATACTTTGCAGGAAATGCTTACGATCAAGTCTGACGATGTGATGGGAAGAAGTAAAGCTTATGAATCCATTATTAAAGGTGAAATGATAAAGAGCCCCAATCTTCCGACTTCTTTTAACGTATTGGTGAATGAATTGAAAGGTTTGGCATTGAATGTAGAACTCATCGGCGTTAAACAGGAAGAAGAGGATGTTGAAGATGACTATCACTCATCCCGAGGGTAAATTTATAATTTCCTAACTTATAAATAAATATTTATTTTCCTATTTTTTAAGAACCCGTTCATTGCGAACCGTTTAAAATTAAAAATTGGAAATTAAAATTCACAAATTATGGATCCTATCACAAAAGTAAGTGATTTCAACAGCGTGAGGCTCAAGCTGGCCGGTCCTAGCCAGATATTGGAGTGGTCCCACGGAGAAATCACCAAGCCGGAAACGATCAACTACCGGACCCAGCGCTATGAGAAGGACGGTCTTTTCTGTGAGAAAATTTTCGGGCCATCCCGCGATTGGGAATGCTACTGCGGAAAATACAAAAGGATCCGGTATAAGGGCATCGTTTGCGACAAGTGCGGCGTGGAAGTCACCCGTTCCAGCGTGCGAAGGGAGCGGATGGGACACATCCAATTGTCAGTGCCGGTTTCCCATATCTGGTTCCTGCGCGGAGTGCCTTCAAAAATCGGATTGGCTTTGGGAATGAGTCCGCAAGAATTGGAAAAAGTGATTTATTTTTCAAACTATATCATTCTGAGCGTGGATGAAGAGGCGCGAGAAAAGGCTTTGGTCCAATTGGAGCAAGAATTCAAAGCTAAACAGAAAGAAATCGCCAAACTTGACGGCAATGCGAAAGAAAACAAAACGGAAGAGCTGAAAGGCATTTACCGTACTGCCAAAGAAGAAATCAAAGGGTTGCAGCGGTTCCAGATTATTTCCGAAGTCGAATATTTCAATCTGTCGACCAGATATGGGCAGGTTTTTTCAGCGAGCATCGGAGCGGAAGCGATTAGGAAGATTTTGGAAAATCTGGATATGAAAGCGGAGATCGATTTGTTGAAAAAGGATTTGGCTAATGAGGAAATTGTCGACAAGAAAAAAATCCTCAAAAGGATCAAATTGTTCCAAGGATTTATCAATGCCGAACTTAGATTGGAATGGATGTTGCCGACGGTCATCCCGGTCATCCCGCCCGATCTGCGGCCGATGGTGGCTCTGGATGGCGGAAGGTTCGCGACATCCGATTTGAATGATTTGTATCGGAGGATTATCAATAGGAACAACCGTCTGAGGAAATTGATTGAAATCGGCGCACCGGAAGTGATTACCAGGAATGAAAAGAGGATGTTGCAGGAGGCGGTGGACGCTTTATTCGATAACAGCGCGCGGCGCGGCCAGGTCAGCGTAACGGCTTCAACCGGGCAAAGAAGGGCTTTGCGGTCTTTGGCCGACACTCTAAAAGGAAAGCAGGGACGCTTCAGGCAGAACTTGTTAGGAAAGCGGGTGGATTACTCTGGACGTTCGGTTATCGTGGTCGGTCCGAAATTGAAATTACATCAATGCGGATTGCCTAAAAAGATGGCGCTGGAGCTTTTCAAACCGTTTATAATCAACAAGCTTATCGAAAGGGAATTGGCTTATAACGTCCGCAGCGCCGGCAAAATGGTGGAAGGTGAAAGCGAAGAAGCTTATGAAATTCTGGATGAAATCATTTCCCATCATTATGTGATGCTGAACCGCGCTCCGACCTTGCACAGGCTTTCAATCCAGGCTTTCCAACCGGTCTTGATCGAGGGTAAGGCTATTCAGCTGCATCCGATGGTCTGTTCCGCTTTCAATGCCGACTTCGATGGCGACCAGATGGCAGTGCACGTCCCGTTGACGGACAAAGCCAGATGGGAAAGTGAAAACTTGATGCTTTCCAAGAGGAATCTGTTGAAACCGGCGAGCGGCGAACCGATCATTTCTCCGACTTTGGATATGGTACTGGGATGTTATTATATTACCCATATCTTGAAGGGCGCTAAAGGCGAAGGCCGGGCTTTCTCAAGTTTCGACGAGGCCATTATGGCGTATGAATTGGACCAGGTCGACGTGCGATCAGCAATCAAGGTTTTGTATGAAGGCAAAATTTTGGAGACTTCCGTAGGCAGGATCAAGCTTAACGAAATCATTCCGGACGGAATCGAATATGTCAATTATGAAATGACCAAGAAAGAATTGAAAATGCTTGTGGCGAAAGTCTTGGAAACTTGCGGGGCGGAGGAAACCGCGTTGTTCGCCGATGAAATAAAGAATCTCGGATTCGCTTCAGTCACTAAATCCGGAATTTCCTGGGGTATGGATGACTTGAATGTCCCTGCGTCAAAGAAGGATATTATGAATGATGCCGAAGCGGGAGTCGAAGTCATCAAACAGCAATTCAATATGGGACTTTTGACGGAAAGCGAGAGGAAGGGCCAGGTTATCGAAATCTGGAATAACGCCAAAAACAAGATTACGGACGCGGTGCGCGCCGGATTCGATAAGGAGGGCCCGGTATATTCGATGGTCTATTCCAAGGCTCGAGGTTCGGAATCCGTAGTGGTCCAGATGTCCGGTATGAAAGGTCTGATGGCCGGTCCGACCGGAGAAACTATCGAATTGCCGATTAAAAGTTGTTTCAAAGAGGGCTTGAACGTGTTGGAATATTTCATTTCCACCCATGGTGCCAGAAAAGGTATGGCTGATACCGCTTTGCGGACAGCGACAGCTGGTTATCTGACTAGAAGATTGGTGGATGTTTCGCAAGATATCATAATCCGCGAAGAAGATTGCAAGGACACAGTCGGTTCTTACCTGTATAAGGAGGATTCGGACAGGATCGGACAGAGCTTCGCGACGCGCGTGATCGGAAGGGTTGTCATCGAAGATATCGCCGATCCGAAGACCGGAGAAATCATCGTCGAAGCGGGAGAGCTCATCAATAAAAAACAAGGCGAGATGATCGAGAAGGCCAATATTTCCCAAATCAAAATCAGATCATTGGTGACTTGCAAGACTCCGCGCGGCGTTTGCCAAAAATGTTATGGACTCGATCTTGGACGCGGACACTTGGTCCAGATGGGACAAGCGGTCGGAATCGTGGCGGCGCAAGCCATCGGAGAGCCTGGAACCCAGCTGACGATGCGTACTTTCCATGTCGGAGGTGTGGCTGGAACCGATATCACCCAAGGTTTGCCGCGTGTGGAAGAAATTTTTGAAGCACGGCCTCCGAAAGGAGAAGCGGTCATTTCCGAAGTTGATGGCAAAGTGGTGGAAATCTCTACCGGTGATAAGACGATCAGCATCAAAATCGAAATGGAAGGCAAGACCAAAGTGGTCAAGGAATATGAAATTCCATTAGGCAGCACGGTCAAGGTCGCGCAAGGCGATTTGATCGGCAAAGGTTCGAAACTTTCCGAAGGAAATATCGATTTGAAGAAGTTGTACAAGACGATGGGCTGGGAAGCGGTGCACCGATATATCGTCAAAGAAATCCAGGAAATCTATGCCTCCCAGGGTGAAGGAATCAATGATAAACATATCGAAGTCATCATCAAACAGATGTTCAGCCGGTTACAGATCATCGAATCCGGCTCGACCAGTCTGATGGGCGGCGATATCATTGAAAAAGACCAATTCAGGGAAGTGAATGTGATCGCTAAGGCGAATGGAGGCGAACAAGCGACCGGCGAAGAGCTTTTGATGGGAATCACCAAAGTGGCCCTTTCAACGGAAAGCTTCTTGTCAGCGGCGTCCTTCCAAGAAACCGCCCGCGTCCTCATCAACGCGGCCGTGGAAGGCAAAGTCGATCACCTGCGAGGACTCAAAGAGAATGTCATTATCGGAAAATTGATTCCGGCTGGAACCGGATACCGGGAAGCGAAATAATTTTCAGATATCAATATAGAACCGCTCTTCCAAAGGGCGGTTTTATATTTGAATTAGCTAGATACCCACCCCTTTTGATTTTATAAATTTAGCGATATATAATCGGAAACGGTTTTTTAAAGTCAGCTTCTTGTTTGGATGAAAATGTGTTAAAATAGAGAAGTTATAAAGATTACTTATGGGTAGACCAAAGGGTTCAAAAAATAGGAAACATATCGAGGAAGGGGATGAAGATGTCGAAGAATCAAGCAATCGGATCGAATTCGATATAGCAGGCGATGCCAAAAGGAGCGTCGTGGCTGTTTTTTTGTTTGCGATGGCAGTGGTGATCTTGTTGGGTTTTTTCGGCCAAGGCGGTATCGTAGGAGAATCGCTGGGTAATGCCACGGCCATATCGATCGGTTGGGCTAAATGGGTTTTCCCGCTTTTTCTGATTATGGCTAGCGTCATTTTGCTGTTACGCAAGGAAACCTCTTTTTATATCACTAAGTTGATCGGCTTGGTTCTGACTTTTGTAAGTTTGACCGGTTTTTTTCATTGGTTTACGGATGTGGAAAAAATGGAAAAAGTAGCTGATGTCGGATCAGGTGGCGGATATTTGGGCTACGCGGTGGCCTACGCGGCAGTCAAATTTATGGGCGTGGCGGGCGGAATGGTCGCGATAGTCGCTTTGCTTTTGATCGGGGTCATAGTGGCATTCAATTTTTCTATCGTGCATTTCATCGATAAACTATTGAAAAAAACCCGTCCAGGCGAAAACGGGGAGTATATGGAGGAGGATGATGGGAGCGAAAATGAGGCTGATGAGGCGGATATTATTCCGGTGGAGGAAATAATTCCGGAAAAGAAAATCAAAAAAAGCAAGGAGGACGAGAATATCGGCAAAATCGAGTTTGTCGAAGGGCCGGACCGTTATGTGGATGATAAACTTTTTGATAAGATCGCTAGCGGAGTTTCAAAAGCGAAAAAGGTTCTGTCAAAAAATAAAGCGCAAGAGGATAATTGGGAATTGCCGCCTACAAGTCTTTTGGAAAAGAAGACCGGCGTGGCGAGAGGCGGAGATATTGAAAAAAACGCGGAAATCATCAAGAAAACTTTGCAATCTTTCGGTATCGAGGTTGAACGCGGAGAAACCTTGACCGGACCGTCCGTAACCCAATACAGTTTCAGTCCGGCAGTCGGGGTGAAAATCTCCAGGATCCTGGCATTGCAGGATAACCTGGCTTTGGCTTTGGCGAAACATCCGATCAGGATCGAAGCGCCGATTCCCGGCAAGTCCTTGATCGGAATTGAAGTCCCTAATAAGAATTCGGCTACGGTGTGTATGCGGGAAGTTTTGGAAAGCTCTGAATTCAAAAATCAAAAATCCAAACTGACCATCGCTTTGGGAGAAGATGTCAGTGGAAAATATGTTTTTGGTAATCTGGATAAGATGCCTCATCTGATGGTGGCAGGAGCGACCGGCACCGGAAAATCAGTGGGGATCAATGCGATTATTACGGCGCTGCTATATCAGAATTCTCCAAAAGACTTGAAAATGATAATGGTTGATCCGAAACGCGTCGAGCTGTCTTTGTATAATGGAATCCCACATCTTTTGAGCGAAGTCATCGTGGATAACAGCAAGGTTATAAGCGCTTTGCGCTGGGCGGTAGGCGAAATGGAGAGGAGATACCGCCAATTGCAAGATACCGGCTCGCGCGACATCAGTTCATATAATGAAAAGGTGGGCATTGAAAAAACCAGGAAAGTTACGGATCCTGAAACGGGCGAGATATCCGAAATCGAGCTGGAAAAATTACCCTATATCGTGATTATCATCGATGAGTTGGCGGATTTGATGGGGACGCATGGCAAAGAAGTCGAAGGCGCAATCGTGCGTTTGGCGCAGATGGCGCGGGCAGTTGGCATCCATTTGATCGTTTCTACGCAGCGGCCGTCCGTTGAAGTCATCACCGGACTCATAAAGGCCAACATCACCACAAGAATCTCTTTCCAGGTAGCGACGCAGATCGATTCGCGGACCATCATCGATATGGGCGGAGCGGAAAAACTTTTGGGCAAGGGCGATATGCTGTATCTGTCGGCGGACTCTCCGAAGCCGAAGCGGATCCAGGGATTTTTCGTGAGCGAGTCAGAGGTCAAAAAAATAGTGCAGTTCATAAAAGATCAAAAATCCGGGATGGAAGAAGAAATCGGCGAGGATATCACGCGGCCGACGCAAAGCGGATCATTGGATTTCAAAGGTATGGGCGATAGTGGCAATGCGAATGAGGATGAATTATACGAGGCGGCCAAGACGGAGGTTGAGAGGGCTGGCAAAGCCTCAGCGTCGCTTTTACAGAGAAGACTGCGGGTGGGTTACGCGCGGGCAGCCAGGTTGTTGGATATTTTAGAGGATAACGGCATTGTCGGTCCGGCAGACGGGGCCAAGCCGAGAGAGGTATATGCCGCTGAAAATAAACCTCATTATGAGGAGGCAAGTGCCGATCAGGAAGAAAGGGATAAGTGGCAGCTGTAGGATTTATCCGATACAAGCAGATATAATAAATAAAAAAACAATCAAATTCAAAAGTCATCCGGCATTTTTGCGAACGGAAATCGCTGCCGGGTATGATCTTTTGGATTTTTATTTTAATTTATGCGGGGAGGTTTTGTTAAAAAAAGCGTACGCACTTTGACTCTGGGCGAAAAACTCATCAATCTTCGTGGTGAAAGAAGGATCAGCTTGAATGAGGTTTCACGAAGTACCAGGATTCAATTGAAATATTTGGAATATTTGGAAGCGGGTGATTACAAAAAATTGCCGGCCGACGTCTATGTCAAAGGTTTTTTGCGCGGCTATGCCGAGTTTCTCGGGGTGGATGAAAACATATTGATCCGCTTGTATGAAAAAGAGAAAGGCATAAAAAAAAATCTGGAAAAGGTTACGGATACTACGGCTGAAAAAAAAGAGAATATAAATATGTCGCCGTTCCTGATTACGCCGAAAATTATCGCTATCACGCTGGGATCATTGTTTGTTTTTGGAGGATTTTTTTATCTGTATAAAGAAATTGGCGCTTTCGCCAATACGCCCAAATTGGTGATCCTTAATCCCGGACAAAATGCGGTCGAAGACGGGAATTCGGTGGTCGTGGAAGGGGTTACGGATAAGGATGCGAAAGTGTTCATCAATAACCAACCGATTTTGGTTTCCGACGAAGGACGCTTTAGCGAGAGTTTGGCTTTGCAATCAGGCGCTAACTCAATCAATATAAAAGCCGTCAACCGCTTCGATAAGACGAATATCCAAAACATAATTATCCAATCCAACTATAAAGCTGAACAGATTGAAAATCCAGTCGAGAATAACCAGGAAGATATCTTATTGGAGCAAAACAACGTGTCCATCGATGTGCGGGTCGATCCCGGACCGGTCTGGATCAGCGTTGAAGCGGATGGCAATCTGGTTTTCAGCGGAACGATGTTGGCGGGCGCGGTGCAATCGTTCGTGGCTGATGATAAGATCATAGTGAATTCAGGCAAGGCGAATGCGACTTATGTCAGGTTTGGCGGCAAGGATATTGGCGCTTTGGGCGAGGATGCGGTTGCTATTAGAGGCGTTATTTTTACTAAGGATACCCGGTATTAATTTTGGGCGTTCCGGATCCAGGAGGACATCATAGTCGGGGTCAGGTTATCCACAGGCGGGGTATTGCCAAATATATGGGTGGTGATATAATATCATTATGGATATGGATCATATCCTGGATATAAATAATAAAATATAACAAAATGAAAGAGGAGACTAAAAAAACAGGGGAAGCCAACAAAGCTGTGGATACGGTTGTGGATTCAATCAAAGAGAAATTCGGGGAAGGTATAATTATGAAATTGGGGGACGTGAAAAGGGTTGATATCGAAGCTATCCAAACCGGTTCGGTTTCATTGGATATCGCTTTGGGCATCGGAGGTATTCCGCGCGGACGCGTAATCGAGGTTTATGGTCCTGAATCATCCGGCAAAACGACGTTGACTTTGCACATCATCGCCAACGCGCAAAGGGCAGGCGGAGTAGCCGCTTTTATCGACGCGGAACACGCGCTTGATCCGGAGTATGCTAAGAAAATCGGAGTGAATATCAATGATTTGCTGATTTCGCAGCCGGATAACGGTGAGCAGGCCTTGGATATCGTCGACGCTTTGGTGCTTTCCGGTGCGATCAGTGTGATCGTGGTGGATTCAGTGGCGGCTTTAGTGCCGAGAGCGGAAATCGAAGGCGATATGGGCGACCAGCATATGGGACGGCAGGCGCGCTTGATGTCGCAGGCCTTGCGTAAATTGACATCGATCGTGGCCAAATCCAATTGCACCGTTATCTTCATCAATCAAATCCGGATGAAAATCGGCGTAGTGTTCGGCAATCCGGAAACGACCACGGGCGGCAACGCTTTGAAATTCTATTCATCCGTGCGGATCGAAGTGCGCAAAGCGGCGCAAATCAAAAAAGGCGAGGAAATCGTGGGCAACCGGGTCAAGGTCAAAATCGTGAAAAACAAAGTGGCGCCGCCTTTCCGCACGACGGAATTCGATATTATGTACAACGAAGGCATTTCCGCTTCCGGTGACGCGCTTGATACCGCCGTGAAATATGAAGTGGTCGCTAAAAAAGGCAATTCGTATGCTTTCGGTGAAACGAAGTTAGGCGTGGGACGCGAGGCAGCCAAACAAGCTATCAAGGACGATCCGAAAATAATCAAAGAAATCACCAAGGAAATCAATAAAAAAATCAAAGAGCTCGAGGCCTTAGCCTGAACGGCGGGTCGGGAAGCTAACGACGGTTGACTTTTGCCGTCAAATGAGTTATAATGGATAAGTAAAGTAAAAAGACGGGTGAAATCCCCGCCTTTTTCTTTTGTTTAAAAATCAATTTAAATCCTTAAATTTATTTCTATGAAAATGGAAGAACAAGAAGCAAAAGCGATAGAATCCAGCCAGGTGGAAAAAAGTTCTGACGCCGGGCAGCAAGAGCGGAGTCTGGCGGAAATCGGCGCCGCAAGGCGGGAGAGCGTTTTGAATAGCGGTAAGAATATGTTCAGCAGTCTGAAAAATAAATTTTCTGCCGGCAAAGAATGGCTGGCTAAAAAAGTTTCAACCACGGTCGATTATGCTTTTGCCGCTCCCGAAGCATATCAACGAGGTAAAAACGCTGTCGGGGAGGTTGCTGGAAACATTAAAAATACGGTTGGAGAATCGGTTGAGGATATAAAGTCCGGAGCAAGCGAATTGAGGTCGGAAGTCGGCGAAGAAATCGGCAAAGGAGTCGAATATGTCAAAGGCGGTGTCAGGAATGCCAAGGAAAAAGTGGTCGGCGGCGCCAAAGCTGTCGGCGAAATCGGATTGGGAATGGGAGTTGCCGCCATGGAAGGGACAAGAAACAAGGTTAATGAAGTCGTAACATCGGCCGGAGAAAAATATAACGAATTGAAAGGCCGGGGGCAAGCCGCGTATGAAAATTTGAGAGGAAGAGTGGGCGGGGCCAAAAATAAGTTTTTTGAATTTGTAAACGCGGTGAAGGAAAGGCAATTGAATGAGCGTATCGCCGGGCAAGAGGCTAAGATGCAGGAAGCTCAAGCTGAGATCAGGAGATTGATGCAGAAAAAAATGGAAATAGCCGCGTTGCGGTCGGAGTATGCATTTTAAATTTTAAAAATAAAAAAATGAACGTCGAATCCATAAAAAAATATATCCAAGATAATCCGGAAATCGATCAATTGAAAAAGGAAAATTATTTGCGAGTTTTGTCTTCCCCCGATATCACCAAGGCTGAAATCGCTGAGATTTTGGATGAATTGGAAGATGCCGTGCAGGACAAAATTGATGGGGTTTATGCCGGCGCCGGAGTGGTGCTGGATGAAAATGATCCGGAATATAAAAAGCAGTACCAAAAAATGACAGATGAAATTAAGGCGGCTGAGGAGGAATTCAATTTAGCGATGGATGGAATAGGCAGTGAGATGGATGGAATCGAAACGGATACCTCCAATCAATTGGATGATATCAAGCTCCAGTCCGTAAGAGATTCGATAGGCGGCTGAGGCGGGATTATTCACAAAGCTAATTAATAATTTTATTTCCGCTAAAAAAACAGCGGAACAAAAACAAAAATATGGAAGAGATCCAAAAATGCGAGTGTCCGGAGTGCGTCAAAAGGGCGCATGAAGCGGCGCGCCATGATGAGATGGGGCTGGCGATCCTGATTATGCTGATGCCGGCTATGACGCTCACCCTATTGTCTAATGTCGGTTTGTTCTAATAGAGGGATAAAATCGAGATAAATATAAAAAGCCCGGTCAGCCGGGCTTTTTATGTAAGTAATTTTTTTAGCCGCCGCTTGGGGCTATCCTAAGCTCGGCCGACGTATTCCCCGCGTTCGGTGTTGACGATTATCTTATCGCCTTCATTCACGAAAAGCGGGGCGGATACTTTGAGTCCGGTTTCCAGGGTGACGACTTTGCCGCCCGTGGAAACGGTATTGCCTTTGATTCCCGGCGGAGCCTCCTTGACTTCCAAAGTCACTTTGACCGGAAGTTCGATATTGATCGGCGTATCGTTGAAATTCAATACTACGATTTCCGTGCCTTCAATCAGATAGTCGGTGGCTGAGCCCAGAACAAGTTTCGGCAAAGAAAATTGTTCATAAGAGCTATTATCCATAAAAGCGTAGTCATCTCCTTCCTGATAGAGGAATTGCGCTTTGGATTTCCGGATGTCGGCTTCTTCGACCTGGTCGGCGCCTTGGAAAGTTTTTTCCAATACCGCTCCGGTAATCAGATTCTTAAGCTTAGTGCGCAGGACCGATCCGGCGCGCCCGGTTTTGGACTGTTCATGAAAAAGGACCGCATAGGGGGCTTTTTCGTGGACGATATTTTTGCCTGTCTTGATATCGCTTATGCTTAGCATTTATTTTAGCGACATTTTACAAAGTGACGAAGATTTATCCGGACCAAGCATCACCGTGTGACTATGCCGGTTATATTTATTTAACGACAAACGGTACTAGCGCCATAACGCGGGCTTTTTTGATAGCGGCTGCCAACGCTCTCTGATGTTTGGTGCAGGTGCCATGTCTTTTCGGTGGATAAATTTTGCCTTGGGAATTGGTGAAACGCTTGATCAAATAAACATCCTTAAAATCTATCTGATCCATTTTTATATCGCAGAAGTGGCAGACTTTCTTTTCAACCTTGGTAGGTTCATTGTTATTGTATATTTTCATAGGGTGTATTAATTTAAATGCTAAATGCTAAAATGGTACGTCTTCAAGCCTTATTTCATCCTGCTCCTCATCAAGGTTAATGGTCGGGATTTCTTCTTCGGATTGTTGCGGTCGGTCGTTTTGCGGCCGCTGTTGCGGCGTGACCGGCTTATTGAATGAGCCAGGCGCGTTGGATGTTCCGGCAGCGCGCGATCCTAATTGCATATTTTCCGCGATCACTTCGGTCACTCTCCGTTCGGATCCGTCCTTGGCCGTGTATTTCCTTGTTTCCATCCTGCCCTCGATGAAAGCTTCCTGGCCCTTGGTCAGATATTGGCCGGCGATTTCCGCAAGCCTGCCCCAAAGGACGACATTGTGGAATTCCGTCTTGTCTTGTTTCTGGCCGCTTTTATCTTTCCAAAAACGGTTGGTGGCAAGGCTCAGTGTCGCGACGGATTGTCCGCTGGTCGTATTGCGGATTTCAGGGTCGCGGGTCAAACGTCCGACTAACATCACTTTGTTAAGATTCATTTGTTTTTCGACACGTGGTCCGCAACCTGCGAGCAGAATCCAATCCGGCTCCCGCCGCTCGTTGCCGCCACTTGTTTGCTAATATATAATTAGATGTTTAGGATTTCTTCTAATTTTTTGTCGATATCTTCAGTGGTTTTTTCTTTCTGGATAGGCTTTTTTGCAGTCAATTCTTCGGTTTTTACAGTTTCTGTGGCTGTCGTGGCTGACTTGGATTCCGCTGGTTTGGCCGGAGCGGCGGCAGGTTCTTTGGTCGTCTTGGATTTCCTTTCTGAGAGGGCGCTGGCCGCGCCGATCCTTTCCTCTTTGGTTTTCAGTTCCGGCAATTCTGAGGCCCGGCTGATGACTGAACGCAGGATAGTGGTGTTTAGGTTGAGTTTGCGCGTGATAGCTTGGATTTTGGTCGGATCTTCAAGCTCGAAGCGGCGCGCTACATATACTCCGTGGGTTTCATGTTTGACCTGATAGGCCAGTTTTCTTTTTTCAACGACTTCTTTATCGTCGAAAACTCCGCCTTCCGCAGTCACGATTTCTTGTGCCCCGGCCTTGATCGCTTCCAGCTCAGCTTCCTTGGATGCTGCGACCAGATAGAACAGTTCATACTTCATTTGGTTATTTTTTAGTTGATTATAAATTAAAAAATCCCCCAAGAAAGCCAAAATCCTGACGGAATAGTAGTTTTCTTATCTCTGCCAAGCAAAGCGAGAAAACCTTTGGACTTTCTAAGTTGTGTTTAGTTTAGCGCAGTATCGGGCGTAAGTCAAGGCAATAAGCCCCAAATCGTTTCAAACAAACTTTTTTGGGTATTATGGATTTTCTGGCTCTCTATGATAATCGCGATTTCTTCGTCGTAGGACACAAACCCGACTTTATTCTGGCCATAAACCACCATTTCAATTTCGATATTGAATTTTTCTGAGGGCACCAGTTTGGTTTGGGAAAGATAGGCGTTCATTTCACTGGCGATATGGCGCAAAGCCGGACTGTCGCGGAAAAGCATCCTTGCCCAAATTTTCTTCTTTTTCCGCTCAGGCATGAAATAGCCAGTGAAAAAGCTTTCATAGTCCCAAAATTTTTCATTGAACGAACCGATCATTTCCACATCTGGGTGCCGCAGAACATCATTAAAAACTTCTTTATAGGACTCAGAACCTTCAAAATAGCGAATTTTTGGCTTTCTATCAATCAAATTATTAAAAGCCAGAAGTTCCGGCATGATCCGATCCAGGGCTTTTTTCTTTTCTTCCAACACTAAGGTGAGCTTTTTTGGGCTTTCGGCGTAGCAAATAGTGATGTTATTGCGCTGAATCATGCTAATCAAGCCTTTTTCTTTCAAGGATTCCACGGCCAAATAGGTCGTGGTTCTTTTGACGCCTGATTTTTTAGCCAAACGATAGACGCTGGTTTCGCCCAATTCCAAGGCGGCCAGATAAACCCTCGCCTCGTTTTCACTTAATCCCGTATTAATTAATTCGTCTAAATGCATACGATTCAGCCTTATTTTTGCTTACTGTCACCAAAAGCGACGACAATATTATTATAGCAGATAGTATGGTATAATGCAATGTATGAGCCATATAAGGTTTAAATATTTTTGTTGTTATATTGTAAGTAGTCATTGATAATAGACTAATTGCTCAAAAAATGCTATAGTACAATATCAATAGAAAAATTAATCAAGTAATATTTAAACATATGCAAGAATTCCAAAAAGAACCATTAGTCTATTTATGGGGTAACACTTTTCCCTTGTTTAACATTGAAGCGGCGATCGGCTATACCGTGATGGATGATATCTTGGCGGCCAAAGGCGAGATGATAATGTATTCCTCGGATTGTTATTATGTTTCATTCGGTAAAAAAAGGCTTTTGGACGAGGCTCGGAAATATGGCGATCTTTTCCTTAGACAAGATGTTTTTGATGAGCATGTTGCTAAGATGGAAGTATTGTTTGAAAGGCGCGCAAAATTAATTAAACTGGTTAATGAAAATAATTTAACCGCATATTCTAATCAAGAACTATTTAATTTAGTCAAGGAATATCATGAGATATTCGGGCGAGTCATCGGTCACATGGTCATCAGTCGGCCGGAATGTGTCGATCATTTGAGTGAAAATTTGATTGATTTATTGACCAAGCAAAATCGCGATGGGGACGAGGTTAATAAGCACTTTGCGATTCTAATCAGTCCGACGGAATTGGATATCATCAAAAAAGAGCAAATCGCTAGATTAGAAATTCTGAAAAATCCGACTGATGATGATTTGAAAAAGCATGTCCTAGATTTCCCTTGGTTATATGGATATAAATATACACGCGATGAGGCAGTGGACGAATTGTGCAGAGACCTGCAAAAAGATAGCGTGGAAGAACTGGAGCGTAAAATAGCTGATTTCAAATTAGCCTTAGTTGAGTTGCAGCTAGAGAAAGACTCTATTCTGCAAAAATACGCTACAGGTGGAATCAAATTACTTTCAGATAGGCTAAGTTTTCTAGGGCACAACCGCCTAGAAGTGAAATCCGGGTTTGCCGGTCTGCAAATAACCGTTTCGCCTTTGTTTCAAGAAATCTCCGCAAGAGGCGAAGTCGAATTGAAAAAAATGTTAGATCATTATTTATTGGCTGATTTGGAGACGTTGTTGCTTGAAAATAGCAGGCTTACAGAGGCTGAAATCCAAGCGAGGAAAAAAGCAGTTTTTTATACCCAGGACAACCAGATAATCTCTATCCAAGGAGAAGAAGCTGAAAAATTTGTTGAAGCATATTTGCAAACACATTTGCAAGACGACAAAAGCTATGTCAAAGGCACAGTTGCCGCAAAGGGCTATGTGATTGGCAAGGTTAGAAAAATGACACTAGGCGACGATATAGACTTGGAGTCATTGGAAAAAGGTGAAATTTTAGTCACGGAGATGACCGCCCCAAGTATGGTACCGATGATGAGAAAATGTGCTGGCATAATCACCAATGAGGGTGGAATCGTTTCCCATGCAGCTATCATTTCCCGTGAATTCAAAATCCCTTGCATCGTGGGCACCGGCACGGCCACTCAGGTTTTTGAGACCGGAGATTATGTCGAGTTAGACGCTAATACGGGCATGGCTAGAAAAATCACCAAAGAAGAATCTGAAAAACATTGCCAAATTAAATGTTTAGGTTAATAATTACAAGATTGAGGAATCATGGTACAATTAAAGCAGGTAACACTGAACAGGCACACGCATAAGTCAATCAATTTAATTTTTATAAAACTATGTTCGAAGCACCTACAATGGGAGCAGAAAGAGCCGCGGAAAAAGGCGAGAACGTCAAAATAAACTTGATGTTTATCCGTCATGGTGAAAGGACGAAAAAAGGCGAGTTGACGGACTATGGACGTCAAGAGACTATGGAGAGAGCTGAAATCAGCCCGTTGACCCAGGAGGAATTTGACGCAGTCAAATCTATGGGGTCGCCGGCCGGACCGAAGAGTACGGTTGAAGGTTCAGAAATTGAAACCATGTCGCGCGCTACGGAAACCGCACACATCTTCGGCAGTAAGATCGCGGAGCTGACCGGATCGGAAGAATTCGAAACTCGCAACAGACCAGCCTTGAGCTTTGAAACGGTCAAGAACAAAATGCCATATAATCACACTGCGATTTATAACTCGTTATTGCCGGAAAATTTTGAAACATTGTCAGATGAGGAAAAGGCTGTGGCAGCCGCCAAAGCCCAAGCTAGCACAGTGAACCACTTGATGAATTTGGATACGCCGGAGGCGATAGCCTACAAGCAAGAAGTAGCCGGAGCCTATTCCTACACGATTTCCCATTATGCGGAAATGGCGGAGCGATTGAAGGCAGGTTCAAAAGTCTTGATGCCGACCGGGGTGCATAGCCCGATGATGGAAGTATTTTTGCAAAAAGCGCTCGTGCGCAAAGATGCGGAAGGCAACGCAATCACCGGCTTCACTGATGTAGCGGAAATTGGCGGCGAGTTCGGACCATCGGAAGGATATTCAGTTAATATCGAAACCGATGAAAATGGGCAATTGAAACCGCTTGGAATCTCTTTTTCCAACGAAGCCCGGCCGAAAGGTGAGATGTATCTGGATCCGGAAGCGATAAAGGAATTGGCTGACGCATATAAGGAATTACACAAAGACGAGAAGATTTATCAAGAAAATCCTGAGGTTCAGGCCTAAATAGGGAATATCTACAAAAAAGCTCTCCGTGATGGGGGAGCTTTTTTTTGTGTTTTAGTAGGTCTATTTGTAACTAATAAACTTGTAAAAAGGCCCTGTTCTTGCTTACTGTCATCAAATATGACGACAAATAAAGTATAGCATAACTAGTGAAATAATACAATTAATAAGCCAAAAATAGCTAAATCACGGAGGATAATAATTTGACATTAGTCGTCAACTATGGACTAGTATGCAAAATCGTGATATACTGCGTAGTCATGATGAGAACAGCATAAAAGAGTCATGATAGTCAGTACCTTGAAAATCACCTCACAAACTTTCGCCCACTCTCGGGCACAATCTTAGAAAAGGAGAACGATTATGATATCAACTAGTATGGATGTGTTGAATGTGGCGTGGGAAGCACGGGAGACACGGGAGTCGTGGTATGAGAAAGAACGCGCTAGACTTAAGAGAAAAGCTTTGAGAATAAAAAAAGCTGAAGAAGCCAAACGCAAATATTCAGTTCCATTGCTTTGGTGTAATTTTGACTAAAAAGGAGGTGATAAACATTGGCAAGAAAGTTGATTCTAACTTTCTTGCCTCGTTCAAAGATTTAACCCCGAACTGACAACATTCAGTTTGGGGCTTTTTTTATTGTAAGATTTTTTAGATTTTAGGTTGATTTGAACTTTACTTCGTTAGTCTTAATTGAGTCATTTCTGAATTTTAAGTTATTTTTTACTGTACTCATATGTACATTATAATACAACTAAAATCACCGATTAATCCTTAGATTTTGAATTCCACCACATCCCCATCTTGCATCACATAGTCCTTGCCTTCGGTGCGTAGAGTGCCGAGTTCGCGGGCCTTGCCCCAACTGCCGGCTTCCAGGAGTTTGTCCCAATGGATGATTTCGGCGCGGATGAATTTGTCCTTGAAGTCGTTGTGGATGGCGGTGCCGGCCAGGGGGGCGGTCCAACCTTTGTGGATGGTCCAGGCGCGGGTTTCTTCGACGCCGGTGGTGAAATAAGTGATGAGACCCAAAAGTTCATAGGCACGCACGATCAGTGAGTCAATATTGGAATGGATGTCGAGCTCGGCGGCTTCTTCCTGGGTCATATCCAGCAATTCTTCCTCAATTTTGATATCTAATTTGATGTGGCTGCGTTTTTCCAGGTTGTCGGATAATTTTTGATTTATGTCAGCTACATTATAAATATACAAAAAAGGTTTCATGGTCAGCAGTGACAGTTCACGCACGACTATTTTAGTGTTTTCTTCTTCTAAATCTAATGCTGTTTCATTGGCAGGGTGGCCGGCTTCCAAATTGGCATTGATTTTGTTTAAGACTTCCAATTGTTCGGCGGCGCCTTTTTTATTGCCGCGCGCATCTTTTTCCAGGCGAAATTTGACTTTCTGGGTGGTTTCCAGGTCAGCCAGAATCAATTCGGTGTTGATGGTTTCGATGTCGCCTTCCGGATCGATTTTGTTGTTGACGTGGATGATTTGGGAATTGTCGAAAACCCGCACTACTTGGGCGATAGCGTCCACTTCGCGGATATTGGCCAGAAATTTATTGCCCAAACCTTCGCCGGTCGAAGCACCTTTGACGATGCCGGCGATGTCCACAAATTCCACGATGGCGGGAACGATCCGCTTGGTCTGGCTCATAGCTGAGAGCTTGGCTAGCCGTTCATCCGGCACTTTGACGATGCCGACATTCGGTTCGATGGTACAGAAAGGGTAGTTATTGATATCGACCTGGGTTTTGGTTAGGGCTTTGAAAAGGGTTGATTTTCCGACATTGGGCAGTCCGACGATGCCTATTTTCATATGCTGCTGAATTATGAATTAATATAAAACTGGGAAACTGCGAATGTACGAATTTTACAGCATTGAAGAGGCAAAATCAATAGCTTGAACGCTTTCGGAGATGGTGCTAGAATGGGGCTATAAAGAAAATAATTAAAAACATATGAAAGAATCAATTTTCAAAGCCTATGATATCCGGGGTTTGTACCCGAGCGAGATCGGGGAATTGGAGGTCTATAAGATTGCCCAAGCGTATTGTAAATTCGTGAAGCCAAGCACAGTAGTGGTCGGTTCGGACGTGCGGTTGTCTTCCCCGTTGCTCAAACGGGCCGCCATAAAAGGGGTGACGGATGCGGGTGTTAAGGTGATCGACGTGGGTGAGATCTCGACGGATATGTTGTATTTTTCCGTAGCCAATTATGGTTATTCCGGCGGATTTTCCTTGACCGCTTCGCATAATCCCCGCGAGTATAACGGTATGAAATGCGTGCGGGAAGAATCCAAGCCGATTTCATCTGATAGTGGTTTATTTGAGATTAGGGATATCGCGATGGGATTGGAAGTTGATCCGGAAGTTTTGCGAGGCGAGATAGATGAGAAGTTAGTGGAAAAGAAAGATATCCTGGAAGACTATGTGGCTAAGATCAAAACTTTCGCCGATTTTTCTAAATTCAATAATTTCAAAATCGTGGCTAATCCTAATTTCGGATTGGCTGGCCGGGCGTTGGACAAGCTTTTAGAGGGTACGGATATTTCGGTGGAAAAGCTGAATTATGAACCGGATGGCAGTTTTCCCAAAGGCCGGCCGGATCCGCTGATTCCGGAAAACCGAGGGGAAACCTCTAATTTGGTACGGGCGTTCCGGGCGGATTTCGGAGTGGCTTGGGATGCCGACGCGGACCGCTGTTTTTTCTTCACGGAAAAAGGTGAATTCATCGAGGGTTATTTCGTGACAGCGCTTTTGGCTAAGATATTTTTGCAAAGGCGCAAAGGAGAGAAGATACTCCATGATACGCGTCTGACTTGGGCAATCGAAGACATTGTCGCGAAAAACGAAGGCGTGGATATCGCGACCAAGGCCGGACATTCTTTCATTAAGGAAAGGATGCGCAAGGAACAGGCAGTTTTCGGCGGTGAAATGAGCGCTCATTATTATTTCCGTGACTATTTTTTCTGCGATAATGGGATGATTCCGCTGGTGATGATGATGGAATTCCTATCCGCACAGAAAAAAACCTTGTCGGAAGTAATGCATGAGATGTTTTGGCGGGAATATTTCGTCAGCGGAGAAATCAATACGTATGTCAATGACGTGCAGGCGGTCGTAGCCAGGGCTAAGGAAATCTATATGCCAGGCGCGGTGAAAGTCGATGAAACCGACGGCATTTCGATCGATTACGCGGATTGGCGTTTCAATTTCCGCGGTTCCAATACCGAACCGCTCATCCGTCTGAATGTCGAAGCCAAGTCGCAGGAATTGATGGAGCAAAAGACCAAAGAATTGCTGGCTTTGGCTAAATAAGAGTCCACTTCTTGGAAATTAAGGCGCACCGACGTTCCGGTGCGCTTTTTCTTTTTGAAACGCTTGTTTTTCTTTACAGAAAAACATACGGTTCTCCATTTTCTTTGGCGGCAAAGAAAGTGGCAAAAAGAAACCTCCGACATCGGCTCGTGCTGTCTAAATTCCTAGCTTAGTCGCTAAAATTTTTAATGCAACCATAGAGGCGTAAAAATTTCTTAACGCTCCCGCGCTGGAATTTACCTGCCTGCCGGTAGGCAGGGAAACGTACTACGCCAAGGTGCGGATTTGTTTTTTAGCGCCAAAACTATTCCCGCACTAGCGGAATACCAAGCTAAAAATTGAGATTTATGAGCGTAAAAAAATACTGGTCCGCCGCGGGGCAACCGGTATTTTTTAGCGAATAAATTGAAAATTTGTCTTGGTATCCAGCCGTGCGGCCTTTTTCTTTTTTGCCACTTTTCTTTTGGGAAAA
>JBAYWF010000010.1:0-46391 GCA_041674205.1 Parcubacteria group bacterium
CCATTTTTCTTTTCCCAAAAGAAAAGTGGCAAAAAAGAAAAAGGCCGCACGGCTGCATACCAAGACAAATTTTCAACTTTTGAGCTAAAATTCCCGAAAAGGCTAAAAAAGATTGTTAGTAGGAAATTTTTTAACGCTCGAAAGTTTCAATTTGTATCTTGGTATTCCGCTAGTGCGGGAATATTGTTCGCATCTTTTTTATCTATTGCTTTGGATGTGCTAAAATCAAGGGGTTATCAGTTAAAAAATACAATAAAAATGCTGAATATTTTAGAAAATTTGAATCCGGCCCAGAAGGAAGCGGTGGAAGCGACCGAAGGGGCGGTTTTGGTGATCGCCGGGGCAGGTTCGGGCAAGACCAAGGCTTTGACGCATCGCGTAGCCTATTTGATTAGGGAGAAGGGCGTGGCGCCACGGAATATCCTGGCTGTGACTTTCACCAATAAAGCGGCGCAGGAGATGAAAGAGCGGATTTTGGGGTTGCTGGATGGAAACAAGGACCGTTTGCCGCTAGTGGGAACTTTCCATTCCATTTGTGTGCGGATTTTGCGCCAGGAGATCGAAAAAATCGGCTACAAAAAGAGCTTCAATATTTTTGACACGCAAGACCAAGAATCATTGATGAAAAAGGTTCTTAAAGAATTGGAAATCAACGCTGACCAATTCAAACCCAAGGCGATGTTGGGAGCGATTTCCAAGGCTAAGAACGAACTCAGAAGTGTGGAAGGTTTCGCGGCGCAAACCGGAGGATATTATGAAGAAATAGTCGCTAAAGTTTATGTGGCTTACCAAAAAAGATTGAAGGAACAGGATGCATTGGATTTTGACGATATCCTGATGCTGATCGTGACGGTTTTCCAGAAATTTCCGGAAGTTTTGGAAAAATATCAAAACCTTTTCCGCTACATAATGGTGGATGAATACAAAGACACCAATCACGCGCAATACACGCTTGTGCGTATGTTGGCGCAAAAATGGGGTAATATTTGTGTGGTGGGCGATGACTGGCAAGGTATTTATTCTTGGCGCGGGGCCGATATCCAGAACATTTTGGATTTTGAAAAAGATTATCCCCAAGCCCGGGTAATCAAGCTGGAACAGAATTACCGTTCCACGCAAAATATCCTGGACGCGGCCTATGGCGTGATTTCCAAGAATATAAACCGCAAGGACAAGGAAATCTGGACGGATAATAAGGGCGGGCAGATGCTGACGGTCTATGAGGCCTATGACGAAAGGCGTGAAGCGGAGTTTATCATAGGGGAAATCATCGCGTATAAGGCGGAACATAAATGCGATTTGAATGATTTCGTGGTTTTGTACCGCACCAATGCCCAGTCGCGTATCGTGGAAGAGGCGATGTTGCGCAATTCCATACCATATCGGATCATAGGCGGCGTAAAGTTCTATCAGCGCAAAGAAGTTAAAGATGTAATCGCATATCTGCGTTTGATTCAGAATTTCAACGACGAAGTGGCACTGGAAAGGATTATTAATGAGCCGCGCAGGGGCGTGGGGGAGGTGAGTTTGAAAAAATGGCTGGGCTTCGCGCGGGAGCAGGGCTTGGATTATGTCGCGGCCGGACTGGTTATCGATGGGGATTCGAAATTAAATGCCGGCAAGATCGAAGCCATTAAAAAATTCTGTAATTTTATCGTGCGGGCTGAAGAAAAAATCGCCAAAACCAAGGTTACCGATCTTATGGAATTCGTTTTCGCGGAAAGCGGTTATGGGAAATTTTTGTTGGACGGCACCGATGAGGGGCAGACCCGCTATGAAAATGTACGGGAATTATTGACGGTATCTAAGAAATATGACGAGTATGTCGGGAAAGAAGGGTTGAGTTTGTTTTTGGAAGAAGTAGCCTTGATCGCGGATACGGACAATATCGACCAGTCGACCGAATCGGTACATCTGATGACTTTGCATAGCGCCAAGGGCCTGGAATTCAAAGTGGTTTTCATCATCGGCCTGGAAGAGGGCATTTTGCCGCATTCGCGCAGCTTGATCGATTATGGCGAGATGGAAGAGGAACGGCGCTTGATGTATGTGGGTATTACGCGCGCCAAGGAAAAAGTCTATTTGGTCTATACGCGGGAAAGGAATATTTACGGTTCTTTGCAGATCAATTCCCCTTCGCGCTTTATGGATGACATACCCGCCCATCTGCTTGAGGAAGATGATAAATCCAAAACCTCGGATGTCAAATTTCAAAGGTCTTATCTGCCGGCAGGCAGGAGTCAGAAATCCCAAAGTCTGGACTTCACGCAAACCGCCGACGGCAAGCCGCGAATCGCGGATTATAAAGATGGCGATCGGGTGGATCATGAGGCGTTCGGTCCCGGTTTGATCATTTCGGTGCAAGGCGACATCTTGACTATCGCGTTTTCAAAAGCAGGGCTTAAGAAGCTTTCAGCTTCGATTGCTCCGTTACGTAAGCTATGATTTCCAGTGATTTTTATTTGAAAATAAAAAAGCCTGGCTGATTATGCCAGGCTTTTTGAATATCCGGAAGTTAATAGATAAATCCTTTGATCGCGCGGCTGCCGGCGCTGATGGTCCGGTATGATTTTTTGGCAAAGCCTTTGTAATTCATTTCGGAAACCGTAAAGCTGCCTCCGCTGACACTTTCTACGACAGCCACATGGCCCCACCATGATTCTGAAGACACCATAATCGATCCGACGCGCGGGGTTTTGCCGGTGGAATAGCCCAATGATTTGGCATGGTACAACCAGGTTCCGGCATTGCCTCCCCATGGAACGTATTTTTTCTGGGCGACATACCAAGTACAATAACCATAGGGGAAGTTATGCCCAGTTCCGGCTTTACCGCTAAGTTTTTTCCCGACATCCGAAAAAGATTCATATGGCCGGGCGGCGATCTTGGAAGAGTCTTGGTCCGCGGGACGCGGATTGCTTATTTCCCTCTGGCCATCCGGAATGATGATTTCTTGTCCTTCTTTCAAATCGCCATTGGCGGGCAGATCGTTGAATGAAATGATTTTGCTTTTATCAGCTTTGTATTTTTTTGCGATCGAATCGAGAGTGTCGCTTTTCTTGACCATATGGGACAATCCGGAAGCTGGCAATATGAAAATCTTATCACCGGGCATAATGGAATCGATGTTGTCGATTTCATTCGCCCACAAAATGGTATTCGTGGTGATATGGAACTTCGCGGCGATGCCACCGATAGTGTCGCCTTGCTGCACTTCATAGATATCCACGCCGCCATCTTCTTCCGGATCTTTTTTGATCGGGCTTGTCCCGGCGATAAGCGCTTGTCCTTGCATAGTCATCAAGCTTGATTCGTCATCGGGATTGGCTTTGGAACTTGGATCAGGAGCGGTGCTGGTTTGGGCCAATGGAACCAGCGCTAGGCCGTTTTTCTTATCGGTTTCAAGAAACATCTTGTTTTCCAAAGGATTCGAATAATTGTCGGTGGTCGATCCGAGATAGCCAAATAAGAAGCCGCTGGATTCTTTTCCGGCAGCCAGATTTGTAGCTGAGACTAAAAGGGCGCTGGAGATGACTACGATAAGGGCGGAATAATTTCTGAATATGTGCAGTAGTTTTATCGTCCGGCGTTCTTTTATAAATTGGATGATATTCTTTTGTCCGATGTTTATCTGCGTAAGCAGATTTTTTAGATTGTTCCGGTCTGGCAAGTTTCTGGATAATGTAATGAGTAGCCTACTGATAACATTGATCTTTCCTTTTGGTGCTGGTCTTAGAGAGGGTGCCTGGGGGCAACCTTACTCATCATTCCAGAGCCCTAATTTTTAATTAATAGATAGTATACAGGGAACAGAAATGGCTGTCAAACGCGGAAACCGGGTGGATATCGCAAGTTAAGCCAGGCCCCTAATCAGGCGAAAAGCCAAAGTATGGGAGAATATCGGCGGTAGGTTTATTTTTTGGGATTTTCGGAGTAAGATGGGAATATAAGCGTCGCACAATCTGAAGTGCGAAGGGATAAATTTTTCGAATATGAACATAAAATTGCTAAAAAGTCAATTTCTGGAATACTTGGAAATTGAAAGGAATAGGTCTCAAAAGACGATTGAAAATTATGATCACTATCTGGGGAAATTTTTAGATTGGGCTGGCGTTGATGGCCCTGGCGACATTACGGATGATCTGATCCGTGGCTTCCGGGTTTATTTGAGCCGGTTTGAGAACGATAAAGGAGTGCCTTTGAAAAAAATCACCCAGAATTACTATGTGATCGCTCTCCGGAGTTTTCTGAAATATTTGGCTAAGAGGGATATAAAAACCTTGCCGGCTGAGAAGATAGAAATTGGAAAAAGCGCGGGCAGGGAGGTGGAATTTCTGGAGGCGGAAGAGGTGGAACGGATATTGTCAGCCGCTAAGGGTGCTGATTTCAAATCTTTGCGTGATCGGGCTATGTTGGAGCTCCTTTTCTCAGCGGGACTGCGTGTTTCAGAGCTGATCAATATCAATCGGGATAAATTGGATTTGATAAATAGGGAATTCAGCGTGCGGGGTAAAGGCGATAAGGTACGCGTGGTCTTCATTTCGGATGGGGCGGAAAAGGCTTTACAGCGTTATTTAGAGAAAAGGACAGATATCGATCCGGCACTATTCGTACGGGATGAAAAAGGTTTGGCTAAATTTGGGGCCAAAAGCAAAGAAAACAAATCCAGCGGACTGCGGTTGACTCCCAGGAGCGTACAAAGGATCGTCAAATATTATGCCACCAAGGCGGGCATCATCAAAGATGTGCATCCGCACACCTTGCGGCATTCCTTCGCTACGGATCTGCTGATGAATGGGGCGGATATCCGCAGCGTGCAAGCGATGCTAGGGCATGCCTCCATAACGACAACCCAGGTTTATACCCATGTTACTAACAGGCAGTTGAAGGAGGTGCATCAGGCTTTCCATGCCAGGAGGCGGAAAAAAGGCTGATTTGTTGACTGAAAAGAGTTTATTCAGTAGAATTATAAATGTCATCCGTCTAAATCGGATAAGTGGCTGGTTTGGCGGATTTTAACATAATCGGACACGTAGCTCAGTTGGTTAGAGCGTTTCCTTGACATGGAAAAGGTCAGAGGTTCGAGTCCTCTCGCGTCCACAAATTGGATTTATATTGGAAATTACGGCATCCGGGTAATTTCATTTTTTTATTTTTGAATCCGATATGCTTTTGGGACCATAGCTCAGCGGTAGAGCAGGCGACTCATAATCGCTTGGTCACTGGTTCGAATCCAGTTGGTCCCACTGATAAAAAAAAGTCCGAAAAATCGGACTTTTTTTGTTGGGTTAAACGGATGCTAGAAGTTTTCGACCGGACTTGGTTTTGGGGCGGTTTTCGCTTCCGGTTCAGCTGATTCGTCCTTAGTCCCAGAGGGAGCATTTTCAGTTTCCGGCTTAATGGGCTCCGGTTTGTCCATATCCGGTTCGATCGGCGCGGATTCCCTATTTTTTATGCCCATAATGGAATTGAATTCTTCTTGTTCCATCGTTTCTTTTTCAATCAAGGCTGCTACGATTTTTTCCAGTTCAACTTTTTTATCAATAAGTATCTTTTCAGTTACGACATAAGCGTCAGCGATGAATTTGGTGACTTGTTTGTCGATATCCTCAGCGGTTTTTTCGGAATAGTTTTTTTCTTCATGCATTTCTTTGCCTAGAAAAACCAATTCTTCCTTGTGGCCGAAAGTCCTTGGCCCGAGCTCGCTCATGCCATAACGGGTAACCAGGTTTCTGGCCATGGCCGTAGCCCTTTCCAAATCATTGGAGGCGCCGGTAGTCACATCGCCAAAAGCTAATTTTTCACTGACATATCCGCCTAGGAACACTGAAAGTTCATCAATGAAGTAATTGCGGGAAAGCAGCCGTTTGTCCTTGGAGGGAGCGCTAAGAGTGTATCCGCCGGCATGGCCGCGGGAGATGATGGATATTTTTTGGACCGGGTCGGCATTCTTCAAACTGGCTCCGACTAAAGCGTGGCCAGCTTCATGGTAGGCGATGATTTTTTTCTCATCCTCGTCGATTCTGCGGCTTCTTCGTTCCGGTCCGAGGATGACTTTTTCGATGGATTCCGTCAATTCCGGCATAGCGATCTCTTTCTTTTCCCTGCGGGCGGAAAGAATCGCCGCTTCATTGAGGAGATTCGCCAAATCAGCTCCGGAAAAGCCGGATGTCCGCTCAGCGATTACACGCAGGTCTATATTTTTGGCTATAGGTTTATTCTTGGAATGGATTTTCAGGATTTCCATTCTTTCTTCGATGTCAGGCAGATCCATAGTCACGCGGCGGTCGAACCGGCCTGGACGCAATAAGGCTGGATCAAGGACATCCGGTCTGTTGGTGGCTGCGATAACGATGACATTGGTATTGGTATCAAAGCCGTCCATTTCAACCAGGATTTGATTCAATGTTTGCTCCCGTTCATCGTGTCCACCGCCGAGTCCAGCGCCGCGATGTCTGCCGACGGCATCGATTTCATCGATAAAGACGATGGCTGGCGAATTTTTCTTAGCCTGCTTGAATAAATCCCTGACTCTCGAGGCTCCGACTCCGACGAACATCTCTACGAATTCGCTTCCTGAGATATTGAAGAAGGGGACATTGGCTTCACCTGCCACTGCCTTGGCAATCAAGGTTTTACCGGTTCCCGGAGGTCCTAATAGGAGGACTCCTTTGGGAATTTTGGCTCCTAGCTTTAAAAATTTGTTCGGATGTTTCAGGAATTCGACGATTTCCATCAGCTCTTCCTTGGCTTCTTTGGCTCCTGCCACATCCTTGAATATTGTCCGCAGGCGCTTATCCTTGGGATCGATGACTCTGGCTCGGGATGAGCCGAAGGATAGGGCTTGGTTGTTGCCTTTCTGGGCTTGTTTCAACATAAACCAGATAAATCCGGCAATAAGCAGAAAAGGCAACAGAAAAGGCAGAACTGTCCCTAGCCAGAAGGAAGAAGAGGCATTGCTTTTGATGTCAATATTGATGGTGGACAGTTTGGCTGGATCGACTCCGTAATTTTTCAGCGAATCGGTGATGCCGATCTCCTTTTCTTTGATCGAAGTTTCCGTTTTACTGTCGTTCAATAGGATTTCCAACCTGTTTTCATCAACCGTAATCTGCTTCACTTGCCCATTGTTGATCTGGGAGACCAAGGTGCTTAAGGATATCTCGGCCGGCTTTTCTTTCGGACCGTTATAAAGGACTAATAATCCCAGGGCAAGTATTAAAAATGCGATGGTCAGACTGGTGTGTTTAGTCAGGTTTTTCATATGTTCTCTCCGAACTGCGAATCTCGTATTTATCGCCTCTGGTCCCATCTTTGATAAATATGGCTGGGATGGAAGGCTGGAGGATATACGAATATACGAATTCAAAAAATTATAAATAATTATAGCTTGCTGATAGTAATTTTATCACCCTTTCGGCTCATTTTCAACCCTTTGAATATTACATTTTGATTCTTGCTTTTAGTGCTTCTGATAACTTTGAGCATTTCTTCGATATGGGATATCCCGATGCCTTTGATATTTTGATTTTTTTCCGCGATGGCTAAGCGCAAAACCCTTCTTTGGATAGCCGGGTGGAGGGATAATATTTTTTTAACGGAAAGTTCCCGCTGCGTCTGGAATATTTTTTCCGCAAAATCGTTGATAAAGGAATGGTCTTCGGCGATGGAAACAGCTGAGTCGGATAAGGTTCGCTTGATATCCGGGTTATAGCTATTTTCAATATAGGGAATCAGCCCGTGCCGGATCTTATTGCGTAAAAAATCAGATGCCAAATTAGTTTTATCAAGCCTGGATTCCAATCCGCGGTTTTCCAGATAATCGGTGATTTCCTGGCGTGAAGTCGCGAGCAGGGGGCGGATGATATTTCCGCTTTTGAACTTCATAGCGCTTAGGCCTGCAAGTCCGGATCCCCGCATCAGGCGCATCAGGAGGGTTTCAGCTTGGTCATCGAGGTTGTGTGCGACGGCAACCAGGTCGAAATGGTTTTCTTGCCGGATTTTTTCAAAAAAATCATAACGGATATCCCTCAAGCGATTTTCTAGGTTTTCAGCTGATGTTATTTCCGGCCGCAGGATGTCGATGGCAAGGCCGTTTTTTTCAGCCAGTTCCTGCACGAATTTTTCATCTTTCAAACTATCTTTCTTGCGCAAGCCATAATTGACGTGGGCGATCCGGAGTTCGAAAGCGTAGGTTTTTCGGAGGCGTAAAAAAATATCCAACAGGCAGACGGAATCCGGTCCGCCGGAAACGCCCAGGATGATTTTTGAACCGGTGTTCCAAAAGCCGTATTGGCTGGAAGCGGTCTGGATTTTTTTAAGCAGATTTTTCATTGATAAATGCGATGACTTTTTCAAAAACTTCCGCGATGGTCAGATTGGTGGTGTTAATGACGAAATCGTAGTTTCCAATTTCGTCTTGGCGGATGCCGTAGAGCGAGAAATACCTTTCGCTATCCTCCATGCTTCTTTGAAGGATGCTTTTCCGTATGTTTTCGACCGTGTCGAGATTCGCATCCTCGTTGCCGCGGTTGTTCTTTCCAGCTAGTCCTTTGAGGATCCTTTCGGCGGCCGCGGTCGGGTCGACTTGCAAATATATCTTTATCGATTGCGGGATGAAATGCCAAGCGGTGCGGCTTTCTATGACGAAGCTGGAATGTTTTTCCGCCAATGAAACGACGTAGTCGTCGACTTTTTTGTCGAATTCCGGGTCTTGGTCGCAAATTTTCCGGAATTCCGGCAATGTCATCCCCCGCTCTTGGGCCATATCGCGAAAAAGCTGTCCCATGTAATAACGCGGTACGCCAAGTTTTTCGGCTACTAAAGCGGCAATAGTGCTCTTGCCGGAACCTTCTTGCCCGTTGAAGGAGATTATCAATTTATTGTTTGCCATAGGTTCTTTAAAATTAACGTTATACCAGTATAATACCATTAAAAAGAATAATCAATAAGGGAAAACAAAAAGGTTCCGATATCCGTCGGAACCTTTTTGCGTGTTAAGTTTGCGGGTTTGGTCAAATCCTTTATTTTTCAGCCGGTGTTTCTTTGTCAGAAACATCTCCCTTCTCCTTCTTAGCCTTTTTTGTGGCTAAGGCAAGGCCCATACGATGTTCTTTCGGTTCGATAGAGAGGATTTTCCACTCATATTCCTGGCCGGTCTTGATTATTTCGTCAATGCTTTTTCCAGGGAACATTTCGGACATTTCACTGACGTGCGCCAAACCGTGGATATCACGGTCGAGATAGACGAAAGCGCCGAAAGGATTGATCCGATTGACGGTTCCCTTAACGACATCGCCGATATGGTATTTTTCCTCAACGATGTTCCAAGGATCCTTCTGCAAAGCTCTCATTGAAAGGGAAATTTTGTCATTGTCAATCCCGATAATCTTAGCTTGGACTTTATCCCCGACTTTGACTATGTCGCGCGGGTTTTCAATCAATTGCCATGCCAGTTCGGAAATATGCACCAATCCTTCCAGCTTGTCTTCCTCTACGAGTTCTGACTTATCTGGGTTGGGACGCAAGAATTTAACGAAGGCTCCGAAGTCAACCACGCCACTGATTTCCCCTTCAACTATATCGCCTACTTTTAAATTGGAAATCGTTTCACGGTCTTTTTCGCTTTGGGCCGCTTTTTCACTCACGATAAGTTTTTCCGATTCACGATCAGCGTCTAAAATGCGGACTTCTAGTTCCTGGCTGATCAATTTTTTCAATAAGGTAAGAATCTTGTTTTTGTCGCCATCGTCAACCCGCGGATAATTTTTGCTGGAAAGTTGGGAAACAGGCAAAAATCCGGAAATCCCATTAACTTCGACCAAAAGACCGCCTTTGTTAGCGCTAAGGACTTTCGTCGTGATTTTTTCTTGGGTGTCACGCTTGCTTTCGATGTCTTCCCAAGCTTTCTCATAGGAAGCTTCCCGGACGGAAAGTTCGATATAACCATCTTCATTTTCAAGATCGATGATGGTGGCGGCGACCCGGCTGCCTTCTTTTAATTTGGCGGATCCCATACCATCTTTGATTTCCCTTCCAAGGACGATTCCGGTTCCGAAAGGTTCGATATCAAGGTAGATGGCGTTTGAGCCTACTTCGATGACGGTTCCTTCAACCACATCATTTATTTTGGGGAAATGTAGCTCAGCTGAGCCTAAAAGCTGTTCCATTACGGACAGCTCAACTGGTTCGGTTTGTGAATTTTGGGTGTCGGATTGGGTTGTTTCTGCTTCCTTTGTGCCGGCTGGGCGTGCGGGAATCTTGTCGACTTCCGTTGCCAGGGTGTCTAATATATTGGCCATAGTTTTCAATTATCAGCGTTATTTGCCTAATTGTGCCATATTGATGGCCTTTTTGGCTATTATGCGCTAATTTTGCGATGGGCGCGATCGCGTTAAATATTAAAAGCGCCGATGTGTCCGGGAAAAACAAAAAATTCCCCGGAGGAAATTATTAGGAAGTTTTTAGCAAGAGATTAACTAATATCCGCTTTTGGCGGGCATCTCTTATTCGATTTTCTTAATAATTAACCTTGGATTAAGTTTATAACTAATTTCCCAGTTTGGCAAGTCCGAATGGGCCTTATCTCGACAGCGGACTTCCGCTGTGCTAAAATACCTTTATAACTATAAAAGATAAAACATCGATGAACATCCAATATTATGGACATTCTTGCTTTAAAATAACCACTAAACCGGCTGGAAGAGGCCAAGAAGATATCAACGCTTTCATAGACCCGTTTGATAAGACGATCGGTTTGCGTCCTCCTCAGGGACAGGCGGATATCGTGCTGGTCACACATAACCATCCGGGACACAATAACGTCGAGGCCCTAAAAGGAAATCCGGCTATCATCGATATCCCGGGTGAATATTCAGTCAAAGGGATTAATATTGTCGGTATCGGGACCTATCATGACGATAAGGGTGGTCTGGAGCGCGGATCGAACACGATGTATCTGATAGATACTGAGGATATTAAAATTTGCCATTTGGGCGATTTGGGAGCCGATCTGACGGAAAAACAAATGGAAATTTTAGACGGCGTGGATATCCTGATGATTCCGATCGGAGGAAAATTTACGATTAATGCGAAAAAAGCTATCGAAATCATAAAGAAATTGGAGCCGAAGGTTGTCATACCGATGCACTATAAAATGAGTGGAACGACAGCGGATATCGCGGATGAAAAGGAATTTTGCAGCGAAATTGGGAATTGTTCCACATCTAGGGCTTCTAAACTCAACATCAAGAAGAAGGACTTGGAAGAAAAACATATGGAAGTGATGGTTATGACTATTGATTGATCCCATCCAGGCAGTAAAACCATCCAGTCGCCAAAACTTGTTTTTGCTGCCGAATATGGGATTAATGGAAAAAATCGAAGAAATAAGGAAGAAACCTGAACATATCCGCAGACGGTATGTTTGGTTTTTTGTGGGTGTCAGTATGGTGTTTATAATGATGATTTGGTTTTTTTCGTTTGAGAACCGGTCTTTTGACCAGACATTGGAATCCGGCTCTTTCAATGATATGGCGGATGTCGCTGAACAGTTTGAGGTTCAAAAAGATTCGGTGAAGAATACGGTCGATAATGTCAAAAACGTTATCAGCCAGGATGTTATCGATAAAATGCAAGACAGTGGCGCAAAAGAGAATTTAAATAAATAAATCTAAGCAGTTAAATTTTATCTTATGGAAATCGGAAATATCAACGCGCGGGAAATTACCACAGAAATGTCGCAGTCATATCTGGACTATGCGATGAGTGTCATCGTCTCAAGGGCCTTGCCGGATGTGCGGGATGGTCTTAAGCCTGTGCACAGGAGGATCTTGTACTCGATGTGGAACACAGGCTTGCGATCCAATGCTAAATTCCGCAAATCAGCGACGGTAGTCGGAGAAGTATTAGGTAAATACCATCCGCATGGTGATGTCGCGGTATATGAATCGATGGTGCGTATGGCGCAGGATTTTTCCTTGCGTTACCCGATGGTTAAAGGCCAAGGAAATTTCGGATCGATGGATGGTGACAGCGCGGCCGCTTACCGTTATACGGAAGCGAAACTTTCCCAAATGGCTGAAGAAATGCTTGCCGATATTGAAAAAAACACGGTTGATTTCGTGCCGAATTTCGACGGGCAACACAAAGAACCGACCGTGCTGCCGGCTAATTTGCCGCAACTTCTTTTGAATGGAAGTATGGGAATCGCAGTCGGTATGGCTACGAACGTCCCTCCGCACAATTTAAGCGAACTTATTGACGGTATTTCCCATCTGATTGATAATCCAGCAGCTACGATCGAGGATTTGGCGGGATTTATCCAAGGGCCCGATTTCCCTACGGGAGGAATCATTTATAATAAAAAAGATATTCTCGAGGCCTATAAGACCGGACGAGGCAAAATATTGACCCGGGCTAAGGCTGATATTTTGGAAACGAAGGCGGGCGCTTTTCAAATCGTCATTACGGAAATGACTTACGCTACCAATAAAGCGGCAATGATAGAAAAGATGGCTGATCTGGTGCATGAAGGGAAAATCGTGGGTATTAAGGATATCCGCGATGAGTCAGATAAAGACGGGGTGCGCCTAGTCATTGATTTGAAAAAAGACGCATATCCCCAAAAAGTTTTGAATAAACTATATTCCCTGACTGATCTGCAAAAGAACTTCGGAGTCAATATGCTGGCTTTGGTGGATGGGATCGAGCCGACGGTTTTGAATTTGAAATCCATCCTGGAATATTATATAGCGCACAGGAAAATCGTCATAACCAGAAAAACCCAATTTGATTTGGATAAGGCGCGTGATCGCGCGCATATCCTGGAGGGCTTGAAGATAGCCCTGGATAACATCGATGCGGTCATCGATACTATCCGTAAATCTCAAACCAAAGAAATCGCCCACGCCAGCTTGATGAAAAAATTCAAGCTGTCAGAACGGCAAGCTACGGCTATCTTGGAAATGCGGTTGCAAACATTGGCTGGTTTGGAAAGAAAAAAGATCGAGGATGAATTGAGGGAAAAAATGGCCTTGATCAAAGAACTGGAAGCGATCCTGAAGAGTGAGAAAAAAATACTCGCGATTGTAAAAGACGAATTATTGCGCGTTAAGGAAAAATTCGGCGATGAAAGGCGGACCAAAGTCGTGAAATCGGGCGTCGGTGAATTCAAACAGGAGGATTTGATACCGAATGAGGAAGCTATCATTACGATTACCGACCAAGGCTACATCAAGCGGATGGACCCGACGGTCTATAAAGTTCAAAAACGCGGCGGCAAAGGCGTGATTGGCGCCGTCACAAAGGAAGAGGACACGATTAAAAAAGTGCTAGCCGTGATGACGCATGATGACCTGCTATTCTTTACGGATTCAGGAAAGGTTTTCCAGACGAAAGCCTATGAAATTCCCCCATCATCGCGCGTTGCCAAGGGCCAGTCAGTGGTGAATTTCTTGCAACTTTCCCAAGAGGAAATCGTGACTGCTATCATTCCGTTCAATAAGGAGGATGATTTCAAATATTTCCTAATGACTACTGAAATGGGAACGGTCAAGAAAACTCCGATGGAGGATTTCGATAATGTGCGCAGATCAGGCTTGATCGCAATCGGTTTGGCGAAGGGAGATACGCTGAAATGGGTTGAGGCTACGACTGGTGAAGATGAAATAATCATCACGACCGCCAAAGGACAGGCGATCCACTTCAAGGAAAAAGATGTCCGCCCAATGGGCCGGAGTGCGGCCGGAGTGCGGGGCATCAAGCTGCGTAAGGATGACAGGGTAGTAGGTATGGATGCGGTTTTTAAAAATCAAAAAGGCAACCAGCTATTGATCATTACTGAAAACGGATATGGCAAGCGTTCCGATCTGAAAGCGTATAAAATCCAGAACCGTGGCGGATCTGGAATTAAGACGGCTAACGTGACAAGTAAAACCGGAAACGTGGTTGGTGCTAATATCGTGAACATCGATGAAATAGAAGAGGACTTGATATTAAGTTCCAATAAAGGACAAATAATCAGAATTCCCCTAAAGAGCGTTTCAGTTCTCGGACGTGCGACGCAAGGCGTACGGGTAATGAAACCGCAAGCCGGAGACAAGGTCGCCGCTACGACAGTCTTGTAAAAATAAAATACGGATTAAAAAGGCGGGCGCCAAGCCCGTCTTTTTTGTGGGTAGGAAAAATATTGCACTCCCCTTTCTTATTTTTTTGCATCATTTTGAGCCCATAAATACTGGGTTAAATTGACCTAAAAAACACGACCTAAAATTTGGACTTCTAAGAGGTTTTTTGAAGATCGGATTGGATAATGTATGTCGGAGTATTGGATTTTTGAATATTTTTTTTGCACCGCTTATTTTTCCTAACAGAAAAACCCACCACGCCATTTTTCTTTTCCCAAAAGAAAAGTGGCAAAAAAGAAAAAGGCCGCACAGCTGGATACCAAGACAAATTTTCAATTTATTCGCTAAAAAATACCGGTTGCCCCGCGGCGGACCAATATTTTTTTACGCTCCTAAATCTCAATTTGTAGCTTGGTATTCCGCTAGTGCGGGAATAGTTTTGGCGCTAAAAAACGATATTCCGCACCTTGGCGCAGTGCGTTTCTAAATTCCAGCGCGGGAGCGTTAAGAAATTTTTACGCCTCTTGTGGCCGCATTAAAAATTTTAGCGACTAAGCTAGGAATTTAGACAGCACGAGCCGGTGCCGGCGGTTTCTTTTTGCCACTTTCTTTGTCGCCAAAGAAAATGGCGAACAATCAGTTTTTCTGTGAAGAAAAACCAATGGAATAGCGTGGGAATAAAAAAAGAATATATTATTATAAAACAAAAGACTCTATTTGTCAATATTCTCAGAACTTAAGCTGACTGATAGGCCTAGTATAAGCCAAAAAATGATTTGCCCTTGTTGGATGTCCCACGGATAATGATCAAAAAACATAATAAACATAAATCCAATTAATACACCCTGTATGGCTATCTTGGATTCTTTTTGGTCTGGAAATGTTCCACGTGGAACATTTGTAGCTATTTTATAGGATGCGCACTGTGAATTGTTCCACGTGGAACATTCCACTGTTTCTTTGCGTCTAGATTGTTCCACGTGGAACAATTTGCGTATAAACAAAATAAATAATAGTAGTCCAATTAAACCTAATTCACTCCAGATTAATAAAAATACATTATGGACAGGTTGGAATTGCCATTCAAAAAGGGTTTGGTTGGTATAATTTTGCATATTTATAACGAATTGACCTGCTCCTAAGCCAATAAGTGGATTATCCAAAATTGTTCCACGTGAAACATCTAGATATAATGCGCGCTCATCTAGGGATTTAAACAATAATGAATTAAAATCCGGATTGATTAAGTATGCGGAAGCTATGATTACGCAGATCATCAGAAACCATTTTTTAGGGTTAAATGTTCCACGTGGAACATTTTTAGCTATTGTGTATGATTCGCACTGCGAATTGTTCCACGTGGAACATTTTATACTGCCTGGAGTTGCTAAATGTTCCACGTGGAACAATTTTTTACTTAAATCAGAGGCTAATATTTTTAAATTAGGATATGCAATTGCTAAAATTAGTCCAATGATGGCTGATTTTGAAAAAGTTAGTAATAAAGCAATTATCTGGATGATTAATAACGCTTTAAAGAGATACTCAGAATTTGCTATGGATTGCCAATATAATCTAAATGTTTCACGTGGAACATTTTTAGCTATTGTGTATGATTCGCACTGTGAATTGTTCCACGTGGAACATTTTAAAGATGATTCTGGTGCAGATTGTTCCACGTGGAACATTTTTTCGTAAGTTAATGTTATAATTATGGATAGGAGTAGAAAACCGCCTAAAATATTGGGATGCGGAAATAGACCATAAGCGCGAATGATTCTTTCATTATCGATGATTAATTTGGCCACGCCTGGTATTTCTGATGAAATCAGGCTTTCTTTGAGCCAAAAAAAACCGATTGAGGATTGGATCAGAAATTGCCAGATTCCAATGATCGCTTGGATTGTTCCTGTTGCGATAATGATTTTGAATGAGTTTTTGAGAATTGTTTCACGTGGAACAATTTTGATTATCATTAATAGATATAATAAATAAAACTCAAGTAACTTGAGAGATTTAAAAAAAGCGACTACGGGATTTAGTGACCAAAAAATGGAGATAAATGACCAGAATACCAGAAGGGTAGGCAATAGAATTGTTCCACGTGGAACATTTAATCCTCTTATTATTGACAATATGTAATTATTATTGTATAATATTGATATAATCCAACTAAGAAGAACTAATATTAAAAAAATGTCGCTTAAATAAAGATATATTCCAGAATACTCGTTAAATTGTCCGAGTATGGGATAGAAGAAAATGACCTTTCGGATAGAAAGAGAGAAGGTTGCCAGAAAAGCATAAAAAAACCAGACCTCTGGTTTTGCTGTGAAAGTATTCCAAATTTTTCGTAACAAACGCATATGTTTCTATGCTACCATTATACAATATTATGTGGAAATAATAATGTCGATTGACTAAGAGCGTGTAGTTGGTATGATGGATAGGTCGCGAGTGATAATGATATCTCAATTTAGCTTAAAAATAAAAGCTCACGAGAGGCATGGCTCAGCCAGCGGTAGTTAAAAGCATCGCGTGGCCCGTCACGTCGCTCGCGAGCGACGTGACGGGCCCATAGCTCAGCTGGTAGAGCGCTTCCATGGCATGGAAGAGGTCAGGAGTTCGAGTCTCCTTGGGTCCACTTTTTATTTACAAATGAGATAAGCTTTGTTAGAATGGCTTTTCAATGGTATCGTATAGGGAGTAAATAAAATAATCAGCCCTCATAGCTCAATGGATAGAGCAAATCCGTCCTAAGGATGAGATGTAGGTCCGATTCCTGCTGAGGGCACAAATAGGTATGGTTTCTAAAATTCCTTCCCAAGTGGCGGAGGTATTGCAAAAAATTGAAAAAGCCGGATTTGAAGCGCATATCGTCGGCGGATGCGTACGTTATTTGATTATGGTTGATCCGAATTCGGAAGGACCAAATGATTGGGATGTGACAACTGATGCTAAGCCGGAAGACGTGCAAAAAATTTTCCCGGACAGTTTCTATGAGAATGATTTTGGGACGGTGGGAGTGAAAGTGGAGAAATTCACGCCTGGAGAAGGTGAGCACGATGTCGTGGAAGTGACGACTTATCGGATTGAAGCGAAATATTCCGATCGTAGGAGGCCGGATACGGTGCGGTTCGCCAAGACTTTGGCGGAAGACTTGGGTCGCAGGGATTTTACGATGAACGCGCTAGCCCTTCGCATTACGAAAAATAGTTACGAGATGATCGATTTATATGACGGGCAAGAGGATATTAAAAATAAAATTATTCGCACGGTGGGTGAGGCGGAAGAAAGATTCGATGAGGATGCGCTCAGGATGATGCGGGCGGTGCGGTTCCATGCCCAATTGGGATTTCAAATTGAAGAAAAAACTTTAGCGGCTATCAAAAAATTTTCCTGCCATATGAGGCACATTTCGGCGGAGCGTATCAAAGATGAACTGGTGAAAATTATTTTTTCGGATAATCCGGCGGAAGGCATCGAAATGTTGCATGAAACCGGGCTCTTGGATTATGTCATCCCGGAATTGGAAAAAGGCGTGGGCGTGGCGCAGAACCGGCACCATATCTATACGATATACAAACATTGCGTGCTGGCTTTGAAATTTTGTCCGTCCAAAAAATTAGAGGTGCGCTTGGCCTCATTGCTGCACGATATCGCCAAACCGCAAACCAAAAGAGGCGAAGGCGAGTTCGCGACTTTCTACAACCATGACCACGTCGGCGCGCGGGTGGCCAAACAGATTTTGCAACGCTTGAAATTTTCCAATGAGATAATCGAAAAAGTCGTATTACTTGTGGATAACCATATGTTCTATTATAATCCGGAAGAAGTGGGCGACGCTTCGGTGCGGCGGCTCATCCAAAAAGTCGGCTTGGAGAATATGAAAGATTTGATTTCGGTGCGGATCGCGGATCGCCTAGGAAGCGGCACGCCGAAAGCCAAACCATACAAGTTGCGCCATTTGGAATATATGATCGACAAGCTATCGACGGATGCGGTGTCGGTGAAGATGTTGAAAATTAACGGTTCGGATCTGATGAATGATTTAGGTTTGACGCCCGGACCGAAAATCGGCGCGATTTTGGATGTGCTTTTGTCGGAGGTTATTGAGGACGCGGCGAAAAATGAAAAAGAATTTTTATTGAAACGAGCCAAAGAATTGGACCAAGAGGATTTGCAAAAATTGCGCGGGATGGCGAAGGAAAAGATTGAAGAAAAGAAAGAGGAAGATGACGAGGAGATTAAGAAGAAATATTGGGTGAAATAGCAGGATAATATCAATAGCGGCAGACTTGTTATTTGATAAGTCCTGGTGTATTATTTTTAGAGTACCAGCCCGGGGATATGGTGAAATTGGTATACACGCATGCTTCAGGTGCATGTGGCAGTAATGTCGTGAGAGTTCGAGTCTCTCTATCCCCACAATTAAAGTTACTGGAAAAATAAAAAGTCCCAGACTGAATGTTCTCAGTCTGGGATTTTTGTTTTGAGATAGGCGGGATTATTTGTAGGCCACGAAACCTACATAGGGACAATCCTCTTTGAAACCCTTCCAATAATCTCGACCCATCTGACGCAGTCCGATTTCCGCGACTTCCAGATTGATCCAGCTGAATTTTTTAAATTCGCCATCAGTCGCTGCTTGCTCGTAATCACTCATTGAAAAATCCGAATATTCAGCGGCAAGGCTGATTTTTTGGTTTGCGTCAAAAAACTCGACCAGCATCTTGCCGCTGGGAAGTTTCGTGAAGCGTCGATTGTATAAAACTTTCCCCAGTCTTTTAAATCCTGGATTGGTCAATATGCAAACGAATTTCCCGTCATTTTTCAGGACTCGGTGGGTGGACAAGAAAAACTGGGCTAAATTTTTGCTATCCAGGGCATAGTGCAAGACCAGGACTGACACGGCCAAGTCGAATTTCTGGTCAGTCCGGAATTCTTGCGGAGTTGATACCGCATAATCTATGCCCAGAGGATTGGCTTGCTCCGCTTTCTGTGCGGTGGCGATTTGTTCAGCGGAAATGTCATAGCCGGTGACGATGGCGCCTCTGTGAGCCAATTCCCGGTCAAATATGCCACTGCCGCAGCCAATGTCTAGGATTGTTTTTTGTGAAACATCCCCTAGGAGTTGCAGGGCTGATGGGTATTGAACAAATTGTTTGGCTGGATCGGTTTTAACTAATTGGGTGTAGCTTTGACTGAGTGTATCGTAGGGTGTTTTAAGGGTTGTTGTTTTCATGGCGAGCTCCTTTGAGTTGTTAAAGAATTTAGAATTGTCTGAATTAGTTGATTTTCTAGCGTAACAGGGTATTATACTCCCAAAAACAGAATAGGTCAATAATATAAATACACAAAAAATTGACAAAATGCCTAATATAAGCTACAATTTGGATATTAAAACATTTGTGTTGTAAAAAATTTACACAAAAATATGAAGGAAAAACAAGCTTTATTGGATTTTGGACTGACTGAATCAGAAGCTCAAGTCTATCTGGCACTCTTCAAGTTGGGCGGCGCGACAGCTTCGGTAGTGGCCAAAGAAACCGGCTTTCAACGGACGACGGTCTATCCAATTCTCAAGTCGTTGGCTAAAAAAGGCTGTGTTTTGGTCTATTTCCGCAAAAACCAGCATTATTATTATGCCCAAAAGCCTGACAAATTGGCTGGTATCTTTGAAAAGAAATTGGAGTTTTTCAACAGTGTCATTCCCTTGTTTGAGTCGATGGATAAAAAACAAGCCCAGATCGCCGGCTTGCGGTTCATTGAGACCAAAGAAGAGTTGCGCCAATTCTATCTGGACATTCTGCCGGATCACAAAAATTACCTGGTCATCGGCAACGCGCATGTTTGGCAAAACATCGATCCGGAATTCTTCGAACAATATCGGGAAAGCCGGGCGCGTTTAAAAATCAAAACCCGACTGTTGCTATCAGCCGATTCAAAAGAAACCAATCCGACCAAGCCGGATTTATTGCGTGAATTCAAGTATCTGCCGGTTGAATATGATTTTAAAAGTACTATGAATATTTTCAATGACAAAGTCCTGATCATCAGTCCGGACTCATCTTCGCTGGCCGTGGTGATCGCGGTGCCGGCGATGGTGGATATTTTCAAGTCGATGTTTGAGATTATTTGGAAGATGTCGGATATTAAAAGTTAAGCAGCAGTTTATTTTAAGAAATTAATTATTATATTTCAACATACTTAAATAATTGCAATTGCCATAATTTAAGTGCGTGAATGAAATAAAAAAAGGCGGGTCGCTGTGATAAGCTTACCGCCTGGTGAACATTTGAACTAATCGCTTCGTCGGCTTTTTTAACGTGGGCTTCCTCCACTTTTACGTCGGTTATGCGATCCAAGCCCGACGGAGGTATTTATCTCATAAAGACGATGCGCGGTGGATTGAGAGTCTCACAGTGTATAAACACTGAATAGACTGTCAGGTTCCCATATCCCTTTTCTAATCGATCTATATCTATTTTCCTTATCTTTACTTCTTTATCATTTCTGTACCCACCTCCCCAGAAAGCAGTTTCCTGTGTTTCGTACAGGGATCTTCCTGTGAAGATCATACCCCTTACGCTGTCGACTTTATAATAATTGTTGTAGTCCCCTTTGTATAGGGGATGTGCGTATGTTTCAAGCACCACAAGCACATTGCCGAATGGCAATCTTACCATTACGGCGTCGAAGACTTTTGGCTCGTTGAAAGACAGGTCTTTAGTTAAGTCTCGTATCTCTCTTTCTACTAGCCATTCGTCTTTTTGCAATTTTCCTAAGCTATTCCGGGTGATGGTGGCAGTTGACTGCATGCATGCAGTCGTTATTTTCGTTAAATCCATGGTGTTCCCCTTTTCCGAGATTGTTGCCCGATGATGGGCTATTAATATTTCAATGTACGGGCTCGTTAGGATGATTTTTTCTGTATTTCATCATAACAGAGTAGTATAGCATTAAAAATGCAATATTTCAAGAGAAAGCTTGCAAAATGATAAAAAATATGATAAAATATATGTATAAACGAATAAATTAAAAAATGAAACTCTCAGAATTAGATAAAAAGATACTTTTTGAATTAGACAAAGACGGGCGGGCCGGCTATTCCGAGATCGGACGGGCAATCGGCACGACGGCTCAGGTTGTCAAATATCATGTGGAAAGCCTGGTTTTTGGCGGTGCTATCAAGAATTTTTGGGCTTTTGCTGATTATGAAAAGGCGGGTTATCCTTTTTTCTGGGCCTATTGGCTGAAATTCAGCGGTTTGACCAAGGAAGATGAGGAATTTATTTTCAGCTATTTCCAGCAAAACCAGAATATGCCGATCGTTTTGCGCTGCCGAGGCTATGCCGACGCGATGATTTGCATCACAACCAAGGATGTTTTTGAACATAATGCGGTTTTGAAAAAATTTCTGTCCAAGTTCGGTAAAAAGATCGCAATGATGGAAATGGCAGTCGGGATGGGGTTTGAAAGTTTTCCCCGGACATATTTGATAGGAAAAGAAAATGAATACGGCGTGGCTAATTTTTCCGGCAGTGTGCATGGTTTGGCCAAGCTTTCAGAAAATGAACGGAAAATGTTGTCGATTTTGCAAGTGGATGGCCGGATGGAGTGGATCAGAGTGGCAGAAATTCTCGATCTGTCTGTCAGTAGTGTGCATGCGATGTTTGAAAGATTAAACAAAAAGCAAGTCATCACTAAAACGGCCATGACTTTGAATCACGCGGAAATCGGCATCAGAGCCTATCGGGTGCTGTTCAAGCTATTGCAATATGACGAGGAAAAACTGAAGGTGCTCTATGATTTTTGCGTTAAGCATTCTAATATCCGTAATTACATTCCGGTGATGGGCAATTGGCAATTGATGTTGGATATTGAAACGGAAAATGACGAGCAAATCCATGACATCCTGCGGGAAATGCGATATCAATTCAAAGAAGTGATTGCCGAAGTGGAAATCGCCGAGGTGCAAAAAATTGAAAAATTTTCCCAGATGGTGATTGAATATCCGGAATTGCTGGAAGGGAAAAAAGCGGAAGAAAAAATAGAACTGAAAAAGGAAAAAGAAGCGGAAGCGGAGAAGTATTGGTAAGGATTATTGTATTATTCCACAAGAAGCGTTGTCAATAAGCGCGAATATCATTGCTATGAAAAAATACCATAAAATCGGCGGAGGGGAGTATAGGACGCCGGCTAATTTCAGTAGCCGGGTTTTTGAGATCGTGCGCAAGATTCCCAAGGGGCATACGATGACTTATAAACAAGTGGCCGAAATGGCGGGCAATCCGAAGGCTTGCCGGGCGGTAGGGAGCGTTCTGCATCAAAATTTCGATCCGGAAATTCCCTGCCATAGGGTAATCCGGTCGGATGGAAGTTTGGGCGGGTATAACCGCGGGGTGGAGAGGAAAAAGGAAGTTTTAGAGAGTGAGGGTGTCAAATATTAAACCGTATTGGCAATTTTGATGCTTAGCGCGTATTTTTATGTGCCATAAAATTGGCATCATGTCTTTTGATGAAAGCATTAGAATGATAAATGAAAGTGAGATAATTTACGGCATACTCAAGAGAATATTTGAGTTTTTTTGGAAAAGTTATGGCTTACTACGAGCATTAAAATGATCCTCGACCACTTTTTTTGCTAGTGTTGCAAATCGATTAAGCCCGGCAATGGCGCGAGAATCATCTCGATTGATATTTCTTTCTGAAAATCCGATGTTTTCAGTTTTTGATTTTTTGGTAATCTTGTTATCCCTCTTCCATTTTAGTAGCGCGTAAGTAGGATCAGCGCCTTCATAATAGATAACTTTGTACGGTTTTTGAGGTTGATTTTTAGCAAAATACATTTTCCAGAAATCCTCCGATGTAATAGTATCAGTCGCTTCATAAAACAGAAGCCCACCTTCTTTCAATACTGATTCAATGGATGAATTAATGTTATTTAATTCATTAGATCTTCCTTCTGACTCCATTCTTTTATGTGACTCCAATTTATCCATATTTGGGTAGCGTAAAATTGTAAACTGAAGACGTTGGTCGGTTATGCCATAGTCTTTAGCTAGTTTTTCTTGCAACGGTATTAATTTTTCTAGAATCTCCCTATTTCTTTGGTCTAGAGTCGGATCACTCCAGTGCTGATTCATTTTTCCAGTTATTAGCATGGCTTCCTTGGCAATATTATCAAAGTCCGGAGAACTCACTAATCGCTCAATTTTATTTATATAGGATAAATTTTTTAGGGGCATTTTGTTTTCATCAAGCTCATATCGTGATCCAGTTTTGGGATCGACGCGTGCTTCTTTGGGGATAAAAATTATGCCTGCATTTAAATCCATTCCTTTTTCCTCGTTTGCCCATACCCATTGATCATTCCAGTATCCTCCGCCGGGCGAGGTTAGTTGCCCACTAAAATAATATTGAGATGCGATGTGAGCTGATGGATAAGCAATAAAAATCTCATTTCCTTTCTCAGATCCATAATAAGCATCGGCAACCTGTTCTGTCGCAAAATGGACAGCCATTCTGTCTGTATATGATCCAGGTTCTCCTTGGCGCTCTGTTCGTGATTCAGCTAATATATGAGAAAGATGGGAGAGTGCAGACTTTTTGTCTTTAAACGTATCTAGTCGTAGATATTTCTCAATCGCTTTTTCTTTCTCTTTTTTAATCAAGTGAATACTAAGAGGGGAGCGCAATTTCCCGTCGCGAAGAATTTCGGTAAAACTGTCAGAATAGACACCTTCGTTAGCTGTGTGAAAAATGTGTCCAGTATGATCCCGAATACCCTGTCTTGTTACGTGCGTTACCATTTCATTGGGAAATCTACGGAGCAATAGGGAATATTCATCAAGAGATAGAGATAATAGATTTTCTTCGGAAAAGTACTTTCGAATATCCTCTTTTGAGTAGGCGCTATTTTCCCATTCTTCTTTTTGTTCTTCGTAAAAATTTTTCAGCATCTCCCTTGCTTCATTTAATTCCTGGGCATTTTTTCCATTATTCATCCTGTCGAATGCTGATAATTCCATAGATTCATGTATTTTCAAGGACTTCTTTGCTTCATTGTGGACCTTTTTCTTGTTAGAAGCTAAGAATTCTAATTCTTCAAGACGAGAGTGATTAAAAATTCTTTTAAACCAAGAATTCGATAAGTCATCAATTTCATTTTCTAGGAGCTTGATATTTTCTAGCCTCTCATCTAGGTGTTGTCTGAATTTGTCTTTTATCTCTTTTGCTTTTTCCCAATCCGCAGTATCCTCTCGTTTTTTGCTGAAGTGTTCCGTGCGTTTTCTTTTTATTTTGGAAGCAAGCATGTCTCTTTCTTCTTGACTGTTTTGTTTTGAAAATTCTTTAATAAATCCTGGTATTTTTTCCATATAAATTGATTTTTGAATAATTATTGGTGCGATTTTATTATAACAAAAAACGAAAGTTATAATAAGCCCTCGTCTTTTTTAACTGTATGTTGAATATTTTTTTAAAATGGCAGTAAGTGAAAAATATTAATCTTTAAGATTGAGTCTCATTTATTTTTTTGAATTTGCTAAAGAATTGTTTTCCAAATAATCCATTTCTTCTAATTTTGCACTAATTCTATTATTTCGTCGAAAATTATTAAAGTAGCCTGAACGGGAGGAAATTTGGGCGGGTATAATCGCGGGGCGGAAAAGAAGAAGGAAATCCTGGAAAAAGAAAGGCTGTGATGCTTTTTTGGGCAGTCGGTTGTGGAATATTTGAGGTGCTTGTGATAGAATGGAAAATGTGAAAAACGATAATAAAAAAGCGGAAAATAAGCGTTGGGATGTTTTGGGGATCGGCAGTCCTTTGCTTGACGTGGTAATCAATGTCGAGGAAACGGTTTTAGACCTGCTGAAAGTCAAAAAAGGATCGATGAATTTGATTTCCGTCCAGGAAAGCGAACGGATCCGCCAGGAACTCGGCCATTTGGAATATGAGTTGGTGCCGGGCGGCAGTGCGGCCAATACGCTTTCCGGCGTAAATGCCCTGGGCAGCCAAGCCTCCTTCCTGGGGGTTGTCGGCCAGGACGAGTACGGGCGGATCTATCGGACCAAGACGGAAAAAGAGGGAATCGTCGCGCATCTGGCTTGTCATGATACTGATATGACGGGACATTCCTTTATCTTGATCACCCCGGACGGGGAAAGGACGATGATGACCCATTTGGGCGCGTCGTCGAATTTCGTGCGTGGCCACATCAAGGAGGAGGAGATCATAAAAAGCAAGATCCTGCACATCGAGGCATACCAATTGGAAAGCCCTGATACGTGTTATGCGGTTTTGCACGCGATTTCAATCGCGAAAAAAAGCGAAACGCTGGTTTCGTTGGATCTTTCCGATGCGAGCCTCATCCGGCGCAATAAAGAGCTTTTTAGGAACGTTGTCAGGGAGCATATAGACATCGTTTTTGCGAATGAAAATGAGGCGGTCGAGTTCACTGACAGATCCGACCCGGCAGAGGCCCTGCATGGGATGGCGGAATTTTGCCGAATCGCGGTAGTTAAATTAGGGGCGAAGGGAAGCCTGATTAAGCAAGACGGAAAAGTTTTTGATATCAAGCCGTACGAAGTCGAAATGAAAAATACGAACGGGGCAGGCGATATGTATGCCGCGGGAATTTTACACGGCCTGGTCAACGGATTGGATTTGCAAGCGGCGGGAGAAATAGCCAGTTATGCTGCGGCGCTGGTCGTGGCGAGTGCTGGAGCGCGTTTGGACGTGAAATATGCCGGTTTAATTTCTAAATACAAAATTATGCAAAAAGAGCAGGATTATAAAATCAAGGACATCGACCTGGCCGATTATGGCCGGAAAGAAATCATAATCGCGGAGAAGGAAATGCCGGGTCTTATGGCTTTGCGGAAAAAGTTTGGCAAAAAGAAACCGCTTCGGGGCGCGAGGATTTTGGGCAGTCTGCATATGACCATCCAAACTGCCGTCCTGATTGAGACTTTGGTGGAATTGGGCGCGGAGGTGCGCTGGGTTTCTTGCAATATTTTTTCAACACAGGACCATGCGGCGGCGGCGATCGCGAAGGCCGGGGTTCCGGTTTTCGCTTGGAAGGGTGAGACGTTGGAGGAATATTGGTGGTGCACGGAGCAGGCTTTCAAATTCAAAGGCGGCAAGGGTCCGAATCTGATCGTAGACGATGGAAGCGACGCGACCTTGATGTTACATTTGGGCGTAGAAATCGAGAAAGATCCGCAAATCCTCAAGAAGAATTATGCCGGCAAGGGCGAAGATGAAAAGGAATTGATGAAGATTCTCGCCAGGATATATCAGGAAAATCCGGTTTTTTGGAGCAAGATCATAAAAGACGTCAAAGGCGTGTCGGAGGAAACCACGACCGGCGTGCACCGTCTCTACCAGATGTTCGAGCAAAAGCGCCTGTTGTTTCCGGCGATCAACGTGAATGATTCGGTGACTAAGAGCAAATTCGACAACTTGTACGGCTGCCGGGAGAGTTTGGCGGATGGGATCAAACGCGGGACGGATGTGATGGTGGCCGGAAAGGCCGTGGTCGTCTGCGGTTATGGCGACGTCGGCAAGGGTTGCGCGCAAAGCATGCGGGGATTCGGCGCGCGGGTCATCGTGACGGAAATCGATCCGATCTGCGCTTTGCAAGCGGCGATGGAGGGCTTTGAAGTCAAGACGGTGGAAGAATCGTTGGCTGAAGGCGACATCTATGTGACGACGACGGGCAACCGGGACATCATCACGGTCGAGCATATGGAAAAAATGAAAGACGAAGCGATCGTTTGCAATATCGGCCATTTTGACAATGAGATCCAAGTGGAGAAGTTGGAAAAATACGAGGGCATCCGGGAAATCAATATCAAACCGCAAGTGGACAAGTTCGTGTTTCCGGACGGGCACGCGATCGTGCTGCTTTCACGCGGCCGCTTGGTGAACCTGGGCAATGCCACAGGACATCCGAGTTTCGTGATGAGCGCTTCTTTCACCAACCAGGTACTGGCCCAGCTGGAGCTTTGGCAGAACAAATACGCGATCGGCGTCTATACTTTGCCGAAAAAGCTGGATGAGGAAGTGGCCCGCTTGCACCTGGACAAACTGGGGGTTTCTTTGACGAAGCTGACTAAAAAGCAGGCCGGCTACATCGATGTGCCGGCGGAAGGGCCGTACAAGCCGGATCGGTACCGGTATTAGGATCGCTTGAAATTTCTGGTTATTTTTGGTAATCTCAAGCCAGTTCCTTGGGGAGAGAAACGGTTTTTTCAAAAAATGACGAGGGAGGCGGAGAGATGAAGGAGTTTGATTTTAACGAGTGGGCTGAATTGGCAAAAAATGACCCGGAGGCTTTTGAAGCCAAAAGGAAGGAGGTGATCGCGGAAGTTATCGATGGTGCCCCGGAAAAGGAAAGAGCGGCCCTGAATAGGCTTCAATGGAAGATTGATGCGCAAAGGCGAATCGCCAAAAATCCCCTGGATTCGTGCGTCAGGATCTATTGCCTTCTTTTGGAGAATGTTTATAAAGAAGGTGGATTTATCGACGCGATAACCAGCCTTTCTCCAGAGAAACACTCTCAGTTGAGGAGGGTCATTCTTCCGAAAAAATCTTTGGGCGGGAAAAGAATTATTCCGTTCAGGGGATGATCGATATGCGCGGAATAAACGGTCGGTTCTATCGGAGCCGACTTTTTTATGGAAAATATTTTTTCGGTATCGCCATCTGAGTTTTTTTATAAGATCCTTCTGTGTTATAATGGATCCAATAAGAAGCGACCAACCAAAATGGCTTCACAGATCTCGCATATCGTTTATGCTAAAAAATATTTGGAAAAATATCCTTTTAGCATCGCCAATCGGGATGAATTCTTGCTGGGTTGCGTTTTTCCGGATATCCGCCGGTTGGCCGAGAATCTCACGCGGAAAGGCACCCATCGCGTTTTTGATTCGGTCGACTTGGATTTCAAAGGATTGTCATCTTTTCGGGCGGGCTGGAAATTCCATATCTATTGCGATATGCGCCGCGAGGAAATTTTGAATAAGCACGGTTTTTATGAATTGACCAATGATAATGGAAAGTTCTGGCAAGCCAATAAAATGCTGGAAGATGAACTTTTGTACGGCGTTTATAATAATTGGGAGAAATTGGTCCATTATTTCAACCATGCGCCGGTGGTCAAATTGCCCGAAGGCTTGTCGCGCCAATCATTTGAGTTGTGGTATGCTATCATAGCCAGATATATAGAAGAGAAGCCAAACAATCGATCAATGCACATTTTTTTGTCCAAACAGCCGTTATTCAAGAATGCCGATGCGACCATAGAGCGAATCGACAAACTGCGGAAAAGCAAAGAGGCGGTTGAAATTTTACGGAAAGTCAGCATGGAGATAGTCTAATTAATCCGAATAATAACCATATGCAACTGGAAATTAAAAATATCAAAACCAGCCCGGTGATGCTTCTGCGGCGCGCCGGTTATACCTTTCAGAGGAATGAGGGCAATGAGATGAGTTTCGTGCGGGCTTTGGCGCGCGCGGGCTATCCGCGGTTCCATATGTATGTTTCGGTGGTCGGGACGGATATGAAAATCAATATCCATCTGGATCAAAAAAAGGAAACGTACGGCGCCGGCACCAGGCATCACGGGGAATATGAAGATGATGGGGCGTTGAAGGTCGAAGTTGAAAGGTTGAGTGGGATTTTGGGCTAGCTATTGCTAAAGCCAGAAAAAAAATATACACTGGACTATGTACTTCGGATAGCGTGAATAAGCCGCGATGGTGAAATTGGTATACACGCCAGTCTTAGGAACTGGTAGGTTTATCCTGTGGGAGTTCGAGTCTCCCTCGCGGCACCGCGTAAACTCTCCGCCAGTCGGGGATGCCGCAGGATAATCATAAAATGGATGAAAAAATTAATAATCGATGAAAATGGCGCCGGGGAGCGTATCGATAAATTCCTGAAAGAGGAGTTTTTTTTGGATATGGAAACGACCAGGGGCGATGTCATCCGCAATATCCGGGATGGGCAGATTCTTTTGGACGGAAGGGGCGTGAAGCCGAGTTATATATTGAAAGAAGGAGACGAAATAAGCATAGATATTAAAAAAAAGCGTAAAGAATTGGTTCCGAACGGGGAAATAAAATTAGAAATCATCTACCAGGATGAAAATATGGTCGTTGTGAACAAACCGTCGGGACTGCAAGTACATCCGAGTGATACTGAAAAGAAAAACACTTTGGTCAATGCGCTGATCTTCAGTTTTCCGGGTATCAAGGATGTCAAGGATGATTCGGAAGATAGCTGGATGCGGCCGGGAATCGTGCATCGTCTCGACAAAGATACGAGCGGGGTTATGGTGGTGGCGAGAAATAAAAAGACATTCGATGAGTTGAAAAGGAAATTTGCCGATCGTGAAATAGAAAAGAATTATGTGGCGGTGGTTTATGGCAATCTGGAAAAGAAGGAAGGAATTGTCGACGCGCCGATCGCGCGCGCGGCCAGTTTTAAAAAACAAAAAATCGCCCGCGGAAAAACCAAAGGTACGGCGCGGCCGGCCGTGACGGAATATCGGCTGATAAAGAGATATCAGGACTTCGATTTCGTAGAGGCGTTCCCGAAGACCGGACGGATGCATCAGATCAGGGTGCATTTAGCATCATTGGGACATCCGATTATCGGCGATGCTAAATATAAGCGGCGCAATCTGGTCTGTCCCCTAGGGATATCCCGGCAATTGTTGCACGCGCAGAAGCTTGCTTTTGAACTTGACGGGCAAAAATACCAATTTGAAGCTAATGTGGAGGATGATTTTGCCGAATTTTTGCGAAAGCTTGATTCCGCCCAGGACTAGGCGGGTTAGTCGGATCAAAGTGCGGATGATCGGTGCCGGACCGGCTAAACCGAGTACGGGGTTGACGAAAAGCTAATATAAAGGTAAGATGAAAAGGCTAAAAATTTAACTATATTTACCGTAATTTTACTCAGTTTTGAGTATGTTTTAATTTAATAAAACTTCGGGTATAATAACTATATGCAAAAGAAAGTAATCGAATTCAACCAGATTCAGCGAGCTAAACAAATGCCCGAATTCAACGCGGGTGATGTGGTGAAAGTCCATCGGAAAATCAAAGAAGGCGACAAGGAAAGAGTCCAGATTTTTGAGGGATTGGTGATTGCGGTCAAAGGCGGACAAAGTTCTTCTCCGACCATCACCGTGCGGAAGGTTTCCAATGGGGTAGGCGTCGAATTGATCATTCCTGTGTATTCCCCGAATATCGAGAAAATCGAACAGGTCAAGACTGCCAAGGTCAGACGGGCTAAATTGTATTATTTGCGCGGATTGACTGCGAAAAAGAGCCGGATGAAATATACGGACGTGGCTTCCATCGTGTCGGAAGAAGAAATTGCCAAGGCTCCCGTAGCTGAGGAAATTGTCGAAGTCGAGGAAAAACCGGCAGAGGTTGCCGTGGAAGAAGTGAAAGCGGAAGAAAAAGAAGAAGTGAAAACTGAAAAGGCCGAATAATTTACGCCTTCGTGGTGGAATCGGTATACACACATGCTTGAGGTGCATGGACCGTAAGGTCGTGCGAGTTCGAGTCTCGCCGAAGGCACTTCTGGTTCCTACGCCTGGATAGCTCAGTGGTAGAGCAGAGGACTGAAAATCCTCGTGTCGTCAGTTCAATTCTGACTCTAGGCACCTATGGTATGATAAGAACGCGGGCGATTAGCTCAATTGGTTAGAGCACCTCGTTTACACCGAGGGGGTTATAGGTTCGAGTCCTACATCGCCCACATCAGATCAAGATTCAATAGGCTCCGCGGGTATCGTATAGCGGCTATTATACGTCCTTGCCAAGGATGAAATACGGGTTCGACTCCCGTTACCCGCTCAAGGCTAATAAAAAACCTTCTTTGAAGAAGGTTTTTTATATTTTTGGATATTTGAAAAGCGCCTGATTGCGATTGTCTGAAAAATGCGGTTGGCGTCGGAAGCGGGTAATGGGTGTTGACTTTCCGTGTGTTTGCTGTAATAATGCAATGTCGTCAGTAATTGTCCGTTCGGACAGTTAAAAACACTCAGACTGGACTGGAGGGTAAGAATGAAAATCGGAAAGAATTTTTTTGATGCTACGAACAGGGAAGCCCTGATCGACCTCATCAAGGAGAATGGCTGGGAGGTGTATTTCGACGGATTGGAGACGATGTCACTTCTGGACATTAAGGCAATTCTTGTTGAAAAAGGTCTGATTACGCATCTGGAAACAGAAGTCTGGGATGATCAGGATGCTGATTATTCCGATTTGCACCCGGATGAAACGATGGAGGAGTTTTACGATCACGAAGATGATTGTCGTGATTAAAAGAAGCTGATAAACAGAATCGATCCGCTGCTTATAACAGAGCGGATCTTTTTTATTGCTATAAAACAAGGGATTTTTCCTTAAATCCGGTCGTATCCCTGTTGATGGGATTATCCGTTTAAAATAGGGCTATAGCGGATCCGGTTTTTTGCTTGGGAATAATTTGAAATACCGGATTGTATTAATTGGGAAAAACAATTATTTCAGTTTGTTTTTTTGCACTTTTTATGCTTATAATGGGTTAAAGGCAAGGGGGGTTTTGAATTACGGTTCCTTGACAACTTCTATGATCCGCTTATCGCACGGATTACCTTTGCTGCAAATTTTTCAAAGGAGGGCTGCCTATAAAAAACATTTTTGGCTAGTAAAATGAAAAAACAACCAAAGGAGAGACGAAAAATGAAGAGTAAAAACTGTTTGGCGTTTTTTTTCTTAGGGTTCTGTTCTTTGCTGGTCGCCATGAGCGTGAACCAAGCGAGGGCGGAAGAACCTGTGATGGACGATGTTTTCGGCAATAACCTGTCTTTTCCCGTCATTTGGTCAGATGGGATAACAAAGGCGTTGCGAGGGGCTCCAGGAGATGACCCTGTGACTGCCGATGCGTGGTGGTATCAGTGGGGGGTTGATGCGGATGGAAATCCGCTCAGCTGTGCTCCTGATCCAGATGACGAGCAGTTCTGCGATGACAAGAACTACGGTACCGTAGGTGCCGAGCCTGGGGGGCGCCAGAGGGCGTATCTCCAACAGCAGGAAAATAATGTTTGGCAAGCGGAAACGATCCTCCCGAACGGTCCGGTCATTATCGATTGGATCGACTGGGGAGATAATCTTGAGTCGGTTCCCTGGTATTTGAACTCAAAGGTGAGGATCGAGGTGGTTCCATTGAAAGACTTGCCCCTCGGCGCTTTTCAGTATGAGATGTTGCATACTTACGGACTGGGTATAGATGAGATGTGGGGAATCGCTTCCGGGGAAGGAGGCGGTCGGCCTGAAAAATCATTTTCACCGCAAGCGACAGTATACTCGAATTGCGCCCGCTTGACGATTCAGCGGCTGCTTGTCGACAGAACTGATCCCAGACTTGCCCAGCTCGTTTGGGTAGATCCGAATGAAGATGCCGGAATTATTGGCGGGTGGATCGGCGAAGGTTTGGTAAATCCGCCGATTTTTACGGGCGCCGTAAGGAATGCTGGCGACGGGCCGGGTTTTTACGCGGCTGAGATCAATGTCAAAGGCAAGGTGGTGTACGGATACACCTGGAGTGTCAAGGAAATGAATGAAGGAGCTGGAAGTTATCGGCTTACATTCAATCTTGACCAAGAGTGTGATTTGAATACCTTCATTATTCCAGGTATGACGAATATTTATTATCCGGAAGAAGCGGTAACGACGACCTCTGAGACGAGCGTTTCGTTGGGTGGAGCCGCCATAGTAGGCGATAATATCACCTATATGGATATTAATATCCTGGCTATTAAAGGCCAGGGAGGCAAGAAACCTGTGGCAAAAACGCCGACCAAAAAAGTGATAATCAAAAAGGGAGGAAAAAGATAGGCGGGAGCGCATAGCGCTTCAACCGCTTTCGTCGGATGTTCGGCGAAGGCGGTTTTTTTATTGCGCGAAAAACCGGAAATTGTTATAATGGAAACACGATTTTGTTTTTGAATGCGCGGAATAAAATATCGAAGGACGGGGTTGATCCCGAATCATTTAATGGGAATGCCGATATCGCTTAATTGGTAATAAGTTTGTTAAGGCATGACGAAAAGGATCTTTATGTCGGTTGGTATCATAGTGTTTGCACTGGCTTGTTTATTAGATATTCCGAACGCATCGGCACGCATTGAAAAAATAGAAGAGATGGCAGTCGAAAGTGATTTTCTGGTCGCTCCGACGCAGATCGGGTTTGAAGCCTATCCGGGCGATACGGTCAAACAGGAAATCCAAGTGGACAATAGGCTGGGAAAAAATCAGGAGTTTCTGGTCACGGTGGAAGATTTCCAGGTTTCAGCAGACGATCCGGTCCTGATTTCCGGTTTGCAAAATGGTATCCGGACGGAATATGGCGCGAAGGACTGGATCAAGAACGGACTATCAAGATTTATAATAGCGCAAGGCGAAAGACAGTTTTTTGATATCGAAATCGCAGTTCCGGCAGATGCCCAGGCCGGTGAGTACTACGCCCGCATTTTCGTTGCGGCTTTGCCGGAAAACAGCACGAGTGAATTGGACAATCGCATTCCTGCCAATATCAAGATTATGGACCGGGTAGGGGTGAACGTCGTGATCAATGTCAGGGGTTTTGCTAAAAAAGAAGGTGCGCTAAGTTCATTTGAAGTGGATAGGCCGTGGTATCAGAGTCTGGATATTAATTCATGGCGGGTAAATTACCCGGTCAGTTTCCTGGTTGATTTCAAAAATTCCGGTGTCGAGCGCTTGCGTCCATATGGAAAGATTGAAATTACGAATATTTTCGGATGGAAGGTCGGCAGCGTTCCAGTTGAACCGTTCAATGTACCTAGGGATTCCGCAAGAGGGATGGCGTATGATTGGGAAAGGAACTGGTTTTTGGGAGGTTATTATACGGCGACGCTCGGGTTACGATGGAGTGATGATAAAAAAGGCTCCGATTCCGCGACGGTTTCCTTCTGGGTTGCTCCGTGGAAAGAATTTTTGATAGCAGGCGTGCTGGTTATCCTATATAAACGAAGAACGATATTCCACAAAAATAAAAAAGTGGTTGTTGAAATCAAAAATGGCAGGATTTCATATGATAATCCTGTCAAACCTAAGAAAAAAACTTATTTTGATATACAAGTGACGATTCATAAGCCATCGCATCCGATGGAAAATAAAATAAAATAAAATGTCCAAACAAAAATTTTTTTTTCAGAGCTTGGCTGTAATCATCTTGATTTGCGGGATGGGTTGCGGGTATCCTGATTTTTCCCTAGCCGCCAGCACTGATAGTGTCTCAGTCGGAATTGATATCGTTTCCGAAAAACTTGAAAAGCCGGTCGTAAACCTGCAATTGGTGGATGATTATTTCTTGTCGATTTCCGGAACGACGATCGCCAATGGAGAGGTGCATATTTCGATTACCGGTGATGATGGTTACTACAAAACGGTAACGACATCCGCTAACGCTGATGGGGACTGGAGTTATGAAACTGAGGCGTTAAATGAGGATAAATACACTGTTTGGTGCTATGTGGAGGATGGATTTGGAAATAAGAGCGTGGATTCGGATAAGAAGACTGAAGAAATCGTGTTAAAAGCGCCTGAATTTTCGGTAAAGGTCATCGGTGAGGGTGAAATCAGAATAGAGAGTTCTGGAGGTACGGGATTTCCAGGCGGAACGGTACATCTGAGGATTACCGGCAGTGATGGGGCTTCCGATGATATCCAATTGGATTTGGATGTCGATGGCAATGGGGAATGGGATAAGGTCATAGATTCCCTATTCCCCGGGGATTATTCGGTTGAAGTTTTTACTGAAGATAATGATGGTAATGAAAGTCCGACGGTTTCCCATAGTTTCCAAATCGAGATTGCGGAGACTGTCGCCGTTGAAGAAAATATCTTGCCGGTAGAACCGGAGGTAGTTACGGAGGAACCTTTGCCGATCGCTCCGGGGTCGGAAGTGACAGGAGGAGTGCCGGTCTTGTCGCCAGTAACCGCTGAAGTGAGCACTGGTATGGAAGCTTTGGTCGATAGCATATTAAAAAGCGAGGTGATGGAAAAAACCAAAAAGATCGTTTTGGCTGGACTGGAAAATATCAAAAAAGCTCAAGAATATGCTAATGAAAAATTAAAAACCGCAGCTCAAACTCTGGATAATCCGATCGGGCGGACGGCGATGGCGGTCGCGACGGCTTCCGGAGCGGTATCGATATGGTCGATTATTTTCAACGCGATATCGACAACGGCTGGGAATTCTTTCGTGTATTTCGGCAATAGTTTTCTCTTGTTTTTCCAATATTTGCGTAATTGGAAACGGGGGATTAAGAATTGGGGTACGGTGTTTGAAAGTGAAACTAATTTGCCGATCGATTTCGCGACAGTAAAAATATATTCGAAAGACGGGCGGGTTTTGGATAGCGTATTGACCGACAAGGAGGGGCGCTTCGGATTTTTAGTGACTGAAGGATCCTATTCGGTCGAGGTGCAGAAAGATGGCTTTGTTTTCCCTTCCAAGGTTAGTGAGAAGATGTTTGACAAGGATTTGTATAGGAATATTTATATGGGCGGACAAGTGCATTTTGAGGCCGACCAGGTCATCAATTTCAATATCCCGATCGATGTGCAAGGCAAGAGTCTGCGTGAATTTTCACAGGAAAAAATAAAATCCATGTCCTTGCCTTGGAAGTCTTGGTTAAGGGCTATCCAGGGGGCTGTTTTCGTGGCTGGGTTTTTGCTGACGATTTTCAATGTCATCTATTTGACGTCCTTTTTGTCAATATTGTTCGCCTTGGTTTATCTGGCTATAATTTTTTACCAGATATTCGGGCATCAGAAGAGCTATGGGAAGCTTATCGACAAGACGACTGGGGAGCCTATCCCTTTTGCGGTCGTGAGTATTTTTCATCCGCAAGATCCGACCAAGAAGATTGGTTTTGTGATTTCCGATATGATGGGGCGGGTGTATCGTCTTATTGAAAATGGCAAATATGATCTTAATATTAAAGGCAAAACCTTGAGCGGATATGATTTCCACGTGAAAGAATCGGCCAAGGTTAAAAGCGGGGTATTGAATGATAAGGTAGAAATAAATCCTAAAAAATAACGCAATCTATTGCAATTCCAGGATTTGATAGCGGGCGGACCGATAAATAATCAAAAAATCTCCATAGCCGGAGATTTTTTGATTATTAGGCTTATTTAAGCCAATATATGACAGAGTCCATTTTTATTATGGCTTGTTTGAGCCATAAAATACCATAAACCTTTGACAAGCAAGGGTATTTTTGTTATACTCCACAGTCATACTCAAGCTAGGTCGGACTTGGCTAGAGATGGCAAATTAACAATTAATAACAATTGATGCGTGTCATTAGTATGCTTGTGATGCTGCCGATGTTGTGGGCGACTCTCGCTCCCCAATATGTGTCGGCCGCAGAAATAACAAACACTGATGAAACAAAAATAAATTTTGAAATAAAGGATAATATCAATATAATGGACGGGCTGATCCGGGCTGATCGGGAAATGTCAGAAAATGCCCCATACGATTTTCCCGGCTATGAGCCAGTCAAAACCCCGGATGAAATGAATCGGGAGAAGATATTGGCCAGGTTTAAGGACAAAATAGCTAAAGCGGTTTTTCCTGAGGGTAAATTCATAATCAATGCCTCGGCCTATACGGCGGCGGCGGATGAGTGTGGGAAGTCTGACGGAATCACGGCTAGCGGGCTGAAAGTCAAGGAAAACCATACTATCGCTTGCCCCCCGCAGTTCCCTTTGGGAACCAAGATAAATATCGAGGGTTACGGCAATTTCGTGTGTGAGGATCGTGGGGGTGCGATCAAGGGTAATCACTTTGATATCTATATGCAGACCAAGAACCAGGCTTTCGCTTTCGGTCGGAGAAATCTGATGGCGGAAGTGGTGAATTAGGCTTGAAACGATAAAAATACCCCGGATTATTCCGGGGTATTTTCGTTTGACCGCCAGGTGTATTTTTGATAAGCTGAATCAAGCGGATATTCCGGCACCGGGAGAGTAGAATTTTCCAGGGCGTGGTTAAAAATAGGTCGCGTGGCGGAGTGGTTACGCACGGGTCTGCAAAACCCTTTACTCCGGTTCAATTCCGGACGCGACCTCAAGCCGACCATATGCCCGGGTGGTGAAATGGTAGACACAAGGGACTTAAAATCCCTCGACCGCAAGGTCATGCGAGTTCGAGTCTCGCCCCGGGCACATAATGATAGATGCGGAATCCCCATTATTTTTTTAAAAGAAATATTATGTCCCAAATTTTCGAAGGTATAAATAAGGCGGAACTTGAATTGGCTCCGGTGTTGGAAGACGCGGATAAGCGCGAAGCTCTGGAAAATTTAGAAAAATATATCAACGGTGAAAAAATAAGCAATTGGAAATTGGAAACGCTGCTGGCGTATCCGGATATTCCTTTGGCTAAATGGATGGATGAAGTGAGGGAGTTAGTTGAAAAAGGATCCCTGACTGAAGAGGATCTTGATCGGGCGGAAAAAAAAATGGCCCTAGTCGAAGCCGCGCTGGCGAATGCCGGTTTGAATCTGAAAGAAGGTGCCGGAGATGAACACGCCGTGTTGGTGCAGGAAGCCGATCGGTTGAAAAAGCTATTGGAAAAAAGCAGGTTGGCATAATTTTTTTAAAAAAATATGCGAAAAGCATACCGTGAGGTATGCTTTTTTTCATCTGTTGAGTATTGTGATTTTCAATGTATTTTTGCTAGGATTTTTGGAATTTTTTGGAAGTCCAGAATAAGGATTTCGCGCATACTGCCGTTGTAAAGCGCGGCGGCCGGATGGTAGAGCGTATAAAAATATTGTTTGCCGATGCCCTCGACGGTTTTAATGACCAGCGTTCCGTGGATTTGGGAAATTTTTTGGTCAGGCAGGAATCTTTCCATCGAATGGCGGCCGAGCGTGACGATGAGTTTCGGTTGGATGATCCTGATTTGTTCAAGGAGCCATGGCCAGCAAGCGGCGATTTCCAGGAAGAGGGTCGCGGTTTTCCGGCGGACGGCATTTGCAGACGTTGGCGATGTAAACATCTTCCCTTTGTAATTTTATTGAAGCCAACATTTCATTTAAAAATTTTCCGGCGGCTCCCACAAAAGGCTCGCCGGTCTCATCTTCTTTCTTGCCGGGCGCTTCGCCGATGAACATAATTTCCGCTTCAGGATTGCCCGAACCGAAAACGACGCGGGAACAGCCTGAGCGCAAAAAGCATTGGGAGCAAGCGGACATTTTTTGGTTGAGTTTTTCGAGGAGTTCTTTTTTTGATCCGTACGACATTATAGGACAAATAAGATTTATAAGACGAATGGCTATGCTAAAGCGTGGATGCGGATGAGTTCAAATTTGCCATCGGCCGTGTTCCAAACCGCGAAAGTGGGCGGATAGAAATCGCCGGTCACGTTGCCGGGATTTAGCATTTTGCAATTTCCGACCATTTCTTCCCAGGGTTTGTGGGTGTGGCCATAGAAAACGAAATCATAGCGGCCGGTTTCGGCCAACTCTTTGGCTTCGCGGGGGAAATGGATGAAAGCAATCTTGTGATTATCAATTTCCGCTTCGCCGAAATCTTTGAAAATAAAAGTATTTTTGTATTTCGTATCGAATTCATGATTTCGCAGGTGGTCATTGTCCATATTGCCGAAAGTGAAAAAAATATCTCCTGAAAAATTATCATTCAAGATATCCAAAGTTTCCATATCAGCCAAGTCGCCGCAACAGATGATTTTTTCAATGGAATTTTGCGCGCAATAATCCAGGACTTTTTTCAAGTTCACATCATTGTTATGCACATCGGATATGATAGCTATTCGCATAAGTTTTTTGGCTGTTTTCCAAAACTTGGCTTTAGGCTTTTCTTTTTAGCGTTCTCGAAAAGCCGAGCTTTAGGAAGACAGATCATTGTTTTTATTTCCAATAGTCGTCCTCTATCTCAGTTTCTTTATTTTCTACGCTTTTAGCTTTATTGTCAAAATTCATGTCACCCCAAGGTTTGCTGATGTTCCAGAGAAGATTGTGGAAGACGCGCATAGTTTCAGCATAGTCGGCGCTTTCCATGACGAAACCGAAGCCTTCTTTACGAGAGCTGATAATGGCGACCTTGTTGCCATAGATGCACATAGCGTTTTTGATGTTGATATCTGGAGAAGTGAAGCGGATACGGCGCAAAGTTTTTTCAAAGGTGGTGGGATTAAGATATTTATAATCCTCGACTCTTTGGGAAGTAATATAGACCGAATTGACCCAGATTCCGAGGCTAGTTCTTTCTTCGACATAGCTGTTTAGAAAATCTTCACCGATGGTTTCTAACATAGATTGTATAGGGGATATCCAAAGCGTGAGTTTGTTTTTGGTGGTGAGGGTGTCTTTGTATATTTGGCGCAAACCCTCCTTACCTTCGTAGTAACGGATAATGGGCTTCACATTGCCGATATTATTGAGAGATTTCAGTTCGGGCAGGATTTCCTTGAGGAGCCTTTCTTTGGCAGTTATGCTTTGTTTTAGTCTTTCTGGTTCGGAAGCTACCATAAGGCGCCGTTTGCCCTTGGATGTTTCGGAAACCAACCCTTTTTTTTCCAGGTTTTTGATCATTTCATAGACCGTGCTTCTTTTGATACCTGATTTTTCGGTCAGATTTTGGATGCTGGTCGGCCCAAGTTCAAGGGCGGCGAGATAGACTTTCGCTTCTTTTTCTTCCAGTCCAATGGATTTCAGGTCTTGTTCTAGACTCATATTTAATACTATTTTAGTAAATGGCGACAAAATTGTCAATATTTAGACCACAAAAATGCTTGAATTAATGCAATATATTAATATATTTTTATAAATACAACTAAATTATTGACATTTAGCCGATTTGGAGGTATGCTGTGTTGTTGTGATGGGACGAGGGTAATTTAAAAACTTACAGTTTTGAGGAGGATAGCGATGGATAAGCAAGTTTTTGATGAAATACAAAAAACGTCAAATCTACAGACAATGGGTGCCATGAAAATTTTAGTAGTTACTACTAGAGGCAGTAGTATTAGGTCTGCTAAGGATAATCTCATTGGGCACAGAGTGGAGCGTTGTATGAGTGGTTGTCGATGTTGCGATGAAGAGCCAAAAGAGGCAATTCTCAAGAATCGATGGGATGTAATTTTGTTTGATTTTGAAGATGAATATGATCCAGAACATGTAATAGGTGGGGTTTTGGTTACTGTTTTATTTGCCGTAAAGCAAGGCGTTAAATATGTGGCTGTGGTTATAAATAATGCAGCGCATAGAGAGCATCCTTGTTATATCAGTAATGTATTCAATTCATGTAATGGCATATTTTTGGTTAATAATGCTAAGATATTTATCGCGGATAAGGTTGATAGAATTGTTGAAGGCAAAGATATCGGATGTATAGATTGGGAAAAAATTCTAGAACAACTGATTAATACTTGAAAAAATAGTAAAATTTGTTAGATATCGGCAAGAAAATTGAGTCTAATTTTCTTGCCTTTTTTATTTGCCACGGAATGACTTTAGAAGTTCAATATCAACCATAACTTTTTCGTGTTCGGTTTCAATTTTATGCGATTGCACAATTTTGATACTATGCTGAAGGGCTGGTGATATTTGATTAAAAGATAAATGAGAATTCAAAAATCATTTTATAATTTGAAGACTCGTTTGATTTTTTCTTCATGCAATAGTTTTTCGGCGGTGATGATCTCTATGTGTTTTTGGACACTGAAGGCCTCGGCGACAAAAAGAATTTCGTCAGTGCATTCATATGGATAGACCCAAACACTCTTTTGCATCTGATAAAATCCTAAATCTTTTATTTTATTTCTCAATGCATTGCGCGCCTGATTGTAGATAGATGGCTTGGAGGGAATATCAAAAATGAGAATGCGCCATTTGCCATCCCATTTTTTCGGTTTCTGGATTTTCAAAAGATCAAAAGAAAACTCTTTGACACGCTTTTTTCCAGTGTTGGTCAATTGAACTTTGAATTTGTCACCACCCTCCTCAATAATTTCAATTAACTTTCGATGATGCAGATTTTTGTAAGCATTTTGGAATTGAGTTTTGGAATATTTTTTGGAGTGGCTGATTGATTTGGTAGCAGAAAGCAGTCCCGGAAGAGCGGCTCCGGCAATAAGCAGCGGTCCAACAGCTAAAAAAGCTAATAAGAATTTAGCGGCAGTTGCCGGAACACTGTCATTATACAGAAATTTTTCTTCAAATAACTCCTCGGCGGTTAATTTTTTATTTTTCATAGCTTCGCGTGCTCATATCTATCGGGTTTCAAATTTATGCATATGCATAATAATGAGCATCATTTTTTAAGTGCAATTTTAGGTTGTGTAGTTGTGGTGTATCTTTCCGAATAGTTTAATTTTAACATTTTCTCAAGAATGTGCAATCGCATAAATTTGAGACTATTGAATTGTTATTGGATAGAATAGAAGTGATTTTAATATTGTGATGAGATTGGGGTTTTGAGCAAGTCGGGATATTCGATGGCCATTTGGGTGAATTTGTCCATTTGGTAGATTTCATTGATTTCGACTCGGTGGATAATATCTTTGAATTTATTCTTCATTTCGCGTATGAGATCGCGCAGGGATTCGCGGTTTTCAATTTCAATGTCGATAAGCAGTTCCCAATTTCCCATACCGCTCACGGTATTGATTATGTTGGGGTGTAGGCAACAGAATTTGTAGAGTTCTGAAACGCGGGTTTGGTCAAATTGGACAATCTTGAAACAGCAGCGGTAAAGAAGGAGCCCGATTTTTTGATAATCCAAAGTGAATGTGATTTTGGTGATTACTTCATTTTTCTCCAGTCTATTGTAGTGTTTGTGGACAAGGCCTGTCCCAACTCCGAGGACTTTGGCAATTTTAGTGAATTCCATTCGGCCATCCATTTGCAAGAGTGATAGTATTTTCCTGTCTATTTCCGCGAGTTTTATTTTTTCTTTGGTTCCTCCGGATATGGCGCGCTTTTGAAATTCATTTTCCGTGTTGATTAGGTATGTGCGAGGAAATTTGGTGAATTGCAGTCCGACAAAGATGTCTGAGGACACTATGTTTTGACCGTATTTTGCAAACAAGTTTTGTAACATTTCATTGTGGCTAAAAACATCTTTACTGATCAAGCAGATATATGTATCAGCATAACCATCTAAGCGCATAACAATCGGTATATATGGATTGGCATTGAAATCGGCATACATCTCAGCTTCCTTTTCTTTAGTTTGGCCGCTGAACTTCAGCCAGTAACCCCAAAAAAAAGAATAATCGCATTTGTCGTAGTCTATGAAAGCCCAGAAATGCTTGATAAAGCCCTTTTCCATCATCTGCTCAAAATGGTATTTCACGACTTGCGGTGTTGAGCCGATAACGCGGGCAATTTCGGAAAAACTGGCCCGGCCGTCTTTGTCCAGTTCAAAAAGGATTTTTTTGTCGAGCTGCGAGAGGTTCATTTTTTAAATCTTATACTTATATATCAATTTTAGCACAGAATTACTAAAATATCAAGCTATCTATTGAAATATTGTCCAATCGGTGCTATACTGCGTAGTCATGATGAGAACAGAAAAAGAAGTATGACATCAGCTCTTTCAAACTAAATATCACCTCCGCCCACCTACGGGCAACAACCTTAGAAAAGGAGAACGACCATGAAAAATATCAAACAAGAAGTTTTGAAAGCTCTCGCTGGCATGCATAACGATGATTTTTTGAGATGCCGTGTTGATGAGCAGTGCCAGCAATGCTTCAAGCTTAGCTGGCAGGAGGTCAAAGATGTGATGTATGCGAAATTGACCAAGGGCTATGAGATTATGCCTGGCCTATCAACTAGTGCTGTCGATTTGATTGAAGGCTTGATGATGAATACTACCGGGCACTGGATGACTAATCAGTACCTGGAGGTAATTTATCTGAGTTTTTCAAATTTCTACAGCGCGGAGTTTCATCTTCAGAAATTTGCTGAAGGCAAGGATGGTGACTATCTCCATCTAAAGCGGTTCAGGCTTCTGATGATTGCTCCTCTGGTTTGCCCAGATGTAGTTACTGGAATACTCAATAGTCACGGTCTTCAACCGGCTGATGAGATTATTAATAACAAAATAAACGGGAGGTGATTAGAGTTTGGGCAAGGAAGTTGATTCTAACTTTCTTGCCCCTCTCATTGAGTTCACTAGGGTAGTGGATTCATAGGGGAAATTCTTTGACAACAAAATAATAAGGAGAATGACCATGGAATTATTATTCATGATAAAATTTTGTCCAAAAAACAAAAGCATTAAAATCGAGGAAGATACGTGTATAGTTATAGCTGAAAATGAAGAATTGGCTAAGGAAAGATTGACGGAGAGAATGAAATATCTTCGCGATGGCATCGAGATAGTTAGGTTGAGAAGTTTTTCTTTGACATGTCTCAAGCCAGGAGTTACTTTCTCATCACACAATTTAAAATAAAAATATGGGGTGAATTATGAATCACGGCGATAAAATTGTTTTTCGTGAAGATGATAGGGAAATTTTTTCTGCTTGTGGAGAAGATAGGCTACATGTTATCTTAAAAAAGCTCCAGGAAATGGGCAAAATAAAAAACACAAATATGATTGGTTCTAATCCATATAAGCAGAGCATCATAACGGAAAGAAGATTTTGTCAGGATCTTGATGATTTTGTTATTCATGTTGGAACTACAGAACCTGATAATAGCTGGTATGGGTATCGAATTGTTGAGCAAGATATATTACGAATAGTATATGTGCCAGGTTATACTGGTGACGAAGCATTCATTGTAGTCTATGGATTGTAGTGTAAGAGCAGGGAAGTTAAATATAATTTCCTTGCTTTTTTATTTCCCGCGGAAGGATTTTAGAAGGGTGATGTCGGCTGTGATTTTTTCGTGTTCGGTTTCGAGGATCATGTCGATGTTTTTTTCTTCCGCAAAGTTGACGATTTTTTGAAAAGCTGCGGCGCCGATGAAGCCTTCGCCGATGTGGGCGTGGCGGTCAATGTGTGAGGCGCATTCGGTTAGGGAATCGTTGGCGTGGATGAGTTTGATTTTGTCGAGGCCTATTTCGGAATCGATTTGTTGCAAGGTTTTTTCAAAGTCGCGCCAGTCGTAGCCGGAAGCGAAAGAGTGCTGGGTGTCGAGGCAGATGCCGTTCAGTTTCGGATGGTTCACCTGATTGATGATTTCCGCGATTTGGGAAAAAGTTGAACCAATTATTTTTCCAGAGCCGGCACTGTTTTCAATTAATAATTCAGCTGATCCATCATAGCCATCTAAAGTTTTTGTGAGCATCTCGGAAGTTTTTTCAGTCGCGTCTGGCTCAGTTAGTTCGCCGGCGCTGCCGAGGTGGGTCATGACATACTTGGCGCCCAGGAGGCTTGCGCGCTCCAGTTCGTCGCGCACCACGGAAACTGAACCGTAGCGGATGCGGTTGTTGGCGGAAGCGAAGTTTATATAATAAGGAGTGTGGATATAGAATGCGGAAATTTTAAATTTTAAATTTTCAATTTTAAATGATTGTAGGACATCTTCCGTAAGTTCCGGGGCTTTGCCGCCTTGCGGGGAACGGGTGAATATTTGGAAGCATTCCGCACCCAAATCGGCGGCTCGTTGGGGGGCGTTGAAAATTCCTTGGGCGATTGAGACGTGGCAGCCAATGTTCATTTTAGTTAGGTTAGTACATATGCCTATATTCTAGCACACAATGCAAGCGCTAATTTTTCTTAGCAGAAAAATCCAGGGCTAACTTTCTTTTGGCACACAAAAGAAAGTTACAAAGAAAATGTGCCACCCGAGCAAGATATTCAAACAAATTCATCGTTCTTTCACTAAAATTCCCGAAAAGGCTAAAAAGGATTGTTAGTAGGAAATTTTTTAACGCTCAAGAACTCGAATTTGTATTTGAATATCTTGCAGGGTGGGGTCATCCTTCCAGTGCTGTATACTGGAATTTAGAAACGCACTACACCAAGGTGCGGAATAGCGGAGCGCTAATATTTTTTAAAATTAATTAATTTAAAATTGAATTAAAATTTAAAACTTAAAATTTAAAATTGCTACATTATTTCCCACCCATTTTCCGTTTCGACAATCTTGCCTTTGATTTCGAAGCCGGAAGCGAGTTTGTGGCCGCCGCCGCCGAATTGGGCCGCGATTTTGGAGACGTCGACGCCTTTGTATTCTTCGCTTCTGAGGCTGCCTTTGATGGTCCCGTTCTCCCGTTCGGAAAGGATGAGGGCGAATTTGGTGCCGGGGACGGTATTGAGGATGCTGGAAACTTGGGCGATATCTTCGGTGCCAGCCTCGCATTCCTCCAGGTCTTTTTGGGTGAGAACGGAAATGATCATACCGTTGTCAGGATTAATCTTGGCTTTTTCAAAGGCCTTGCCCCAAAGTTTCAAAGTGGAAATGTTTTTGTTGGCGAAAGTCGTTTCGACGATTTTGGAAATGGGCGCGCCTTTTTTCATCAACTGGGAGGCGATTCCCATGACTTTGGAGGTGGTATTGGAATGCTGGAACGAACCGGTATCGGACATCAGACCTAGCATAAGGAAAGTAGCCATTTTGCGGTTTATGTCTATTTTGTTGAATGCGAAAAAATCATAGATGATTTCACAGACGGAAGAATATGTGGCATCTATAATGGTTATGTCGCCTTTGAGGGAGATATCGGGATGATGGTCCAATATGGCGACAATCTGGTTATCGGCGATCGAGCCGGCAATTTTATGAAAGCCGCGCTCAACGCTGTCGGTCGCGATTATCAGGTTATATTTTCCAAGATCGAGATTTTCCGGATTGATAAACGTTTCTTCGGAGAGTGATTTCAAGTATTCCGGAAATGGATCATAACAAGCGATGTCGACCTTTTTGCCCATTCTTACGGCGTATTCCTTCAGGGCCATAACCGAACCGGTAGTGTCGCCGTCCGGTCGGGAATGCGCAAAAAGCAGAATCGTTTGGGATTCGTTGATGACGAAGTTCAGAGTGTTGAATTCTTGTTTGAAGTTTTGCATAGGGATTACGGCGCTAAATTTTCTTAATAGAAAATTTCACCACGCCATTTTTCTTTTCCCAAAAGAAAAGTGGCAAAAAAGAAAAAGGCCGCACGGCTGCATACCAAGACAAATTTTCAACTTTTGAGCTAAAATTCCCGAAAAGGCTAAAAAAGATTGTTAGTA
>JBAYWF010000011.1:0-43833 GCA_041674205.1 Parcubacteria group bacterium
CGGGGACGGGTACGGGTACGGGTACGGGTACGGGTACGGGGACGGGGACGGGGGCATCTAAGTCCCCAGCGGGGCCGCGTCATGCGTCCGTGGAACGTCGCTCGGCTGGGCGGCGGCCTGATGAACCGGGCGCAGGCGGCCCCGCAACTTTCCTCTTGACGAACGCAGGGGTGGTGTGCTAGCCTGATTGCAGGCTGACCGAATTGAAGGGTGACTCATGTTTGCAGGCGTGCGCTCTCTGGCTCGGGACCAGCACCCTTCGGGATGTTCGGTCAGCCTACCGACCAGGGGGCGCACGCCTCTTTGCGTGAGGACGGAGCCGTGACAGACTGCAAGTGGCTCAGGTGCGTCCGGTGGGAGAAATGGCAGTCCTACCGCCGCGACCGCGGGCAGCCGCCGTGGATCAAACTGCACCGCCGACTGCTCAGGAGCCTTGACTGGCTGGCGCTCGACGATCGGCAGCGCGGACAGCTTGTGGGGATCTGGATGCTGGCCGCCGATCACGATGGCTTCATACCGAGTGATTCGCTTATTGTGAAAAGGTTGGCCGCAATGGACACAGTTCCGGATCTCAAGTTCTTTCAAGACAAGGGGTGGCTTGAATCTGGCGCCAGAGTGACGCCAAAGCGGCGTCGTCGTGTCGCTCCAGAACAGAATAGAATAGAAAAGACTGGCGTTAAAACGCCTTCTCCGGACGAAGCGGCGCTGGTCGCCAAACTCGCACAGGATCTCGGGGTCGCCTAAGCAGGAGGGGGACTGACCATGACCGACCGTGCTCGTGACTTCGCTGATGCGGCGTGCTCGGACTTCGGAGGCTACTGCGCGGAGCCCGTCAGCGATGACTGCGCCCTCGTCTACATGGGGGAGGGCGAGTTCGAGTTCGTGACTTCTGACGACGTGGATGAGGTCCGCGCCTACCGGCGCTCTCCCGAAGCCAGGGCGGGGCGCAGAGACAAGGTAGCCGCCAAGAAGCGGGAGAAGCGGCGGCGCTGGAGGGAAAACCGCAGGGCTCGTGACGCAGCAAGGGGGGCCTGAATTATGAACTGGCCGACGCTTTGTAGAAATTGCCTTGGATCAGGACAGGCATTCTCCGATGACGATCCTCTGGCCGAACGCGATCTTGTGGAGTGCCCACAATGCAAAGGATCGGGCAAAGTTTTCCCGTCTGTTGATGGAGAGATCGTCGTCATGCCGGGTTGCCATCCTGGCCGTCTGGAGGACAGAGACCTTGGGCTTGTGCTTCCGATTGCTGGCCACCGCATTATTGTCCAGCCCATCAGGGAAGGGGACTGACCATGCCGCCTAAGCACACGCCGTTAATCGCCGCCCTGATCGACCGCATGATCAAGGGCAAGGACCACCGCCGCGTCTTCGATCTCATGTGCGCCCGCGACATGAAAGCCGGGAAGGTGCGCGGCCAGCACGTCCGTCTGAGGACCATCGACCTTCAGCGCGCCACCGGCCACAACTCCGACGAGCAGCGGTTGCGGGAGATACGGAACTGCTATCCTGACCTGTTCATCGTCCACCATTGCAAGTACCGCGACCGGGGCGGGTTCCACCACGAGTACCAACTGCGCCGCGGGTGGGTCGAGATTCTGAGGGGCTACGAAAGGGGACAGTCGTGATCACGCGCCAGGAGATCGAGTCCTTCATCCCCGGCCAATGGACGCTGACCGACGCGCAGATGCAGGAGATCAAGGATCTGGCGCTGATCGCCTACGATGATTTGGTGTCCGACCCGTTGGCGAACGTCCGTCGCATGGCCGATGAGATCGAGGACGGCATGGTGGTCGAACCGGAGGTGCAGGAGTGAGCAACATCGAGCGCACGATTCGCAGGAACGCCGCGAGGTCCGGCCGAACGGTCGCCCGCAAGCAGGCGAAGCGCGAGAACGTCGTCGCCCAGGTCTTCGCGTTCCTCAAGGCCAAGCGGGCGAAGAAGGCGCGGGACAGGGAGCGGGCCGCCAACAGGAGCGGGAAGACCTACGCCGCGATGGGCATCAACGAGGACGACCTCATGCCCGAACAGGGGGCGCAGCGATGAGCGACCCGAAGAAGCCAGACCCTGACGTTGCGTGGATCGCGGGGATCGTGGGGCAGGTCAACAAGTGCGGCGGCATGACCGATCTGCGTTTCAAGACGATCGAGAAGCTGATTCGCGTGGCGGGGGAGGGGATCGCGTCGCGGGCCTTGGTGGGGTCACTTGAGGACGAGCGCGAGGAACTGTGTTCCGCCTGCCGGATCCTTGAGCGCGAGCGCGACGAAGCGCAGCGCGACCTTGCCGCAGCCCGCGCCGAGATCGAGCGGCTGCACAAGCAGCGCGTTGACCTGATCGAAGCGCTCGAGGTGTACCAGCGCGGAGGCGGGGTGGCGATCAGGGCTAGCGGAGATATCCCGGTGACGAAGGCCACCTACGGGGACGATGAGTCGAAGACCGGGGAGGTGTGACGTGGTTACGAACGAGTGGCTGAAGGCGGAGGCGGAACGCATCGACGCTCGCGTTACCGATCTTGAGAGTTGCGGGTACGTCGGTGTGCAGAAGCCGCTCCAGAAGACGGCTGCGGCGTTGCGCGAGTTGCTTGAGCGCCGCGAGGCGGAGGCGGGGGGCGTCGAAGTCAGGCGGTACGAACTCATCCCAAACTTCCGTCGCGGCATCCTCAACGAGGTGAGCAAAGAGCGCGATCGGCAGGACGCCAAGCACGGATCCTTCAACATCACGAACACCCCGAACGATTGGGCGAGCATCTTGGCCGAGGAGGTCGGAGAGCTTGCGCGAGAATGCCACAAGTGCCACTGGCACGGGGCGCGTTGGTTGGAGATGCGAGATGAGGCGATTCACGTTGCGGCCGTTGCAGTCGCCATCGTCGAGGCGATCCGCCGCCGTGCGGAGAAGGGGGAGTAGCGTGGAGATCAAATCGTTCCTGATGGGCTACCGGAATCTGTGCGCCTCGATGGCGACTCGTCCTCTCACCGAGGGCCAGCTTGCCGAGTGGCGCGATCACGGGAAGATGGCCGACCTCGCCCTCGAATGCCTTGAGCGCCGCGAGGCGGAGTGCGACCCCGAGGGTACCGGAACGTGGTGGCGAGGGGCGTGCCTGAAGTTCCTCGCGATGGCTGCCGGCGAAGCGGACGGGAGCGCGAACGTATGCGGCCCCGAGGTCGAACGCGCTCTCCAGAAATACGGCGGCACACCGAGCATGATCATCGGGGCCGCTATTGCGCTGGGGAGAGAGCGCGGGCGCCGCGAGGCGGAGGCGGGGGAAGTCGTGGCCGATAATGCGACAATCGTTGGCATCGTGCGCTATCCAGTCAACGCGATGTCCAAACGGTGCTGACGTTCGAGAATGACAACCTAGACGGCGTGCGGTTTGGCGATATCGTCACGCTCCGCCGCCGCGCCGAGAAGGGAGGCGGGGGGAATGGAGAATCGTAAGCCGTGCGGGCATTGCGGCGGCGACGGGAAGCTGTTCAAGTACGTGTCGCTGACATCGGCCACGAACCGCTGCCGCCGCGTGTTTGATCGCAACTGCGACCGCTGCAACGGCACCGGCAAGGTCTGGCCGAGCGTGGCTGACGAACAGGTGATCGTATTCCCGTCGTCAGAAAGCGACTCGGGCGGGGACCGGATCTACTACGTCGGCATCGGAGCTATCGAGGTTCAAGATCCAGGCCGCTACCGCGTGATTATTCAGCCCCTCCCCTCGCCGTCCGAGCGGAGAGAAAGCGAGGGCGGCCGTGAGTGACATGAGAAATCCGCTGGCAAAGGCCCGTGATGAATGGCTGGAGAGTAGCTACGCACGCACCTACTGCCGCGGTCCCGTGGACGGAGTGTTTCTTCGCAACCGTCTGATCGCTGCGTTCATCGACGGGTGGGCCGCGTGTGAGCGCTCTCAGCCCCTCCCCTCGCCGTCCGAGCGGGGAGAAGGAGGTGGCGGCCGTGAAGAAGGCGCATGAGGAGTCGTTCGAGATGCTGAGTTACGACACTCCGGTGCGCATCGCCAAGATGCTCAGGAAGGTGGCCCCGAGCTATGCGTCGCAGGCTTACGGAATGGGGCCGCTGGTGAGCGTGATCCGCGTGACCGTGTGCGTCGAGGTCGTCGAGAAGGAGGACACATGCACGTCATAGCCCAATGCTTTGCCATCGGCCTGGGGTTCGCTACGGGCCTCGCCGTCGTCGCGTTTGCGCTGTCGGCGTCGGGGAAGGCGCGGGCCAATCGGCACCACGCCGAGTTGGTCGAGCAGTACGCGAGGACCGAGGACCGGCTGGTCGAGTACACGCGGTACATGGGCGTCGTGGCGCACGCCTGCAAGCGGTGGGAACACCTGATGGACCACCCGCTGTCAACGTACACGGTGGACGATCAGGAGCCGAAATGACCGCGCCAACTCCGCGCCGCAAGAGGCCCGTCAAGCCCGAAGCCGAGAAAGCCGCCGACCGCTTGCGACGGCAGCAGGTCAAGAAGCGAGGCGAACGGTGGCAGGACATGCTCGCGGCCGGGTTCGAGGCGCTGACCGCTCCGCACGATATCGACAAGGTCGAGCCGCCGGTGAAGATCATCCGGCCCTTGGGCGCGGGCCGCTACGAAGTCGTGTTCACCCGCTCCGGCGACGCCGATTTCAGAGGCGGCTATCGCGGCATCATCACGGCCGTAGAAGCGAAGGACACCGCCGCCGACCAGCTTGAGCTACGGGAGATCGACGACGCGCAGAGCGATGCGTTGGCGCGGGTGCATCGGCAGGGAGGCATCGCCCTGGTGGCCGTGCGGTTCGGTGACGAGTCGGCTTGTCGAGCGTGGGCGTTGCCGTGGGCGACGGTGGCGGCGATGCGGGCGGCCGGCAAGCGGGTAGTGACGGAGCGTGAGTTGGCAGCGGGGGAGTTCGAGGCGTACCTGATTCGCGTCTGCGTGTTCTGCGGGGACAGGGTGGCGCTGCTCGACCAACTGATGGAGGAATCGCTTTTCAATCTGCCGTCCGCCGTGCGCGAGATGGCGGGGAGGGGGTAGGCGTGAAGCGCGGCACCCTGTACGACAACCCGGCCACGATGGCGCGCGAGATGTGGTTCGCAGGGAAGATGCTCGGCCACCTACAGGCCGCGCTCATTTGCACGCGCGGATTCCGGGGGCATAGGTCGCTGCACTACGCATTCAGCGTCGGGCCGTGGTGCGCGGGGCAGATCCTTGGACCTTCGGACAACATCAGCGCCGCGGCGCTGGCGGGGAGGGGATGAGCATGCCGACAGGAGACTTTCCGCCCCAACACTACTGGCCGCCGATGCAGTATTGGTACACGCCGATGCCGACGACATTCCCGCACAAGTGTCCGGCGTGCGATGGGATCGGACTCGTCAGCAAGCCCCCGGGTGTCGCAGGAGATCAGCAGGAATGGACCAGCACCAGCACGGGACCGTACCCGTGTAAGGCGTGCGGAGGGGGTGGCGTGCTGTGGGGATGATCATGGAGCGGCATCCGGGGTGGACGACGAAGCGCGTACTGCGCCCACGGCCAAGCGCACCGTGGATGAGAGACCACTACGCCGAGCGCCGCGCCTTCGCCGACAACCGGCGGGCGAGGTTGCGTTCCAAGCGGGCGCGGAGGCTCGACCTGAAGGCAGTCACCTGCAAGTCGTGGCGTCGCGCTCTCAGGCACAGGGGGCGGTCATGATGACCCGCCTCGCCCTCGCCCTTCGCAGAAAGGAATCGGAATGAGCAATAACCAGAAGATCGACAGGATGCTGGCTGTGGCGGTGGAGCGACTGTCCGAGGCCCGCGAAACGTATGCCAACGCCGTTGCCTTGTTGCGTCGCGCCGAGGCCGTGGAATCGACCCTGCGCGATGTGGTGTCTGAAATCGAAGCCGAGGAGCGCAAGTCGTGCGAGTAGCCCTCGCCCTTCTCCTGCTCGCCGAAAAGAGGAGGAATTCGTGATGCTGTCGATCGGTATCGTGATGGTCGGCGTGGTCGTGTGGATTAATATCCTAGGATGGGTGCTTGATAATTCAGACCGGATGGATGGGCCTGTCAGGCGAGTTTATTTAATCATTCACGCAGCGGGGATGATTGGCCTCGCGCTGTTGCTGGCGTGCGCCGTTGACGCTACCGCCGCGCCGTGGACCGCGCCCTACCCAACGACCGGCTCGCCGTGCGTCGAGTGGCGGTGGCGCGCGTTCGACCCGTCCGGCTTCACGTTCTACGAAGTCGTGACGGACTCGAATCACGTCGTGACCCCCGATCCGGACGTGCCGCAGAAGGTCGAGTGCCAATGCTTCGACGCGCTGGGCCGCCCGTCGCCGTGGTCCGTCGCGTCGCTGCCCTACTTCCCGCCGCGGCTGCTCGCGCAGTACCAGAGGGCGGGGACGACGCTCAGATTCGGATGGCTCTCGATGACGATCGCGCTCGTTCGGGGCGTGGCGTGGGTTGACACGACAGGAGGGACGCCGTGAATACGAAAGGCCCGCTCGGGCCGTGGGACAACGGGCTCAGGATTCGCGCCTCAGAGGATTTCTGTAGCGGCCCCGGGCTGTCTCTGTACGGGATGCAACTTGACTACAAGGGCGACTTCGACGGCGCCGTGACCGGAATCTACATCAGCCATGAGAAGCGGAACGATCACGAACGGCTGAACGTCTTCGGCGTGCTGTCGATGGTCGCGGCGAAGCAACTCATGGACGACCTGTGGCGGGCTGGAGTGCGCCCGACCGATGCGGTCAGCGGTGACGCCACGACAGAGGCCACGCGCAAGCATCTAGACGACATGCGGAAGTTGGTCGCGCACTATTCCAAGTGCGGGCTGTAGGGGCGTGGCGTGGGAGGATTCGGTGAGATGAAAGGAGGTGTACCGTGGACAGGTTCCTGCTTCTTCTCGCGGTGATCGACCTGTTCTGGTGGTTGAGGAAGTAGCCGCCTAGACGGATCGACGGCCGGGCATGGAGGCCCACAGGAGGCGCGATGCTGCACGTTCTTGAGTCCATCGGGATAGTCCTCCTTATCGCGCTGTGCATCTTCGCGGCGTGCTTCGTTCTGGTCGGTTGGCTATTCGGGCGCAAGCCGTGAGGCGTTGGGCGTGGATCATCGGCGTGGCGTGGGCGATGTGGGCGATGCCCGGAGCGATCCGGCAGCTTGCCAATTTCCCCTACGACTATCCCGTCTACTACGCCAAGGCGAACGGACTGCCGTTGACCGAAGCCGCTCCGTGGGTTTACCCTGAACGTGCGGCCGTGTTCTTCGCGTGGCTCAAGGGGATGGACTTCGTAGACGGCTGGACGCGGATCTACGGGGCGTTGGTGATCGCGGCGGGGGTTCTGACCTGGAGGCTGTTCGATGGCGAGGCGTGGCGTAGGTGGCCGGTGCTTTCGATCCTTGCGCTTGGCGCTTGCTTCACCGGGCCGGGAGGCGGCATCGCTGGTTCGCTGCGCTGCGCGAATGTGGACCTCGTTCTGGCCGCCTTGGCGCTCCACCCGGCGGGGGCTGTTCTGGCTGGCTGTGTTAAGCCTCAACTGTGGGCTTTGGTGTATCTTCACGCCGCCGTTTGGTCGGCTAGGCGAGGCTGGTAGGTTCGTGTTCAACAACAAGGCGCTGGTCTACGTTTTGGTGGGGCTGATGATCGTAGCGGAAGGGGTGCGAGACGATGAGCAAGGCCGAACGTGACGACGAGGAGTATTTCCACGAGTGCGCCCAATGCTCAGAGGTCGAGGACTGCGCGGCGCTGGAGTGGCAAGCGTGCGAGGGCAAGGGCGCTCTGTGGTTCTGCTCCGAGGAATGCGCCGAAGCCTACGAGGTCGAACAGCAGCGGGAGCGGGAGGACGAGGCGCACCGCGAGGACGAGCGGATCAACGAGGACGATCCGAGGGAGGACCGATGAAGCCGCCCCTTGCGGTGCGCCTGATCTTGGCAACCCCGTGGGTGATCCTGCTGGTTCTGCTCGGGGTGGCGGCGGCTATCGACGGAGCGCTTGACTGGATCGAGGGCGAGGCGTAAAATGGGATCGATTGACGACGAACTTGGTCGCGCCTCTATTCGCCATGACGTGGTGGACGACCTAAAGAACGCGACCAGTTTCTTTCTCGTCTGGAAAGACGAGGCGGGCGACTGGCGCAGCACGTGGGATGCCGAGTCAACCCTAGAGACGCTTGGTGCCGTGACCGAACGACTTGGCCGGTTCCAGAGAAGTCTAGTTGACACCGATCCCAGCTAGCGATATCTTGTTCCCGATGTGCACCAGCATCGCGCCCCGTGCTTGCTCGCGGGGCTCCGGGCGCTGCAACCGCCCGGGACCGGGTAGCCTCCGGGTGACGGGGTGGGCTAGTACCTCACCCCGTTCTCTTTGGTCATCGGATCTTAATAGTGCTCAAGCCTAATCAGAGTTTTGCGCGAAGTCTTAACAAACGAAAGGGGCGGCCCCGCGACCGCCCCCGATCTTTTCCCCCTACGCGCCTGTAGGTTCGCCCCGCAAGGACTCCCACGACAAGAGCGATTCGTCGAGAGACACGAACTCGTCGAAGGTGAACACGCGGTATATGAATCCGGTTTCCCCGTTTTTCACCCGCACCAGACGCTTGTCGGCGTCCACTTCCAGCACGCGGTCTTGCCCGTCGCACGGCTCTATTGAGATGCCATGCCCGGTTTCGCTTCCGGTTTCCCCCTCTGTCATGGCGTCGAATACGATCCGCGCCAGATAGGCGTGATCGTCCCACCGGAGGCGACGGGCTAGTGCCCTCTGGAGCGTGGCTGGCAACTCTGTCCCGGCCCAATGCGTGTACAGGTGGACGCCCCTGTCCTGGCCTTCCATCATGCGGATGTTGGCTCTGTCTCCCATGATCTTCCCCCTTGTTTCAGGCTTCCGCCGCAACCGCCTCCATCGCGGCGCGGCGTGACATCGGCATTTCCCACGGGTCGGTGGGATCGGGCGAGCGGTGCGCCGGAGCGATGGCATGGCCGCAGATGGCGCAGTTTCCCCCGTGCGCCTCGCGTAGCATGATCGCGGCGCTCGGCAGGTAGTAGGCGCCGCAATCGGGGCATTCGTAGAGCGTCATGATTCCCCCTTTGCGGCGGCGAGGGCGGCATCTGCCAGCTTGATAACGTGATGCTCGCGCCCTTCCTCGTAGAATTCCGCCAGATAGTCGGCGCACGACGCCAGAGCTTCCACCAGGGCGTCGTGCGAGTTGCAGGCGCGGACGATGGAAAGAGCCGTGTCCATGACCGGGGACACCTCGACATAGCAAACGTGCATTCCGTTGGCTGCCACGATCTGAGCCCGCTCGGCGTCCGTGTCGATGCCCACGGCCAGCGGCAAAAATTCCTTGCCCATGATTCCCCCTTGCCCCTTGGGGCGGTTGACTTACCACTCCCGCCGGCCATCGGCCAGACGGGCGAGAACCGAAAGCGCGACCTCGCGCAGGGACGGGCGCTTTTCCCCCTTGAGGCAGGAGCAAACAGGAGTCACGCCGTCTATCTCCACGTTCGCGGCCTCGTCCATGATGTAAATCACCTGTTCGTGGCGCTTGGGCTTCGCGCAGGCGGGCGCGGGGTCGGCCCATTGGCCGATGCTCCCCGTCCGCATGATCGGCGCGCCACGGCCATCGTAGGCGTTCAGGCGGGCTTTCATGGCGTCATTCCCCCCTGATCTTGCGGATAGCGCGCCGCAGTTCGTCGATTGCCAGAAGCGGCTGCGAACTCGGACCCATCGCCTCGCCCGTCCCTTGGCCGGTAAGCCAATGCAGGGCACCTTCGGCGGCGTGTAGCAGGTCGATTGCCTGCTCTCGCGTCATGGTTGGCATACTATTCCCCCCCGTTCAGTTCTGCCTTAACGGCCGCCTGAATGGCGACCACGGAAGCGCGAAGCTCGGCAAGGTCGGATTCCAGCCGGGCGCGCCGGTCGGCTTCCGCCTTCCGCTTGAGCGCGAGCTGCACCAACTGGTCGGCTACCTCCGCGCACAGGGCGCGGGACTGGGCTACGATTTCGCTTGCGGTCATGGCGCTACTCCTCGTCCCCGTGTGAAACTTCCTCAAAGCAGAAGCCGCGATCGTAGTTTGAATCGCCCACGGAATAGGTGAGCCCGCTCTTGAGAATCACCCACCATTGACCGTGTTCATAGGCGGTGTCGAAAGTCCTTATGCGGGCGTATTCACGGAACGCCCCGCGGATGCTCTTTTCCATGGACTTTGTGTTTTTCTCGCAGTTCAACATGGCGCTATTCCCCCTCTGTGACAGGCTGATAATCGACCCTGATTCCGTCGCGGTAGACGATTGAAACGTTTCCCCCGTCCTCTTTCACTTCGGCGCGCAGCTTGAAAGCGTCCAACAAGGCGCGCCGCAGCATGTACTCCGTTGCTGGCCACGCTATGTCAGTCCCGACAACCCGCGCCCGGTGCGTCGTTTTCATTTGATCGCCCGGAAGCATGGGCTATTCCTCTCCCGGATTGCGCTGGTCGTCGTCGTACAGGGACACCAGATAGGCAATCTCGGTGATGGCGGCGGCGTTGCCGCAATACGCCTGCACTCCGGCGCGTCCGTGGTCGCCCAATCCCCACAGCCGACAGTTGTTGGCGCTGACAATCGCAACCCCTACGTTGTTCGCGTTGTGAATGCGGAAAATGGCGTTGCGGTCATCGGCGACGGTGGCGGCCGCCAGAGCGTCGATAAGGTCGGATTCGTGGCGTCGGGCCAGAATCTCGCGGCACTCCCGAGAATGACGGGCATGCACGAACCGATTTCCGCCGGACAGGATTTCCCCGCTGATGGGGCAATGCCGGATGTGTTCGGCAACGTCGATTGCCGTTTTCTCGGCCCGCCACAAGGGTAGCGTCGGGTCCTTCACAACCACGTCGATAGAGCTTCCCATACTGTAGCTGTTGCATCGGACGGACACGGCCCGCGAGGTATGCCCCATGCGCTTGAAGGCGGCACGGATCGTCGCGGAATCTTCGGCTGGCGAAGTGTAAACGCCTACTGCCATGATTTTTCCCCCTCTGCCGGCAGCGCCGGCGGTTCAGTTACCAGTTCGCATCATCCATGCCATAGCACTTGTTGAACATCATTTCCCGGACCTGATCGGCCGCTTTGCTGTCGGCGTGGTACGCCTTGCGGTCGCGCGGGAAATAGGCGATTTCGTCGCCCTTGCGGATCGGCTTGCCGGTTTCGGGACAGGTTCCCGCAAAGCGGGCCTTGCAGAAATAAGGATCGTTTCGCATGTCGTTCACTCCCCTTTGTCGTTCCAGCGGTAAACGGTCGTTCCATGCTCAAGCGTGGCGACGATCTGGCGCCCCTGAAGGTCAGGAAACCGCAGGTCGCCCAAGGTGTAGACGGTCCCGTGGTGCGTCCGCTCGCTTGTGTGGCAAACGGTGTCGAGCGCGTGTTTCGCGTCCATCGTTATTCCCCTCTCAAGGCGGCGGCGCGGCGGGCGTGGGCGTCCGAATGCTGCCGGCGCCATGCCCATGCGTGGCACTCAGCACACGCGAAGTCGTGCCAGATTTCGGTGGGAAGGGGCGAACCCTGATAGCACGGGGCCAGACGTTCAACCGTCTCTTCGCATCCGCAGGCGTATCGTATCGTGGTCGCCATCTTCAATCCCTCCCGTTACTTGGAAACCGTGCGTTTCGCCCGAGGTTCGGGCTTGTCCGGGTCACACTCGCAAAGCTTGAGCCGCTTTGCCGCCTCATCGGTCACAGTCTTGACGAGCGTTCCGGTCGTAGGCCACGCCCAATCGTACTCATCGGCGCCGCCCCAGGCGCTCCACATGCCCCGGCAGGCCCTGCAAATTCTCACCTGCATTGTTCACCTCCCTTGCTAGAGTTTGCGCCCCGTGGCGTGTTAGGCTAGTCGCGGAATCCCAAGCAACCGACATACTGCCCGCGACCGTCGCGCGTCCGCTTGACGCCGTAAACCGGTTCCAACTTGTCGGGGTCTGCCGCTCCCGGTTCGAGTCCGAACGTCCCGCCGCAGTTGACGCACGGGGCATCCGAAACCGCGAGCAAGTCCGCCGCCGTATCGGTGTAGACGGTTCCGCAGCGTTCGCAGTGGTAGTAACTGTGCGCCATGATCGTCCCCCTTGTTCGGTGTGTGCGGTGCGCTCTTGACTACCATATTATCGCCCTCCGGGAGGGTTGCGTAAACGTCCGCTAGGGCGACGGCCGAATAACCCCAGAATATCGCGCCCATTGGCCGAATTATTACGCGACAAATCTTGTCCTGAGTTACTCCGGGAAGGTTCGTTTCGTTTTCGCCTAGGTCGGGCATGGTGCCGGGACCGTGCGGGCAGGGTGCGAACAGGATGCGCCAATCAAGGACCATGCCTGACCGCCCGGTCACCAAAAGAAACACGCGCCATTTAGACGCTAAACCCCAACAATCGGCAATTGAGAATGACCCGCTATTCGCCAATTCAAGCACTTGCCCCCCAACTTAACAGATTATGCACCCGCCCAAAGGCTCCGCCGCCTCAATCAATCAAGGCGCGCAACCGTCTAACCTGTCCCCACAAGTACACCTAGAAGTTTGTTGAAGATTCTTCTTGACAGATTCTCAGCCAACGCCCCTCTTATTTGCCAGCGCCGCACGGGAGAGAAGAGCGCCCCGGCGGAAGCGGAAGCGTGAGCCGTCCCCAAGCGGGGCCGCGACACCTAAGCCCAGGCTCCACAAACCGCCCCGCGCGCACCAACCCCCGAAAGGTCACCAATGCCCTACTCACTCCGCTGGATCGACGAACATACCAAAACCCTCCTCGCCGATATCCCCCGCTTCCGGCAGGTCGCAGAAAACGCCATCGGAATCATCGGCGAAATGCACTCCGCCTTCGGAATAGACGCCACCGCCCTAAGCGAATGCATCAATTACGACGAAACCGGCCAACTTAGGGAAATCGTGGATGAGTATTCCCGTAGGCGTGTGGAAGGCATTGAAAAATCCCTTTTCGCCTTGGCCAGCGGAGAGATAACCGCGTCGTCGCAACGGGTTACGGCGATGATGGCCGTATTGAACAACCGGCACCCCGGATATGGAATGCAGCGTGTTTCGCATAGCGGTACGGTTAGCTATGCCGCTCCTGCCACCCAGGCACCGGAGGATATCGAGGGTCCGGCCGTGCTAAAGCTGTTCAAGTCGGCGGCAAACGGCCCGGCCCCTGATAAGGGCGAAGGGTAGATCGTTCGCCTACGGGCATCCTGGCGCGCCGGATTGTGTCCCGCTGGGTACAGGATGCAGGCGAAAGTCGCCGATGTTCCACGGCTTCAGGCGCTCCCGTCCGCCGTTCACTCATAAGCCGCGCCACTGCAGTGACTTATCTCCAACTTAACGTAATACCCATTATGTTAAGCTGATCGCTTCACTCCGCGATAGAGCGCACCGGCGCGCATAGACCACACCCTAGGCCATCCCCATGCAGGACAGGCTGGGCGCTCGCGCTTGGAAAGACAGGCGCGCGAGCGGAGTGAGCTAGGTCCGACCGGGGGTACCCTCCGCCCACGCCGGGGGCCATGTGATGACGTGATGGGTGTCCTCGCGCAAAATCTCATTTTCCCGGGCTTAGTTGCGGTGTTGATTGACTGTAAATCATTTGGGAGTTGACGTTGCTATACGGGTATAGTAGGGTTGGAGGTGGAGGTGGTTGGGATGTCGAGGGATCGGGTGGTGATGCTCCGCCTTGGCGAGAGCGAGGAGAAGTTGCTTCGGCTGTCGGCTGAGTTGGCAGGGGTGGCGGTTTCGACGTGGATACGGCTGGCGTGTCTTGAGAGAGCGATCAGCGAGGCCGTAGATCGAGGGGAGGGCGGAGATGGCGAGGGATAGGGGATGTCCTCCGGGGAGTGTGTGCCCGAAGTGTGGCCGGGATCTTCAATGTGCGACGATCAACGTTGCTGACTGGTGCGCCCCGACGCCTGTTGAGTGGAGCGTTCCTGACGGGACGATAGCGATGCAGGCGCATGTGGTGTGCCCGGCGTGCAGGATCATCCACGCGGCAGTTGCCAGTTGTAGCGGATACGAGGCGAGAACGTGGTTTTCGTGGCGGTCGCTGTTGCGGTGTAAGGAGGATCAGGCGGTGGCGTCGCTGTTGGCGTACCTGGAGCCGAAGGAGGGATCAGATGGGACAGATGGTGGGGTTGAATCTGGCGGCGTGTCGTGAGGAGAACGTGCGGTTGAGGGCTGCGGTGGGACGGTTGCAGGGGATGCTGAACGCGGTGGGTGCGCGGGACCGGGCGATGGAGATGGAGCAGCGGTTCATCGCGTCATACGCTCCGCTGTTCCCGCCGGAGCATCAGTCTGGGGCGATCCGGGCCGGCAGGGATCTAGCTCGGCTCTACATCGAGCAGTTGACGGCGGAGGAAGCGGAGGCGACGGAAGAGAAGGGGGCAAGCGATGTCGAAGGAGAGTGATCTTCAGGGGCAGATCGACCGGCTTGTGGTGAGGGTAGGCCTGATAGACGGCCGTGGGGACCCGCGAACGGGATTCCCGGCAATGTCGAGGAAGGGAGACCTTGAAGACGTTGCTCAGAGGGTCGAGGGCCTTGATCGCGGCGCCAAGATGGAGGCTCAGACCTCGTTGGAGCTGAGGGGCATGATCGGGGAGTTGGCGCTAAGGATCGGGGCGCTGGAAAGGCACTTTGAGGCGCTGACCGCGGTGGCGTCTGGCGTCAGGAAGCCCTTGTGGCAGGAAGAGGCGCAGAGGCCGTGGCTTCCCGGCCATGAACCGCCTCCCCCGACCTGCGGGACGTGCCGGTTCAACCCAGGTTCTGCGATTGTGCTTGGCGTGTCCTGTGAAACATGCAAGTGGTTCAAGCCTGATGGGCCGTACAAGCCCTACCGCCCGCTAGACTTCAAGGAAAGCGGCATTTGCCGGGCGCATCCAATGGTAGTTGCCAAGATGTCGGATGACACCTGCGGCGAACACTCTCCGCGGTAGGGGGCGATATGTGCGACTGCTACACGGCACTATGCGAAGTCTGCGGGATGCAGGGCGGCGGCGTCGAGATGCACATTGGAGACTTTCTGTATCCACGGGAAGACTTCAAGGTGTGGTGTCACAAGCACATAGACGAAGCTCCTGTAGGTGCCACGATCTGCGAATGGGGAGAGTACGAGCCGACAATGGGAAGGTGCGCCATTGTCGGTCCTGCCCTTGATCCAGACGGAGACAACGGGCCAAACTTCTCTGGCCCCGTCAGGACGCGACTGAAGGGGTAGGTCGGAAATCTGCCGGTTGATGGGGCGGTCCACGGGGGCCGCCCACTTTCTTGCCACGTTCCACATGGAACTACGGACAGTCAATTCCGTGATTGAAGAATATTCTTCACTTTAACCCTTGACAATGCCGATTCCGCATGATAGATGTACCTGTAGGTACGTAAAGCGTACCTGGAAGTACATGTCACATTTGGAGCGTACCTGGAGGTACAGCACGTCAGCAAGGAGCGTGGCGGGATGAAGCGTAGAGCATCGTTGGCGGGGGTTCTGGTCTTGGTGACGGCCGGGATGCTCGCCGGCGTTGCTTGGGCCGCGAATCCTGCGGTAACGCGGTGGGCGGGACGGCCCGATACGACCGTGGTGACGATCGTAGGGACCGCGCTCGCCGCGGGTGGAACAGGCCCGACATGGGCCTACTACGAGGACTTCGAGGGTCCGCAATGGTTCAACGGCGCGGTTCCCGATACTTCCGGCGCCCTGTCTATCAATCCCTTCTCAGCCCCGTATAACGGAGTCGCTGCGAACGTCACGCAGTTGCGCTGGATGTCCGGTTACGGCACCAATGCCGAAGCCTATGGCTGGGCTCTCAGCCCCACGCGCGGACACAGCGGCACACGGTCCCTGATGTTCGACGCCACGCGAGGCAAGGTCGGCACGATCCGAAGAACCGACTGGCAGGCAAACGCCTGGTCCACATTCGGCGTTCCCAGCACACGCATTCTCCCCAGTTCCGCTACTGAGCTGTTCGTGTCGTGCTGGTGGTACGACCTCGTAGACACGACGAATCTAAACCTGGCGCATGAACCGTACCGCGTCGTGATGAGTGTGGAGGCCAACGCCGCGGACGCGAACATCAAAGCCTTCTTCCTCAATCCGGCCCGGTTCCATGCCGCACATGACAGCACCCGCCTCGGCACCATGGTCAACACAACCTACGACGCGACAACCCTGCTCGGATCGAAGTCCCGCTACAAGCTCCTGGTGAACCAATGGAACAGGTCTGATCTGTGGGCCGTGGTCGGCAACGGCACCACCACCAGCCGACTCTATTCGTCGCTGAACTATGCCGTCCTCGATTCGACTGGATCGAGCGCGAATCTCGGCGCCAGCAACCACTTCGATAAGGTCAAGTTCAACGGCGGCATGTATTTCATGAACGCGGACTCGACGCGCTCCATGCCAGCCAAGACCTTCTACGACGACATCTACATTTCCGATTCCCCATGCCGAGTCGAGCTGGGCGACAAGATCGTGTACCGCAACTGCACGAAGCGGTACATCCAGCCGCTCGTCAGCTGGAGCGATACTCAGGTTCAGTTCAGGCCGGTGCTGAAGGATCTGACCTACTCCGGCGCTACGGCCAGCACGACGCATCGGGTCTACGTGTTCATCATCGGACCCTCCGGGTTGGGCAGCCGCGGCGCTGACAACGTGGGCAATGCGATCGACTCACTCGAAGTCCTGCCCCCGGAGTTCTCGGCCAAGGCCACGGCAAGCAATACCCTCAATGCCATCGTCCAGGCCACGGTCGATAGCTTCTCCGTCTACAATCCGAACCTGTTCACGTACAACCTGACGTGGTATCAGGCTTCTGCGCGCTCCAGTTACACGACTCGGCGTCGGGAGCCATCTTCGATCGTGGTCAACTGGGGCGATTCGACCACTCCGACCACAGCGACCCGGACCTACGCCGGTGTCGATAGCGTGTTCACCCACGCCTACGCCAAGGCTGGGTCGTACACGATCAGCGTGACGGCAGCCAACGCGGCAGGATCTGTCACCAGGACCAAGGCGATCACGGTCAAGGATGGCTCGACACGTCGCCTCACCGCGGTAGGCACCATTGCCCTGCCGAACAACGTGTTCGGCATCAACCAGACCATGATCCAGCCCCTTGTCGGGGACGCGAGGATCAGGACCAAACGCAACGGAATCTGGGACTCGCAGGTCTGGACCGTTCAGGCGCCCGGTGGAGTGGTCACGACCGGGATCGACAGCCTGCGGATTCTGAACATCACGGCAGGGGATACAATCCAGGTCCAGGTATTCTAAGGACCGATGATGGTAAAGGTCGGCGTCAAAACCGGACTCACCAAGGCGGAGAAGATCCGTCAGGGTGTCATCTTTGCCAGACTCCAGAAGTGGGGAACCTACGAGAACGCCTATGCCGACTCCGGGCTGTGGGAATGGCTCACGCACGTCAAGACCAAGGACGAACACGACCACAACAACCCGGTCAAGAAGTTCCCCATCGGTGAAAAGGACTACATCACCTTCGTGATGCTCTGCTTCCTCATGGGCTTCGATCCAGAGCGCGAGGACATCTCGCACATGCTCGGGATCCGCAAGTCGCGCCAGATCCTCATCACGTGGTGCGAGGTGGTGTTCCTCGCTTGGGTCGCTTGGCGGCGGCCGTACTCGGAGATCCTGTTCCAGACCAAGAAGGAATCCGACGCTCTCGGAGCGATCAGCAAAGGCCGCGAGGATCCCGATGGCGGACGTATGGCGTTCGTCATTCGCAACCTCCCGACATGGCTTGGCGATCCGGCCGTGGCGCGAGGGGACGGCAACAAGCGCGGCGAGTTGATTGGCCTCAACAGCAGCCGCGTCATCGCCGCTCCGCAGGGAGCCGATCAGGTCGCGTCCCACACCGCGACCGGCTTCTGCTCCGACGAGGCCGCGCTACAGGAGGAGTTCGAGGGCGCGTACTACAAGATCCTGCCGGCCGTTCACGGCGGCGGGTTCTTCCTCATGGCGTCCACCGCGCAGCAGTCGTTCTACTGGAGAATCACCGAACGCGGAGCAGACGAGGACCAATCAGAGAATCCGTTTGCGGAACTGCTCGATCGCGTCAACATCCCCAAGGGAATGGACTTCTACATGAGCAAGTACGGGTTCCCCGTGCTGACGATCCACTATAGCGCAGACCCGGACAAGGATCCTGCTACCGAATCAGGAAAGGCGTGGGTCCAGAGGATCAGCAAGCGGTATCCGCTCGGCATGGCCGATCAGGGCTGGCAGCGCGAGATGGAGATGAACGCAGAGGTTGGAGATAGCGAGCCGGTGTTTCCTCAACTGGCCGATCCCCTATGCCCCATCTTCAGGCCCGTGCCGACCGACGCGGATATCGAGGCCATGCAGTTGTACGCTGGCTTCGATCTCGGCACGCGCAATCCGTCCGCGTGGGTCGTCGTCGGTGTGGACAAGCAGAACCGGCTCTGGTTCATCCACGAAGTCTATAAGCCGTGCAAGAACTACAGGGAACTGGTCGCAGAGATCAAGGGCTGGAAGTACTACGATCGGGTCAAGTACACGATCGCTGACCCCTCGATCTTGAACCAGGCCACGCACCCCGGCCTCGACGGAGCCAATCACACTTGGGGCGAATACTTTGCCGGGGTTGATTTCGACCTCGTTCCGGGGCGCCGTGGCCAGGATTACGCCGTGTCGGTCAAACTCAGGTCCGAGTACTGGAGTAACCCGACTGACATCAGGGCCTTCATCACGGATGGTTGCCCCAAGGGACAATGGGAGTCCCGCCTGCTCATGTACAAGAAACTGAGTGAGAAGGCAGCGATCCATCGGAACCAGCCCGAAGAGATCATGGACAAGAACAACCATTGGTTCGACGCGGCCGCGCTGGTTCTCGACTCCTTGCCCGAGTTCAAGGTGCAGCAGGAGAAGAAGGACACCTGGCTGACGTGGGACTACTGGGCCGGACTTATCAAGGACAGGGAGAGGGAGAATGGAATCCGAGAAGGACGCGCCGGCGCCTGTTGCTAAGGTCACGAAGCGGTACAACAAGCACACGCTGTTCTACCGCTGCGATGCCGACGCTCTTGAGCAGAAGATTCGAGACGAGTTCCGTGGCTCTCACATCGCGGGGTTGATCGTGCGCTACGTCTGCCGCAACAATCCCGAGCATTGGCACGAAGAGCGGAGCGTGTCGTACAGCGAAGGCCGATTCTGCGTCTTCTGCGGATGCCTGATGTCCGCGAACGTGGTCAAGGAGCAGCCGTGTACGGAACCCCAGTAAAGGTGCCGACATCTGCGATGACCAAGGACGTGCGTTCCTTGTACGACCGTATCCGCCGGTCGCAGAAACGCCGCGACCTCGAAGTTCCCATGTGGACCGTGATCGAGGACATGGTTGACGGTCAGGAATGGGCCAAGAAGAAGCGCGAGTTTCAGCGTCAGGATACGGCGAGAATCAATCTCTGTGCCGACTTCATCCGTCAGCGTCAGTCCGCGGTGCTGCCTCGCGCGCCGCGCTTCGTCCTGCGTCCCGTCAAGAGGACCGACTATGCTCCGGTTCCCGTCGATGTCTACGACTCCGTTACCGGACAGTCCGTGCAGGAGGCTATTCCGCGTTACCGGGTTTCCGAGGACACGCTCAACTTCGTGGCGCAGCACCCGGACCTGAATATGTTGCAGGCCATTCAGTTGATGGACAAGTCCGCGTTGATGGCCATTGGCGTGCTGATGGTCGGGTATCTGGCCGATTACGAAACGGTCGAGCCTGGAGTTGGTGCCGAGGAGGTCCCGCCCGATCCCATGACCGGTCTGCCCGACCTGTCCGGCATGGCCCACGACGACAAGGGCGAGCTTCAGGAAGACGAAGACGGCAATCCGATCCCAATGGTCACGCCTACGAGCGAGCAATGGTTCGTCGAGTGGGTCCCGTATCGCCGGATGCTGTTTGACCCCGATGGCGAGAACAGTATCAACAGCCATTCGTGGATCGGGATGGAGGTCATCCGTCCCCTCAAGGCAGTCAAGCGCGACAAGATTTTCAAGAACACGGCCAGTCTCAAGGCCACCGGTCGCTACGACGACCAGGGGAATCTGATCGCTCGCGCCATCGACTCCGAGCAGGACACCGACAACGACGATGACGTTGTTCGACTCTACTACCTGTGGCTGTGGGAGGACAACCGGTTCGTCGTCCTTGCCGATGGACACGACAAGAAACTGCGTGATACCGAGATCCCGCGTGGAGTCGATAAGCACCCGTTCGTGATCGAGCGGCTTGAGGAACGCATCAGGGCGCGCACCGGTGAGTCTGGCGGATCGTGGTACTACCGGCCCCTGCTGGCCGATCTGGTCCCTGTGAACCAGAACTACGATCGGTTCAACACGCACCTGCTTTCCGCGGCCTCGCGTTCGGCGCGCAAGGCAGTCGCCCGTAAGGGGACATTCAATCCGCAGGAGATGGACAAACTCACCAGTCCCGACGACGGAGAGATCGTTGAGGTCGATGTCGCCGCGCAGATCCCGATCGAGGGGCTGGTCGTTCCAGTCAACTTCCCTCCGATGTCTCAGGACATCCCGATGGCGATTCGGCTCCAGGAGCAGCACTTCAATCGCCTCGCCGGTCAGGGAGTTGGCGGAGGGCAGGCCGATTCCGCCACCGAAGCCTCGATCTGGCAGGGAAGCCAGGGACTACGCGAGGAGGCGCACCGGAACCTCTTAGCCGGAGCCATTCGCCAACTCGGCAAGAAGCTCGACGACTCGATTCAGGGCAACATGACGATGGAACTCGCCGTGGCGATCAACGGAGCGGACGGCCGCTTGCATCAGATGATCGTGAACCATGACGACATCGTGGGCGACTTCGATGTGACCGTGGACGTTCAGGACATGATGCCGCGCAACGAGCAGACGGAGAAGGCGCAGATCATCGAGGTCTTGAACGCGACCGTGCAGGGTCCGTGGCTGATGACGGAGAAGCCGGTGGCGAGGACCATCCTCGGGACGTTCGGAATCAGGGATGATTCCGTGATCGACGCGATCGTCAAAGCGGCGCAGAAGCAGACCGCGGCGATGAATGCTCCGGCTCCGGGCGCTGCTCAGGACGCGGGCGCGCCTCCGGTCCCCGGTCAGATCGGCCCCGGAGAGGGCGCTGGACCGCCGGAGAATACCGGCGAGATGCTGATGCAGCAGGGCGGCCAGATGGGACCGCTACTTAGGGGGGCGGCATGAGCTACAAGTTCATCGACAAGCGCCAGGGACCGCACATCTGCGGATTCCGGTGCGACTGCGGGCAGAGGAGCGCCGAAGCGTTCCCGCCCGATGAAGACAACCCGATGCTGCGTTGCCCGCGGTGTGGCGCGTGGATGTGGCGCGACTTCTCCGGTATCGGCATCGGAGGCGATCTGCCGAGCCGACACCCGAGCGGTTACATCAAGGGCGCTCTGTTGAGCGACGACGACATGGGCGATGGTCGGTTGCTCAAGGAAGTCGATTACGTCGAGAAACATCACGGGCCGTCCCCGGTCGAGCAGCGGGACGCCACGAATACCATCAACTCTCTGGCGAAGGAACGTCGCAATCGCCAGCGTGAAGCCATCTGCGACGAGGTGCTTGCGAAGGTTGACTTCGAGCCACCTAAAGGACTCGACATGACGGACGGCACGGCGTAACCGGATCGTCCAAGGAGCGTGAATCATGGACCCGACTACGGAAACCTCCCCGAAGGCTGGCGAACTCCCGCCCGAGACGGCTGTACTCGACTTGGGAGACATCGCTGAACCCGAAGGCGAAACCGGAGAAGGCGAAGACGGAGCGGAAAGTGGAGAGGGCGAAGACCCCGCAGGGGAGACTCCGCCCGAACCGCAGGAGCCGAGTTGGCACGAATCGTTCGAGAAGTCCGGCGACCTGAATGTCCTGCCCGGTGATCACGGTCGCAAGGTCCGTCGAGCGATGACCGAACTTGGTCTCCTTCGGAAGAAGATCGAGGCGCTTGAAAGCCGCGGTCAGACATCTGCTAGGCCAGAACGTGCCGATACCGGCACCGCGGACGGGCCGCCCCCTGTCGATCGCTCCAGCGAGGAAGCGTATGACGCCTCCATGCTGGCTCGGCAGGAGTGGGCGGCGAACCGGGCCGCGGAGAAGCGGATCAGCGCGTTGCAGGCCGAGATGCAGGCGCAGACGCAGACGACTCAGCTTCGGGCCGATGATCAGGCGCGTACAGCCTGGGTCCAGAGTCAGCCGGACTGCACCCCCGATGTCATCAACATCATCAAGGAACTCGGCGGATACGAGATTCCTTGGGAGGAGAAGACCGAGGAGCAGCAGTTCTGGGCGACACAGTACTGGAACAACCATGGCCTGAAGTTGCTCTACAAGGAGGCCGTTTCTCGCGTCGGCGGCAAGACGCGAACGGCACAGGAAAACAAGAGACGAGCGCAGATCCCCGCTTCCGTCACTCCTCGCCCGAACGGGTCTGGCACGGCGAGGTCTACGACCCCCGTAAACAGGTTCAGGGGCAAGAGCATGGATGAGTTCTTCGACATGATCGACGGCGATATCCAGGGCGGAGCGGGCTGAGCGCTGAAAGATGGTGAGACGAAATGGCTGCTGTGACCAACGCGAACGCGCGTAGTGCCGCGATCGACACCTTTCTGGCCCACGTCGGGGACAACGTCTCCGAAGTGCTGTCCGATGTGGTCGGCCGTGCGTGTGCTACGGTAGCGGAACTCCCCCGAGAGCCGTGGGACGGTGGACGAACCATCGACCAGGATCTCATGTACGACTTCTCTACCGGCTTCTCCGGCGTCAAGCCGTGGGAGCGCCTGAACGTCGTCGGCAGCGATGGCGTGACGCAGGCCATGTTCCCCTGCAAGGAGCTTCATCTCCCGATCGCCATTTCCGGCCCCGACATCCGCGCCAATGCGGGCAAGGGCAAGCTCAAGGATCTGGTGAAGACGAAGTTCAAGCAGGCCGTGATGACGGAGCAGAACAAGTTCTCGCAGACCCTGTTCGACGCGACGACCACCGGGCTGGCCGCGCAGACCGCGAACACGGGCGTTCTGCCCCACAGCTTCCCCTGCCTCATCAGCACCAGCACGTCGTACTACCCCGGCGGCCTCGCTCCGGCGACGTATGCGTGGTGGGACAATCCGCGTCTGGCCGCTGACGAGACGACCGAGACTCCGGCCGCGGCCACGACCTACAAGATCCTGCTCGACAAGATCGACGCTGCCGGCCTGCTGGCCGCGAAGTACATGGGTGGTATCCCGAATCGCGGCTGTTGCGACCTTCGCACCTACCGCCTCGTGATGCGGGCTCTGCGCAACCTCCAGCAGATCGTCGTGGCGGACAAGGGTCAGTCCGGGTTCGAGTCCATCTCCATCGGCTCCCTCGGCGGACTGAAGCTGTCGTTCGAGGAGCATATGTGCGATGCGAGCGGCAACCTGAACTGGGACAACACTCCGCTGACCGGGACCATGTACCTGTGGAACACGAACTTCATGAAGCTTCGTATCCGCACCGGCATGGACTGGAAGGTGTCTCCGTTCAAGGATCTTCTCCCGTGGCAGGACGTGTACGCTTCGGCGGCTCTGTGGGAGGGCAATATCACCACCCCGAACCGCCTCAAGAACTCGGTCCTGTACAAGATCCCGTGGACCATCAACTCGTAAGGCGGTGAGTCTCAATGCCTGGATACGCAATCGGCGGGCCGGATCAGGGCGGGACTGGTAAGTCCTGGCCCGATTTCCTGACGCTGACTGTCAAGGCCGGAGAGGCCATCACCGCCGGCCAGGCAGTCGGCTTCTACAAGACCGCGACGACTCTGGACGACAACATCGTCTATATCGTTGGCGCGGCGACTGAGTTTGTCGCTGGTGTGGCGCTCGATACCGCCGCTTCCGGTGCGATGCTCAGGATTCAGGTTTGGGGTCCGAACCAGGTGGCCATGACCAATGCTGGAACTTCGACGAAGATCCAGTACATGGTCCCCGGTGCGGCCGGTATCTTCACCAGCACGGCCGGAGCCCACGCTACCTACGTTCCGACCATGTTCGGTCAGGTCATGGTGGCGAGCGGTTCGGCCGCGCAGCCGGTAAACACCGTGTTCCTCAACTGCTCGCATGGGCCGGCCCGTGCGATCGCAGGGGTGGATCAGGGCGGAACCGGATCCTCCTTCCCGGCTCCTGTGTACCGCATGGTCGCTGCTGGCGTGGCGACGATCGTTGCTGGTGATCCTCTGACTCACTACCTGTCAGGGGCCACGGCTGCGACTTCGGACGCCAACAAGGTGTACCGTGCGGCTGCTGTGACGCAGCACGTCTGCGGCGTGGCGATGGAATCGGCTACGGCCGTGGGCCAGATGATCAAGATGCAGGTGTTCGGCCCCAATCAGGTGGCGATGACGCTCAAGAGTGCTTCGACCTCCTCGGAAACGAACGCTCTGACCACGGGCGACAGCGCCGGGGTGTTCATCGCTACGGCGTCAACCCATGCCGACGCTCACAACTGCGCGTTCGGTCATGTCATCACCGCTTCGACCCTGACCGCGCAGCCCGTGAACACGGTGTTCCTGACCTGCCCGTTCGGCAGCGGTGCGGTTGCCGGGCAGGATCAGGGCGGTACGGGCCTGACTCAGCAGGAGATCGAGACGATCGAGGTTATCGCTGGTGGAGCGATCACCGCGGGCAATCTGGTGACCTGCTACAAGTCGGACCTGACGGCGGACACCTTCGATTCCCTGAAGGTCTACGCTACGGGCGTGGTCACGGAGCAGGTTCGTGGCGTGGCGCTTGAGACGGCGGCCTCCGGGGCTCCGCTCAAGATCCAGACCTACGGGCCGAATCAGGTCGCTATCGTGATCGGCACGGGCGACTCGACCGTGGGCCACGACCTGATTCCTCACGCGACCGCAGGCGCGGCGACAAGCTGTGCTGTCACGGCCACTCAGGCGTCGGCCTTCGCGCACGTTCTGGTGGCGAGTTCCGGCAGCTCGAACGCGGTCAACACCGTGTTCCTGTACTGCGGGAAGGGCTAGGAGAATGGGCGCCATCGTCAGCGAAGTGACGGCCAAAATCCGTAACCTCGTTCCCGAATCGTCCGGTCGTTGGTCGGATGCGGCCCTTGCTGCGCTGATCCATCAGGCCGAAATGATGGTTGGGGAACAATGTGACTCGGATTGGACGACAACCGAGATCTCGCTGGTCGCTGGCGCCCTCTACTATCCCCTTCCTGTCAGCATGATTGGAGTCGGTTCCGTTGTTCTCGGCGTCAACGGGACCGACTTCATCGACGACGTTCTGTTCCCTTGCACGATCGCGGATCTGGACGCGGCCGATGTCGATTGGCGGGACACGGGCGGGACGTATCCGACACACTACTGCCTGATGGGCGCTCCCGGAAGCGAATCGAGTCGCATCCTGCTGTGGCCCAAGATGGAGACGGTGACGGCGGAGAAGGTTCAGATCACGCACCTGTTCTCGTACACGGCGGTCAACCTTTCGCTGGTGGCGCGGTCCATGCCCGCGGAGGTTCAGGACAGCGTGTACGTCCCGCTGGTCATGGGCATGATGTACGCGACGATCGACCAGCAGCGGGCGAACCTGTATTTCCGGTCTGCTTTCGAGGCGATGCCTTCGGTTCGGTCGCGGTTCGTCAGCCCGTATTCTGGCGGGACGCCGGGCTATACCGATCCGACGACCTCGCGCGTAGGGGGGCAGTTGCGATGACCTTCATGGATCTTAGCAACGCCTTCAAGCAGATCACGGGGGACACGAACGAAGTGTTCTGGACCGCGGCGATGAAGTTGGCGTGGGCGAACGAGGCTATCGGCGCTGCGGCTCGGTTGACTGAGGCGATTGAAAAGAGGGCGACGATTATCTCGGTGGCGGATCAGGGGGAATACACCCTTCCGTCCGATGTCCAGTTCGTGCAGAGGGTGGCGTTTGATGGCGAGGCCTTGGAATTCACGAACAAGTCGAATCTCTCGCGGTCAGACCGGAATTGGACCGACGATCCGGGGACTCCGTTCCAGTTCTATCTGGACATGATGAACGGGAAGGTCGGGCTGTACTACGTACCGCAGGTTGCGACGACTCTCTCTACTTTCATTGGTGAGTACGGAGTCTTACTTGAGCCGGAGACAGGATCCGCGCTTGGGGAGTATGGATCCATCGTTGATCCGCTGGATGCTACCGACTTCTATTCCAGCGAATATGGCGATGTCGCGTCTGGAGTGTCGGGGAACGACATCGAGGTATTCTATGTCTCGTCAGCCACGGCCATCGCGGCAGCCGAGACTCCTGATCTGCCGCCGTGGTCCCATGGGCTGATCCTGTTCTGGATGCTCGCCCGCGCCTATGAGGCGGAGACGCAGTTGCAGAATGTAGGTGCATCGCAGTTGTTCATGCACTTGGCGGAGAAGATCATCGGACGCCTGGCTGTCAGGTCAAAGGGGAAGTTGCCGAAGGTCTGGCAGATGCAGGCTGGGTATAGCAGGCGCGACGACGATCCCGACGTAGATGATCGTTTCCAGTACGCCTCTGAGACATAGGAGGAATCATGCGTAGAGCCGCGATCATCGCCGCGCTTTCGGCCTCTATCATGCTGATGCTGATGGCGGCCGCTCCTGGCACCGTGCGTCGGATGGGTCCGAAGGATATGGTGTGGGGATATGGGAATCAGACGCAGCCGTCGCGGCTTACCTCCGGAACCATTTCTTCTCCCAAGATGTCTCCGATCAACGTGCTGGCGAGGGGTGTTACAGCAAACGACGGCACGGACGATACGGATAGTCTTCAGGCCGTCATTGATGAGGTTGAGGCCGCAGGCGGAGGGTCCGTTTGTCTTCCTGCCGGAAGATATCGTGCCAACATCACAATAGAATCTGACAACGTTCATCTGATTGGAGAGTCATTCAACAATTCGGCCAGCGCGAAAGCAATGATCCAATATGCGGACAGCACGCTACCTGTACTTACGATTGGTGGCGGGACGGCCTACGTTCAGGGGGTTACGGTTACTGGCGTAACGCTATCGGGGAACAGCGGAGTCGGTGTTGGCGGTCTGGTAGTGCAGGGAGCATACCGCTGCACTTTCAGGGATTTCTCGGCTATTGGGTTCGAGAAGTACGGGGTCCGGCTGAAGTCAACAGCTACGAGATACACCTGCCACATTCTGTTCGATGGATTCAATATCAGCGACGTTGATAGCAACTGTGTAGAAATGCGATATGGCCCTCAATTTGTGTCGGCGATTTACTTCAGCAATGGATACATTTCTGACACGTCAGGCGGGCGCGCAATCATCAATGAGGGGGTTAGCCCGTACTTCTCGAACGTGTGGATTCAGGCCCACGACGGCGCCGGCCTTCTGCTAAAGAACTCCGGATCTACTGTTGGTACGATCAGGGCCACGAACTTGACAGTTGATAGCGATGCGTCTACGGATGTTCTTGTTGAAAGTGGGGACAACGCAGAAATCTACAACAGGATCAGGGGGCAGTTCAACGTTGATGGCTACTATAAAATGGGCAACGACAGCACGTTTGTTGCCCCGTCGAACGTCCAAACGTCACGGTGGTGGCTGTCTACTCCTCGAATCATCGGAGACTTGAGTTTCGCAGATCAGAACGACAGCGTGGCCTCGAAGTACACCTACCCAACATCGGCGAAGACGAGGATCTACAATTCTGGAAAGACTCTCAATCTCCAGAGCGCCGGACACATTTACTTACGACCTGGATTAAGCGGGGTCACATACCTTAACAGCCCCAACGGAGCATATGCGCAGAACAAGCGCGTGTATGTGGATTCTCTGCTTGAGAGAACGTCTGCCGGTGGTCTTTGGGCTGACTATGTTGTTCTGAAAGACAATATCGTTCGAGCCACCAGCGCGAGGCTGGACACCGTGGCGATGAAAACAGCCCTGCACGGCGTCGTGATTGACCCGGTGCTTCCGATCAACTCGACGGCTCGGGCGGCCGACGATTCGCTCGGCATCGCGGAGAATGTCATCCATTTCAGCGGACAGTCCGCCAACGTGTTCTGCACGCTGCCGACCTACGCCACGGTGCCAGTCGGCAAGACGTACCTCGTCATAAACTGCGATGCTACGGCCACGGACAGCGTTTTCGTCGAAGCGAACGGAGCGGAGTTCCTGAACGGTCTGGCGACGCGCCGAGCGGTCGGACTGCGGGGATACGACGCCGCAGTTGGGTACGCTCGCGCCAAGATCATGTACGTCAGCGCCGCGGTCGGTTGGGCGAGGATCGACTAATGGCTCGCAAGTGGACATTCGGGACCAACTCCTTCGGATCGCTGGTAACGGCTGCGGCTCCGCATCTGCTGGACTCCGGCCAGTTGCAGGTCGCTGAGAACGTCAACCGCGACGTGGCGGGGCAGGTGTCGCCGTCGAAGGCCGATACCGTTGTCCACCAGATGACCGAAAACATCAACGGGATGAAGGCGCTGCGCTATGGCGGCGCTACCCATGTTTTTTGCGCTGACGAGAACTACGTCTACGAGGATGGCGTGTCGATTGGCGAGTCAGGCGGAAACACGGCGCACCGGTTTTTCACCGACAGCGAGCGCGTCTACATCCTGAACGGTCACGCGAACAGCGTTTGGGACGGCACAACGTTCCGCAAGTTCGGCCCGCTAGGATCCGGCCGCGTCGGAACGTCCACCGCCCCCATCGCGGCTGTATTCAAGGAACCCGGAAGCGGAACCCCGGCAGGGCTGACCGGCGCGTACAAGTGGGCGCTGTCATACCGCGTCACGCTGGAGTCTGGGCAGGTCATCGAAAGCCAACTCTACTCCACGGACTCCGTGACTCTGGTGTCCACAGACGGAGCCATGGTCTACTACAAGACGATCACTCAGGCTACGGTTGATGCGTGGTGTGCCGACCTTGGGACGGGAAAGGTCGAGGGCGTGATTTGGCGGACGAAGTCCGCGGGGGTGGATTACTGGCAGCAGTCAGTCATCCCGCAGGCCACGATTGTCGGCGTAAACGCGCTGCTTTTCGTCTATGACGAGGTTGTCGATGCCGATCTCGGGGCCGAATACCTCGATGCAGACAATGCCCACGGCACGCCCCCGGAAGCGGCCGATCTCGCCGTGTTCTGCCAGCGCCGCCTGTTCCTCGCGGTCAAGGGCAGCCGGACACTCTACTTCTCGGGAATCGACCAGTACGACTACTTTGCGCCCCTGGCCAGCGTCAACTGCGAGGAAAGCATCGAAGGGCTGGACGCGCTGGGCGAAAGCGTGGCAGTCGCCACACCGACCAGCATCCGGCTCTGGTCGCCCGTGGATGCTACGGGCCAATGGTCGAACAGCGCATCCTCGGCTGGGACGACGTTCGCAGATGGGCTTGCGTCTACGGACTTCGGGCTTCTCTTTGCGCGACTCGACGGCCTGTACCTGTTCGACGGCAATTCGTCGGTACGCATTTCCGCCGCGATCGACCCGACGTGGCAGCAGTACAGTTCCTACGTCGTGGCGTGGCATGGCGCCTACGCGAACGGGATGGGGTTCTACACCAACGGGATCATCGCGGTCGAGTTCAAGTATCTGGGCGGGAAATTCGAGTGGTCCACGTCGAGCTTCGTCCAATCGAACGTCGCTATCGGAATCGTGTGTGCCGATCCCACCGACAACGGGCTGTGGGCGGTGAACGCGAGCGGCCAGATCGTGCGCTTGCACCTTGGGGCGAGCCTCAACACGATGACGATCAAGACGAAGGATTTCGGGGACGGAAACGTTCGTCATTGGGACAGGATCACGGTCGATTTCAGCGGGAGCTTGACGGCCACTATTCTGACAAACCGTGGGTCCACACAGACTTGCGCGCTTTCTTCTACGGACAGGTTGCAGGACAGAAAGATGCTCTTGGCGACCATGATCGGGGAACTCTGCAACGTGACGCTGGTGGGGACCGGCACGGCGCACCGCGTCGAATTGGAGACGACATGAGGCCGATTCTCAATGGGCTGTCCCGATCCGACATTCAGGGCGCGCTAGATGAACTGTCCCGCGCCGTCACGTCTTTGATGGACTCCAGAACGTCTGGCTTGACCGTAGCGAGGACTGACGACATCAGCAAGCCCGCGACGGGCAGGATCGGTTACAATGCCGCTACGGGCAAGCTGGCGCGGTTCAGCGGCGAAACCTGGGTGGATCTCTAGGAGGCCAAGATGGCAAGCAAGGCGATTGCAGGCGCGGCGACAGGCAACCCATATGTGGCCGGAGCCGGCCTTGTCTTGGACGCCGCCGGCGCGCTTGTGGGCGGCAGCAACCAGCCCAAGGAGCAGACCTCTTGGTACGTCGCTCCAGAGCAGGCGGCGCTGCTGCGTCAATTGATCCTGCAACAGTATCAGGGCGGGGACGCCGGGCTTGGCGCGGACCTCAAGGCGGGGTACGCCACGATGGGCCAGTCCCTCGCCGGCCGCGGGATCGCACCGACTTCAGGGGTCTACACCGGGGCCATGGGTGACATGACGGCTCAGGCTGTAGCCGCCGCGGCGCAGCGCCGGTTCGAGAATCTGCGCTCCCTGATCTCTATGTCTCCGGCGATGGTCACGGGCAAGATCGGCAACCCCGATGTGGCGGGGTACTCGTGGACTCCCGAAGGGCTTCAGGAGCGGCAGCCGGGAACGTCGAACTGGGGTACCCCTGACGCGACATGGGACGGGACGAAGAATATCAACGCACAGTCGCCAAATTGGCTGAGTTCTCTCGGATCCTTCGGGGGCTCTGGCGCGGTCCCCAAGCAGTCGTCAACGCTCGGCTCCGGCTTCGCATTGGGGCGCACCCCGACGCAGCGTGCGCGCGTCGGCTTCGGAACCGGAACCGTGAATCGGGGGTGGTAGCGGTGGGCAACAAGCCGAATTGGGGCGCGGCAGCGACCACGCTCGGGTCCGGACTGCTCGGGCTTGCCGACCAGACGCGCAGAGAAGCCTTGCTCAAGGCGCAGCGCGAGCAGGAAAAGGCGGACTTGAACCTCCGGTTCGAGCATCAGATGTCCGCGATCCGCGAGGAAGCCCGTCTGCGGGAGTTGGCGCAGGAGGCGCAGGACCAGCGCAATCGCCCGGAGCGGTCTGTCCCGTTCTTCGGTGGCGCCGGAGGCTCCATGCCCCTGGGGCGCATGTCCGATTCGGACTATCGACAGACGCTTCAATTCGGAGCGAATCAGGCCGACGAGGCCAAGAGATTCGGGCTTGCGGAACGCGGGGTCAAGGTTCAGGAAGACCTCGCCGCGTCCACGATGGCCGATCGTGAGGCCGACAATGCCAGAATGGCGGCCGCCGCGGCTGCGGCCAACGATTCGCGCACGGCGGCCGCAGCGGCCCGTAAGACCGGGTTCCTGAAGTCTTACGAAGGTCTGGCCGGAGGGGAAACTCCACGGGTCCCTGGGAAGTGGGTTGACCCGGACGGCACGGGTCCGCTACCGCCTGTTCTCCAGAACGCGCCGCAGCCCCCGGCAACGGAATGGGACATCCTCAACGCGACTGGCGGCCTCGGGGAGCAACTGCTTCAGGCGGTTAACAGTCCCGAATACGAGGGCGTTCCGATCGACATCGTAGCGGCCGACGTGCGCCGGAAGATCAACAACGAGCCGGTCGATCCGACGCTGATGTCTACCCTTGGCTCCGGGTTCTCGGCTACTCCGGCGACTCGCCCGATGACCACCCCGGCGCGGGGATTCCTCGGCATTCCTTACGACAAGAAGACCGAGGCCCCGCTCTCCGCTGCGGAGCGCATCGCCAACGATCCCGCATTCACCGGGATGTTGCGCGGACTGGCGACTGATGGCAAGTTCACGATGCCGCAGATTCGCGCCGGACTCCGGCGCTTCGCCCGCGAGAATGCATGGGATCTTAGGGCGGTCGAAACAGCATTCGGGATCGTGAGTGGAACGGGCGGGACGATCGCTCCGACGAAGAACGCGCCGCCAACGCCCAATGGTTACGCGGCTGTAGACTCCATTACCGGGGGCTAAATGGCCAAGACGATTTCGGAGATCCGCAAGGGCGTGGAGGAACGGGGGATCGCGTGGACCCCCGAACTGCACACCTATGCCTTGAGCAAGGGCGCGGTGGACGATACGCCGCCGCCCGTGGATCTATCTCCGGCGATGGCCTACACCGGGCCGAACACAGCCTTGGCCCCGTATAATCCGATGCTCGCCAATGCGGCGGCCGGTCTGATCTCTGGTCGCACTTTCGGCCTCTCTAGCCGAGCCATCCCGAAGCAGCAGTACCCAACGTCAACGAAAGTCGGAGGATTCCTAGCCAACGTCCTCGCTCCGGTTGCGGGCGAAACCTACGGGTTCATGCAGACGGCGGGGAAGATCCCGGTGTCTGCTCCGTTCAATGCGAGTACGGCGATCGGAAAGACCGTAGCGAAAGCGGCCCCGGTCGCGGAGCGCCTTGGCAAGTACGGGCTGGTCGCGGGCGGGATCGAGGGGGCGAGGGACGGCGGCGGTGTCCGTGGCGCTCTGCGCGGCGCGGCTGAACGTGGCGCTACAGACGCAGGAATCGGTCTTGGCCTTGGCCTCGTTCCCAGTCTGCCGAAAGCGATCGGTGGCGACTATCTCAAGTCGGCCCTGACGATGGGAGGTCTGACCGCGGCACAGGGCGGGTCTGTCCCTGAAGTCTTGGCCGCGGCGATGACGGGAGCCGGGGCGGAGGCAGCCGGGGCGGGAGTCTTCAAAGAGGCGCAGCATCCCAACTATGAGCGCCCAGCCCCCAACAAGCGCGGCAGGGGCGCGGGGGAAACCGTTGGCGCGGTGTTCCGCACGACGGAGGGGCAGTTGCAGCGCCTTTCTCCGGAGGGCCAGGTTGTCGCGGAGAAGGCGCGCTCCGTGATTGACGAATCCCGCGAGGGAGTTGGAGAGGGATCGGCTCCCTTGGTCAAGGCGAAGGCGAACAAACTCAAGGGATCCGATGACGTTGATGTGTTCCGTGCGCTCAATGGGACTCCCCTCGTACTGAACAAGAAGGCTCGGGTCGCCTATGAAGCCGCCCGTGGCTATCTCGATGCCTTTCCGGCTCGGGCGCAGGCGGAAGGGATTAAGGTCAGGGTGCGCGGGAAGACGGAGGCGGTCCCGCAGCAGTCAACGGAAACCGGCGAAGTCACCTTCAAGAAGGTCAAGGTTCCCGGCAAGTGGGTAGACTTCCCCGACGCGAGGCCCGACTACGCCCCGCACATCACGCCCGAAGTCTCCGAAATGAAGGCTGGCCGCGGCGGCAAGAGCGGGAAGATCCGTACCGACATTCTCAACCGCTTGGTTGACGATGGCGTGTTCCCCGATCGCCCCACGGCCGTGAAGATGCTGGACAGCTACGTCGCAACGATCGAATCCGGCGGTCGCGGCGGGACAAACGCCTTCGCTCAGCACCTAGTGGATTCAGGGCAGGCGACTTCGCTCTCCGCCGCCAAGGGCAAGATCCTGATGTGGAACAAGCGGAGCAAGCAAAGCACGTTCTCTCCCATTGAGCGTGCCCGCCAGTTCGACAATCCGTTCTGGGATCCTAGCCTGCGCCGCATCATGCCGAAGTACATCGAGGGGGCGGAGCGGAGACTGGCAGAGACGCGGCACTACGGGCAGAGGCTCGACAAGCTCGCGTCGGTCATGGGCAAGGTCAAGGAACCGGGGGAGCGCCAGCTTCTAGACAGCCTCGTAGACGCTGCGCGGGGACAGGTCAAGAAGGAGAATCCGCTGCTGATGTCGGCCGGCGCGAAGGTCCGCAGGATCGGATCCTACGCCCTGAATCCCGTCACGGCGCTGCGAAACCTGGGGCAGATCAATGGCATCCTGCTCAACTCCGATGTCCAGTCGTTCGTCTACGGTGGAGTCAAGGCGCTGACGCCGGAAGGTCGGGCCTTGGCGCATCGCTCCGGGGCCACGGCTGGAGTGGTCTTGCGCGACATCGAGAATGTGGGCGGAGCTTCAGGGCGTTACTACAAGGCCATTGGCATGACCGGGACAGAGATGTTCATGCGTTCGTGGGCCGCCAACGCCGGGGCGCGTTACGCCGACACGATGGCGAAGCGGCTGGTGGCCGACCCTGCCGATACCTTCGCCCGCAACCAACTCAAGAAGTTGCGAATCAGCGCCGACGAAGTGCTGGCGCAGGGCGGGCTGACGGACAAGCAGTTGCTCCGCGGCGGGTTCAAGATGTCCGACCGCACGCAGTTCGGATACACGGCGCTGGACGTGCCGCCGTGGTTCAACGATACCGTATTGGGACGGTTGGTGTCGCAGTTCAAGCCTTACGGAGTGCAGCAATCGAGGATGCTGATTCAAGAGGTCGCTGACGAAGCGCGGGCCGGGAACTACGGGAGAGCCACGCGGGCGTTGGTGCTGATCGCTACGCTCTACCCCGCCACGGGCGAGGTTTTGAACGACATCGCTGCTCTGGCTACGGGCAAGAAGCGCGACAAGGATTTCGGCAGCCTTGAGCGGTACCTGGAGAACATCACGCAAGCGGGCGTCACGAATGCGCTGGTAGACGGGTATCAGTCCACGAAGTATCGGAGCGGAGCCAAGGCGTTGATCGGCCCGGCTCCGGCGATGGGGGTGGACGCCTCCGCTGCGTTGCTCAACATGATCTCTACGGGCAAGATGACAGAGGCCGACGCTCGCAGGCTGTGGCGCATGATTCCCGGCGTCGGTCCTTTGACGGCATACCGGGTATTCCCGAAGGACTAGGAGGATTCATGTCTGGTAAGCGTTCAGTCCTCATCCTTGCGATGGCTCTTGCGGTGGGGCTGATGGGGGCGACGAAGCCGCGGTACGGGGCGTTTCAGGTTACGGGCGTAGGGCAATACGGCCCTCAGTCCGGGTTCCCCGGCGACACGCTGACGTGGCTGTTCTGCATCGACGACAGCGGCTCGGTCCACACCGAATGGCCGGCGGATCCTGATTCGATTCTTGAGGACCAGGCCGGGGAGATCTTCAAGTTCGACAACGTGTCGAAAGGGCTTCCCGACTCGGCGGCGATCGTGGGCGCCACCACCAACACGGCGTATAGCACCGAAGCCACCATCCCGAACGCTTCGGCCGTCATGTCGATGATGTGGTGGGATCTTTCCATGTTGCCGAGAAACATCACGATTCTTGACGCGAAGCTCTGCGCGCTGGCGGCGAACGCGATCGACGCTTCTGACGTCTATGGCCGCTATGCCGTGCTCGACACGACCAAGCGCGACGAACGCTGGCTGTCTCCTACCTCGATGGTCCTCAGTACCGGGCAGGTGCGGATGACGCGCGCGTGCTGGGCCACGGCCACGCGAAAGACTGGCGGGGAGTGGGTTCCGCTTCTCGACAATCGGCACGACCTTGCTGACTTCGGGATCCTTTCCACACGCAACGGCGCGGCGCAGACGGTCGGCGGAGAGGCTACCTTCGACGTCAAGGACGCGGTGCAGCAGTACGCGAACTATCGCCACGCCAACGCCGGTTTCTGGCTGACTGGCACAATCAACAGCTTCGGCGCGTCGTATTATCGCTGCTTCACGACCACGCCGCTTGGAAGGATGCCGTTTCTCAGGGTCACGTTCATTCGCAAGCCGCACCGGTTTCAGTGGGGCGGATACCCCGTTGCCTTCGCGTTCACCACCGACGACCAAGTCAACGACAACATGGGGTGGAAAGCAATCTGCGACAGCTTCGGCTACAAATTCACGTTGTACTGTCGTGGCGACGTGATGCCGTTCACGCAGATCGCCGAGACGAATCGGCTCTCAATCGCACAACTCCAGGAGTTCTACGCCGACGGCTACGAGATCGGCCATCACAGCACCACGCACAGTTCCCCGAATGCTGGCGTGTGGGGTCTCGGAGACATTTCCGACGCCGACTCGATGAACGCGCAGCTTGTGCGGCCGTGGCTTGCTACTGCTCTCGGCATTCCGACTTCGTCCATCACGACCTTCGCGTATCCTAGCGGAGGCTTCAACCTTCTGGCGATCGAGCGGATCAAGGCCCACGGATTCTTGCTCGCCAGGGGCGCCGGAGACACAACCTACTTCCCAACGTGGACCGACGCGGAGCGGCAGACGTATCTCCGCAGCGATCGTCCACGGAATCTTTTCCAGGTCGCCAACCTTGTGAACATTCAGGACCTCGTTGGCTACGCCGCTGCCGACACGGTTGGCTATGCCGGGATGGTGGAACGGTTCAACGATGCAGTTGCCAAGTCAGCCAGGAACGGCTACGCGCCGATCATCATCGTCACGCACGACACGAAGGCTCGCACGACCTACCCGGACGGCATCGACTTCGACGACCTGTCCATTCTCTGCCGCCTGATCCAGCAGAACGGACACGTCGGCGTGTTCACGATGGGCCGCATCGCTGAGATGCATCGCGGCCGCCATCATCCGGTGGATCCGCCAGATTGGGCAACGAAAGCGATTGCGGACGGGCAGGTCGCTGCGGATTCGATCTGGTGGGGCAACTAAACCTCCAACATCCACGGGCGCGGGGGCGATATGAACGGTGACACGGGGAACAGGGATCTGTGGGAGGCCGTGAACAGCCTACGGACAACGGCCGGACGGATTGAGGTGTCCGTAGCCAAGATAGAGGCCACGCAAGCGGCGACCAAACTCCCGTGCGAGGAACACGCGGAAGAAATCGGCTGTCTCCGCAAGGAGATTGGAACCTTGCGCGACCGCGTGACATCCGGCCTGACAATGAAGGCCGTGCTGTTCTCTGCCCTGTCTGCCGCCGCCGGAGCCATTCTCACGGTGGCGCTGATCTGGAATCGCGTGTCGGTCGCCGTCGCGGCGATTGCGAAGGGAGGGCAATGAGCATCGACCCCAGGAAGATCGCCGTCATCGAGGGCTTCGAGGGCCGGGAACGCAAGCCGTACCCAGACACGCACAGGCCGCCCAAGTGGTCAGTCGGCGTAGGCTGCAACGTGGAGGACGATCCTCCGACGCTACAAGAGCTTCTGGCGATCATGGCGGACGGTATCCCCGAAGCCGCGATCGACCTGATGCGGGACAACCGGATCGCACGAGCGGAGAAGCAACTGACGTGGTTGTTCCCGTCGTATCCGGGCTGGCCGCCGGCTCGGCAGACGGCGCTGCTTTCGGTGATCTACACGACGGGGCTGAAGGGGCTTCAGGGGTTTCACGACATGGTGGATGCGCTGAAGGCTGGAGACTGGCCGCGTGCTGCTGCGGAATTGCTTGACTCTCGGCGTTCGCGTGAGACTCTGAAGACCTCTCCCCGTGACGAGATCGAGGCGCAGATGATTCTCTCTGGTGAGTGGCCGTCCTAGCTGGTATATATACCTGCTAGGCTAAGGAGGGCGACATGGACGGACTGTTCAGCGGTCAGTTGGCGGAAGCGGCTCTCGCTGCGCTCGTCATCAAGGTCTTCCTGTCGGGGCTGAAGGTGGTGTTCCCGCAGGTCGGCACGCCTTCGCCGTTCACGCCGGTTCAGATTCGCGTGGCGGCCCTGGTACTCGGCGTGGTCTGCGGTCTGGCGCTCCAGCTTGCGCCGTTGACTCTGCCGGCGGGGTCGCATATCGTCTGGACCTACGCCAACCATCTGCTTGGCGGACTGCTTATCGGCATGGGCGCACTCGGCACCCATGAGGTCGTGGACATGGTGAAGAAGCCCTGAACTTCTCGCCAGTGGCGGGCAGTCTATCAAGGCCGACCGGGAGCCCGTCTGACGAATCCCGGTTCAATTAACCATCCGGCGATGCCGGCAGAGGGGAAGTGAGGGCATGAGTTTCATTGGAGAGATCAAGAAGTTCGCCGTCATCGTGTGGGGGGCAATCTCCTACGCGCTGACCATCCTCCCGCGCATCCTGTCCGCGCTCGACGCGCTCGGGCTGACCGGCGTGAAGGAAACGCTCATCGAAGGCATCAGGCGCGGCGGCATGCAGGCTGACGACTACATCGAAGAGAACGCGGACAAGCTGCTGCACGTCGCGTCGGTGTTCAGCGCCATCTCGGACTGGGCTTCGGAGCGCGCCGCGCTGTTCATGGACATCCACGAGGAAGGGACGAAGGTTCGGGAGCCGGGCGTTGACGACGCGCTGACGCCGGACGTCATCGCTGACTTCGTGCGGCGCCTGCTGGACGTGGACAACACGGCCGACATTCAGGCGGCGATCCAGAAGGTGACGCCTGATCTGGTCGTGGCGGCGTCAGCGAAGATCAGGGGGGACGTTTCGCAGAGTCCGACGCTCGACGCCTAGCCGCTGCGCTCCCGTGTTCCCTCCACGGTGACGCGCGCGGTCGGGGCCGCTTGAAGTCCCCCTCGGGCGGCCCCGCCAACTTCCCCGGTCGCGGGCGGAAGGAGGGCAGGCACGGCAAACCGCGGTCGGACGGTCTGGCCCCTCGGCACTCACGCCGGGGGGCTTTTTCTTAGAATAGATGTTGACACCTACTAGCGTATGTGCTAGTCTCTGATTTGTCAGGCGGCTTGGACTGGGAGGTCGAGTCGTTCTGGCCGCGGGGCGGCCCCTGACTTCTGGAAGGGCCAGCCGGATTGCCGCCGGGCGTCGCCTTGACAGACTATTACGCCTGTGCTATGGCTTGGCGGGAGGATGATGTGATTGTGCCATCGCGATCGTCGCTGACAAGATGGATCCTCGCGATCGCGCTGCTGTCCGGGTCGCTGTCAGCCCTCGTGCTGTTCATGCAGCGGACAGCCAGGGCGCAAGAGCACACCGGCCTGACCGGCACGATCCAGTACGACGGCGCGCGCGCGGCCGACCGCGGGCAGGGCCGCATCGCGTGGACGGCCGCGCAGTTCGACACCGTCGCGGCGCATGATCTTTTCCTGACGCAAGCCTACTGGATCTGGGACCGTCGCCTTGGCTCCGAATGGAACGCCGTCCCCGACAGCCTGCGCCGCAGAAACCCCGACATCAGGATCCTCGCTTACGCCAAACCGTGGATGATCCCGATCGGATACAAGGGGGTGACGTTCGACTGCCTATTCAGCCGCATGTGGACGGCGATGGCCGGGTTCCTGTACGTCAAGGCTGACGGCGACACGTTGAAGGACAACGCCGGCGGCTACTACCTGCGCGTGCTGGCGCCCGGCTTCGCGGACTCCGTGGCCGCCGTCTACGCTCGGGCGCTCGCCTCAGATTCGTCCCCGGCCGGCAAGGTCAAGGCCGGGATTTTCCTCGACGTCCTCGAAAGCGACGGGCTCGCCCAGTGGGCGATGCACAGCCCGAGCGACACGCTAGACTGGGACGGCAACGGTGTCCCGCTGTGGTCCGATGAGGGAGAGCGGGAGGCGGTCAACCGCGTTATCGTGCAGGTGGCCGACGCCTTCACCCGCCTGATGCCGGCGGACTTTCTGGTCACCGCGAACTCGTGGACGGTCGCGAAACACCCGGAGGTGCGCGAGCACTTCGACGGGGTGATGATGGAGGACGTGCCCAACTATGCTGACGGACTCGCGCCCCGCTGCGACGACTGCTTTTCGGCGCTGTTTGGGCTGGCCCCCGAAACACCGACCAGCCTGCCTGACATGTGGACGATCCGCGACGGGCTACGTCAGAACCGGTGGCCGGTGGTCATGCTGTTGAACGCGGCCCTGGGTGGATCGTCGACAGCTAGAGAACTCGCCCTTGCCGGCGGCGACGGCTTTCTCGCCTTCGCGGTCAAGGGCTATGGCCGCGGCGGGCTGGCCCTGGGCGCCTTGCCGCCGGCCACCGCTGACCTCGGTGCCTGCCGGGGCCATTCGTGGTCCGGACGGGAACTGACGACGCGCTATGACCGCGCCACCGTGCGCCTGGACGTTGCCGACCCTGGTGTCTGGCCGAGGCCGTTCGCCTTCGCGATCGAACAGTAGGCCGCCTCCAGGCAAACATTTGCGACATCTTGCCCAGCGAACGCCAGCGGGCCGCCGCTGAGTGATCGTTCCGAAGTTCGGCACCCGTGGCGGCCTGGCGCCGCGTTCGTCCTGGGGCAACGCACGGCGTCCAGCAAAAGGAAACGCCGGCGATCCTATATTTCCAATTGCTGCGCGGGCTGGCCGAGGCCGTCGACGGTCACGACGCCGTCAGGATGGAGCACCAGCCCGGTCAGGAAGGGCCGCAGCTGGCGGACGTCGCGGACATCGGCCAGGGCGGCGCGGCAAACCCGCGGCCGGACGGTCTACGTCCCCCCGGCTTCTCCTGGCCGGGGGGATTTTCTTAGAATAGATGTTGACACCTACTAGCGTATGTGCTAGTCTCTTTGTGTTGGGGCGGGCAGGGGAGCCGCCGGCCTCAGGGAAACCAGAGGATGACCCGGAATAGCGCGATGATCCTGCGCCGCCCCGACCAACCACACGGAGGGAACGATGATCTTTCTACTGCGAAAGCGGGCCGGCGGGTTCTCTGTCGATGAGGTGATTGATGGGGTTCCGACTGGGGCCAAGATGATCAGAAGCTATTTCCCGTCTGGTGGCCGAGTGGTGTACAGAACATATGAGTATGCCACTTCCGACCGCAATCACGGAATCGCCATCCTAAAGCACGCGACCCCGGCGCGGAAGAGGCGGACATGAAGCACCGCTACCTGACGCCGAAGCAGCGCAACGCGAGGATCATGGCGCTTGGCTTGGCGCGTTTCGGGACGAAAGTCGAATTCGCCCACGCGATCGACTCCGAGCCGCGCAACCTAGACAACCTGCTGAGAGCGGACAATCCGAAGCTGAACACGCTGATCAGGATCGCGGACGCGCTAGACGTGTGGGTCGCGCACCTGATCGAGAAGTAGTCTCACCACCAGCGGAGGGGGAACCGCATGGCTGACCGCAAGTTCGACCCGAAATGCCCGACGATCTCCGTGCCGGGAATCTACGCCGACGTGCCGATGGACATCTACGTTGGCGACCCCTGCCCGTCGCCGTCCGTGTCCACCAGCGTCGTCAAGGCGCTGTCCGACCGCTCTCCGCTCCACGCCTACAACGGCCACCCGCGGCTCGGTGGCAAGAGCAGCGAGTCAAGCCGGGCCGACCTCGGGTCCGCCGCGCACGCCGTCCTGCTTGGCGGGGCGGAGCGTATCGTCGTGGTGGACGCCGCGGACTGGCGAACCAAGGCGGCGCAACTGGCCCGTGATGAGGCTCGCGAGGCGGGCAGGATCCCGATCCTCGCGGCGCAGAGCGATCCGATCCTCAAGATGGCGGCTTCCGCCCGCGCCATGCTGGAGTTCCACGGGCTGAACGACCTGCGCGCCGAGCGGACCCTGCTGTGGGAGGACGCCCGCGGGGTCTGGTGCCGGTCCCGCCCGGACCTGATGCACGGCGAGGAGTGCGACCCGGTGATCGACTACAAGACCAGCACCAACGCCGACCCGATGACGTGGATGAAGACTACCCTGTTCCGCGGCGGCTACGACTGCCAGAGCGGACTGGTCCTGCGCGGGCTGGACAAGCTGCTCGGCCAGCAGGAGCGCCAGTTCCTCTTTCTGGTGCAGGAGATCGAGGAGCCGTTCGCCTGCTCCCTGGTCGGCTGCGGCCCGTCGATCGTCAGTCACGCCACGCAGAAGGTCGAAGCGGCCATCGACCTCTGGTATCGCTGCCTCAAGAGCGGAAAGTTTCCCGGCTACGACACGCGAATCCATTGGGCCGAGTTGCCCGCGTATACGCAATCCGACTGGTACGAGCGGCAGCAGGCTTATGGGGAGGATGAGGTCTGATGGCGAAGTTCATGTTCCGTCCCGCGGTGCGCGAGAACGTGTCGCTCCTGATCGGCATGGCCGGCGGGACCGGCAGCGGCAAGACCTACTCCGCGATGCGGCTGGCGAAGGGCATCTGCGGCAAGCAGCCGTTCGCGGTGATCGACACCGAGGCCGGGCGCGCGAAGCACTACGCCGATGTCTTCCGGTTCGACCACGGCGATCTCCGCGCGCCGTTCCGCCCGAAGGCGTACCTCGAAGCGATCGAAGCGGCCGACGCCGCCGGATATCCCGTGATCGTCGTGGACTCCGCCTCGCACGAGCACGCTGGGGACGGAGGACTGCTGGACTGGCACGAGGATGAGCTGGACCGGATGGCCGGAAACGACTGGACGAAGCGCGAGCGATGCGCCATGTCGGCATGGATCAAGCCGAAGATGGAGCACAAGCAGTTCGTCCAGCGGTTGCTCCAGGTCCGCGCGCACCTAATCCTCTGCTTCCGGGCGGAGCAGAAGGTGGAGATGGGCAAGGACAGCGACGGCCGGACGGTCGTGCGCCCGAAGGAATCCGCGGTCGGGCTGAACGGCTGGATCCCGATCTGCGAGAAGAACCTGCCCTACGAGATGACGGTGAGCTTCCTGCTGATGGCCGACCATCCGGGCATCGGCCTGCCGATCAAGCTCCAGCAGCAGCATCGGGCCATGTTCGACCTGACGAAGCCGATCGGTGAGGAGTGTGGGGAGCGGATCGCGGCGTGGGCGTCGGGAGGGCTGAAGACCGGGCGCGTGGAGATGGCGCGGCTGGTGCGCGAGGCGGGGAGCCTCGATGAACTGCGGGAGATTCACCGGAATCAGTTGCCCGTGGCGCGCAAGGAGGGGTGGGAGAACGAGCTTCTTTCGACCCTGGCCGGCAAGCGTCTGGACCTCGAGAGCCCGGCTGCGCCGCCGGAAGAAGGAGCGGAGCGGACGGACGGAGCCGAGCGGACGGAGCCCGCGGGCGGAGCGGGGGGGGCGGCGGTCGCACAAGCCGCCGAACCCCCCGCCGAGCCCGAGAAGCCGAAGCGTGGCCGGCGGCGCGCGGCGGAACCGGAAAAGGAGGGGGGCGCGGAACCCCCGGCGGCGGCTGCGGCACCACCTGCGGCCCCGACGCCCGCCCCTCTCCCCCCCCCTGTCGAGCGCGTCTTGGGCGACGGCGGGGATCCGGTGGCGCCCGACGCCAGGCCGACCTGCTACTACTGCGGGAAAGACGCGAGCAAGGGGGACAAGCACCCGCTGCCGGACGGGAAGGGGACGCTGGCGTACCGCTGCCCTCCGTGCAAGATCATCTACGAGCTTGCGAACCCGCCCAAAGGGACCGCTCCGCTTCAGGAGCCTGCTCAGGACGAACGATCGACTGGGGAGCCGTGTTCTCACCCCGGCTGTCAGGCGGCGGGTTGTACGGTCAAATGCGTCGATTGCAGTCATGTTTTCTGCAAGGCGCACCTTCACCTCCTGCCGACCGGGGACGCGGTGTGCGACGAGTGCGATTCGTAAGCCGGAGCGATCACGGGGGAGGACTCAAGATGCCGTCTAACAAGACCTCGATCCTGAAGCAAATCAACGCCTGCAAGAAGCGCATCGCCCATGAGCGGGACGTGCTGACTGACCTGATCGGCGACTTGCAGGCTATCGAAGATTCGACTGGAGATGCTCTCAGGGCGCTTGAGGAAGCGTCCGACGCCCTGAGCCAGTATCTCTAAGCCGGAGCGGGGGAGTCGGTCTTTCGTCAGCGGATCGCTCGGCTCCCCCGCCGAGGCCGAACCAACCCGAGAAAGGAGACTGGAATGATCGAAACGAAGACGACGATGGCCCGCGAGGGCGACAAGGTGATCGCGGTGCTTCAGCGCGGGTGGGTGGTCGTGGGTCGCTACCATCAGCAAGGCGAACTTTGCTCTCTGTCCGAAGCCGCCGTGATTCGCAAGTAGGGAACGACGAAGGGAATTGGCGAGATCGCTTCTGGCGGACCGATCGCGGGGAAGACCGTTCTCGACCCATGCCCGCCCGTGTCGTTCCATCTGCGCGAGGCGGTCATGCTCATGGAGTGTGATCAGAATGCGTGGCGATAGCGCGGTGATTTTGTCCGGGTCCGGGTACGGGTACGGGTACGGGTACGGGTACGGGGACGGGTACGGGTACGGGTACGGGTACGGGTACGGGGACGGGTACGGGTACGGGAACGGGAACGGGAACGGGAACGGGTAGTAGGAAGAGCAGGACTGGAAAGAACCGC
>JBAYWF010000012.1:0-20885 GCA_041674205.1 Parcubacteria group bacterium
GACTGTGTAGGTGGTGGCGTGGGTGGTGGTGAAGTTACAGAGGCCATCGGTGATGACGCAAGTGGTTTGGTCGTGCCAGAGAGTTTCGTTTTCGTTTTGGTATTGGACTTGCATCGTTTTGCCGTTGTGTTGGGAACCGAGGTAGATGGCGATGGCGACCGGGTTGTTGGTGAAAGTCAGGTTGGTGCCGGGGACGCCGACTTTGACGGCGGCCAGGCTGTCGGCGATTTCCGAGCGGACGTCCCGGAGGCTGATGTCGAAAGCGGACATATCGAAAGATCCTCCCTCGGTGTTGGTGATGGCGGTGTTGTCGGGCAAGGTGATTTGATTGGAACCGGTGGCGAATTTGACATCTACGTGCGTCGTCACTTGGTCGGTGGCGGTGAGCGCGCCGGAATCCAGGACGATGTAGTTGTCCGTCAGGAGTTCGGTGACAGTGGTTGGGGTGGGATTGTTGATAGTGACTTCGGCTGGCATCGTGCGGAAAGATTGTTCGGCGCCCACAGCTTCGCCGGCTGAGTTGACGGCTTTGGCGCGGTAGTAATAGGTAGTGTCGGGGATGAGGTTGGTGAGGGCGCAAGAGTAGGTGCCAGTGGAACCGGTGGCGGCGCTGCATTGGTCGGTGTAGGTGTTGCTGGTAGCGCCCCATTGGATATATCTGGTCGGATTCTCGCCGCCGGTGTCAGTCAGGTCGGCGTTGCCGGTGGCGGTGACGGAGTTGATAGCGGAGATCGTTTGGGTGGCGACGGTCGGTGCATTGATGGTGGCGTAGGACACTGTGACACTACTGAGAGTCGGAGTATTGAGTCCGTCTGAACTTGATAGGGTGGCTTTGTATTGGAAGTAGCGGTCATCGAGGTGATCTTTCTGGGTGTCGTCGATAGCTTCGTTGCCGGAATCGGTGAAGTAGGCGTCGGAATCACAACCCACTCCGGCGTCCGGTCCGCACCAGGGACCCCAAGTGGTGCCGTCGCTGGAAGTGCGGAGTTGGAATCGGATGTCGGTGTTAGGCTGGAGGGTTTCGGACCATTGGAGGTTAGAGAGGCTGGTAGCGGAAACTTCGGTGTCGTAGGGAGAGGAGATCAAAGTTTGAGAAATTGGAGTATTATAATTGATTTGTATGTTGTCCATAGTTGGCGTTGCAGTGGCATCTGTCGTAGAAAGATTAGAGGCGAAATCCAATTCAGTCGTTACGCCCGGCATGAAACCACCGGTTGACTCCCAATCTGATTGGGATAGACCTTCTAAAGTTGCTTTAGCCATTCCGTCAGTGCTGATGTCATCCAAAGCAGAGGCCTGCCAACTGGAACCGTTCCAATATTTCCAAGTTATGCGGCCATCGAAAGAAACCAAATGTTTGATGTCGGTGCCGGCAGGAGTCGTTTGGGTGACGGCGGCGCCGGTGATGTGGGCGTAGGCGGAAGTGTCGAGGTGGGAAGTATTGGAGGTGGTGACGTATTTGGGGGTGGCGGGATAAGCTATACTATATGCCAAAGAAGGTAGCATAAAATCAGAGGCCCAGAGTGCTGATTGGGTAATCTTGAATTCATCTATATAAGTTCCTGTTGTAACATAAGAACCCTCATAGGAACCACCCAAAGTTAAGGCAGAAAAATCCAATGTATTTGCATAGACAAAGGAACCTGCTGATACCCCATCTATATAGCCATATACAACACCATCTTTACGCACTGCTGCAACATGATGAAACTGTCCGTCATTAGGCATGGTCGAGCCATTGATATATTTGAGTGGAGATGACCAGTTATTCGCAGGATATAATCTGATAGAAGATTGCGTATTATATGAAAAACGAATCTCGTTTACCTTACCTATTACAATAGGAATACCAGTTCCATTTCCTTTTTGCCACCAATCTATCGTAAAATCATTTGCGAGGGTCACAGGAGTATCAATTGCAATCCTATCCCCACCATTAAAATAAAGGGAATTTCCAAATTTACCCGGCATTATTTGAGGATCCCCGAATGTCGTTGAATCAGGGATGGCTTCGCCATCAGCATGCAATATAAGAGCAGCTTCTGGCGCTGTTCCTTGATTATATAGATTGACTTCTCCATCCACAAAATCCGTCCCTTCCGTCGCATCCTCCTGGATATAATCTTCTTCAACATTAAAATCTATATTGGCAATTTCACTAGGAACTCGAGTATCTTGAATAAATTCCACCTCTTGAATTCCAGGCCATGTACCACCGGAATCATTAATTTTTATCTGATAAAAACGATAGACATTTCCATTAGAAAATGTTTGATACGGCTGCCAATCAGTTCCGCCTGGGTCAGTTCCATCCGTAACAAAATGCAAAGCAACCCAATCACCATCATTACCATCGGTCGTATTATTAGAGCCTCTTATCTCCCAGTTAATCAAATACTGGCTTGCGCAACCAGCACAATAAAATGCCATCCTATATTTATTAACATTTATAGCTGATCCAAAATCATAAGTTATCCAGCCAGTCTTTGCTTTCGCCGCTGAAATAATCCAACCGGTTCCTCCCAAGGCGCTATCATTAAAAACATTTTTAGCGGCATAAGTAGTACTGTTATATTGACTTGAATAGTAAACGACACCAGTCGGACTAGTCGCATCATCTATATTTGGATTTGTTGCACCATCCAAACTATCTACTAATTGCAAATCAGCCCCGCCATTGACCGCTGAAATATCAATATCCTTTGAACTAAACTTATTCCACCCAGTCTGGTTGTCTGTGTGGGTAGCGGTAATAGCAGATTCTCCCCCGCTCCAATCGGTCTGAGTGAAAGTGAAGTCCACGCCTTGGGCGCGGTCAGTGAAATACAAAGCGGAAGTCAAAGAAATCAAAGTCAGGATAGCGACCAGCTTAGTCGATTTGTTTTGGAAAATTTTTTTGGATTTGGAAACAAAAAAAGAGCCGGGTAAAAACCCGCGCTTATAACTACGTAAAACTGCCAATTTAGAAATTGTTTTAATATTTGTTCTCATCCGGACTTTTATTTTTGTTTTTCAAACTATGCGCCCCGATCCATTTCTATTTAAAATTATACAATGTTAGTGACTTATCCACAAGTCTTTATAGTCGAAAAAGATTCTCAATAAACGATGACCGGCGTGCCGATTTCCGCCCAATCATAGACTTTCTTGGCCGCCCCGACACCCAGACGCACGCAACCATGGGAAACCGAAGTACCCAAGTGGTTCGCACCCTCTTTGTAGCCGCCTGGCCATTCAGGCAATTCATGGATGCCGATTTTTCCGCTCGGCACCAAAGCCATCCAGTTCGGCATAAAAAGATTATACGCTTTTGACCAAGGCCGATCAGCCTTGTTTTCGATTTTGAAATTTCCTTTGGGCGTATCCATCCCCCGCTTGCCTGAAGAAATCACAAAAGCATCCAGTACCTTGCCCTGTTCAAAAGTCGTCATTATCTGGCTGGCCAGATTGATATCGATATATTTACCTTCCTTGATTTTTGCCCGTGTAAACCGTTTGGCTTGCCCGGCACGTAAAACCAGGTCCTTATCCCAATCAGCTGGAGCTTGAGCCAATGTCACAAAGCTGCTGGAAAATATTTTCCGATAACTGTCTTCACCCTCGTCTTTATATCTGGCATAAATATCGAGCCGATATGCCTGGTCATCCAAAATCTTATCCTTCGGCAGCAATCTGAACTGGGTTTTCTCCGGATTGTTCTCATAGACCACTTCACTATGCGGTTCCAGCACGAACTTGATGAAAAAATCCTCGGTTGAACCGTTGAAATCCACGATGATCGGATCTTCAATATCCAAAATGACATCCGTCGCCCCGTCGCCAGGCACGATAGTCTTCACGCTCGGAAAGATGCCGGTTTTTTTCGTTACAATATTTTTTATTTCAACAGTTTCTTTCGACAGAGTCATATGTGACCTGAGTCCGTATGCGATGCCCAAAACTCCGCCAAGGACAAGTATCGACAGCAAACTGACTTGGACCGATTTTCTAATTATCCTGCTCATAAAAAAATTATTGCCTACCCTTATATATCTCCCTGGCCGTATCCCACAGTTCCGGATGGCCTTGCGTTTCTTTCAGCCAATACCACCATTCCACGCCCCACAGATATATTTCAGGAAATCCGACTTTTTCCGCATAATCGACATTAGACTTCAATTGCTCCGGATTCATCGACTTGAATTGTTCTTCCAAAGCGTTATCGGTGGTAGCTCCGCTGATCCAAGGTTCGGCTTGCAGTTCGATTACGATCGCGTTAGCCTGCTGGGCGAATACCTTGATCAGCAGGTTTTTAAATTGGAAAAATCTCGGCCCGATCGGATATTCGAAATAACCGATGCCTTTCTTCCAAATCGTGCGGTACATTGTAGTGCCGAAAATATCCCCGCGTTTAGCCGCTTGCACCCATAAGCTCAATTCCCCGCTATCGGTCACGATTATATCCCGGGCGTTATCGGCCGCCCTGACAATCGCGATTTCCTTGTCCAACAGGCCGGCATCGGGCGCCGGACAAATCCCGAAACGCAAAAAAGGCTCATTTTCAACCTGCCAATATTTTACCACCCGCGCGTCCTTATATCTCTTAGCGACGACATCGACGAATTTCAACAGCCTGTCTTTGCGGATCGAATCATCCTGCCTGACCCACTCCGGGATATTGCATTCCGGCCAGCGCGGGGTTTTCTGGCCGACTGCCAAAATAATCTCGGCGTTCCTTTTGGCCGCCTCATCCAGCTGCCAATCGACATCGGAAAAATCATATATCCCTTCGCTCGACTCGACCAGATCCCAATACACGGGAATCCGGATTTTCCTGATCTGCAAATCATCCAGCATCGCGATATAATTGGCTTTCCAATCCAAACCGATGCTTGAAGCATACTTGCTGGAAAAGGTCATCCCGAGTTTGGAAAAATCATTATTATTTCCAATCGGCAGATTGAAATAGCCGAACAATATGATCGCCGCCGCGATCAGGACGATTATAGCGATACCAATCGTTTTAAATATGGCCTTGAGGATGCTTTTTAAAATTTTCATATTAGAGTCGATGTTTTATGGATATAAGGACTACGCCCAATGAAATGATCAGGATCGCGACTATTTTTTGCATCAGATCAAGGGCGGATTCCTTTTCCTGGAATATTTTCGGAAATTTGAACGACATCACCAATCCGATTATGAGAATGAAGACATACTCGATTGAAACCAAAGCGTTGACGATAGTAACGCTGCCGATAGCGATGGCATAGTTGGTCATATACGATCCGATGCCTCCCAAGGCCTTATTCACGACAAAAAGCGAGCCGGTGCGATAGTGTTCTTTTTGCGGATCGCTAAATCCTCCGAAAGAGCCCAGAATCCTCCTTCTCCAGACCGGATTCAAAAAAAGACTGATCGAACCTAGGAACAATCCCAGTCTCGTCCAAATGAAAACATTCACGAAATTGTCCCGCTCAAAAAAATGTTTGAACCAAGTGAACGCGATCGCCAACAATATCCCAGCTGCGATCGAATAATAAAATCCTTTGAAAAATTTCTTATCCCGTTTGAAAGGCAGATCGAAAGAAATCAGCAAACCGCCGACAATCAACGCCGCGACTCCGGCCAGCTGGACAAGATGCAGCCTTTCAGACAAGAAAAAAATCGACAGCAAAAATGTCACGATCGGAATGATGGCGCCGACTACCGGCAAAACCCGGCTAGCCTCGCTTTTGTTGATGGCGAAAAACAGGCAGAGCACCCCGTACGCGAAAATAATGCCGGGAATAACCGTGAAGAAAGCTTGCCTCAGGCCGATCAGATGGAATCCGAAAGGAATGAAGACCAATGCGAACAAGCTCATCATACCGATATAGAAAGCGTAGACCGACGGATGGGAAACCCGCTTGGATGTCAGCAAAAACTTATCCAGGATGACTTCGATAGCCACCAAAAAATATGCGACGACGGCGATTGCCAGATAGTTCATTAATTTTTTATTTTATACTTTTTAATTGCCTTTTTAACTCACGATAGTCCGGGATCGTTTGCGCCACCAGATTCCAGAAATTCCGGCTATGATTCAACTCCTGCAAATGACACAACTCATGCACGATGACATAATCCCTCATCTTTTCAGGCAGATTGATGATTTTATAATTGAAATTCAGATTGGCTTTCTGGCTGCAACTGCCCCAGCAGGTCTTTTGCTTTTTGATGGCGACACGGTTATAGGCGAACCCATAGTGGCGATTGAAAAGCTCCAACCGGCTGGCCACCACGACCCGCGCCAATTTTACATATTTTTTATAATCCGCAACTTCATCCGCCTTCTTCTCCCGCAAAAGATCAAAGTCGACATCCTTCACCCTGTCAAAAATCCATTGCGATTTTTCCTCGATGAATTTATTGATGACATATATAGGATACCACTTCGGCGCCGAAACGACAAAATGCCCGTCCTGATAGATCGCCAATTTCACGCTCTTGGATCCGCTCGTCCGCTTGAATACGTATTCGATATCCTTGCCGTTGATATTGATTTTTCGTTTTTGGCTATTCAAGACCATTGTTTTCGATTATTTTTTTGTAGGCATAAAAACTTTCTCTCGGTTTCCGTTCCAGCGTCTTATAATCGATTTCGATCAAGCCGAAACGCGGCCAAAAGCCTCGGACATCCGGAAATTCATAATTATCCAACAAAGACCAATGGAAATAACCCTTGACATCGACACCTTCGTTTATGGACTTCCGCAACCACTTTAAGTGTTCCCGGATAAATTCTGGCCGTCTTGAATCATCAGCATCAGCCAATCCATTTTCTGTGATATAAATCGGCAAATCATATTTTTTCAGACGAAGCATCGCTATATACATACCTTGCGGATAAATTTCCCAACCTAAATCACTTATTTCTCCTTTTTGAAAATTATTCCCCTTTAATGAAATCATAAACCGGGAATAATAGTTGCAACCTATAAAATCAAGCTGTTTTTTTGAGCTACTTAAGAAAAAGTTTTCAAAAAATTCAGCGATTGATGCCGCTATTCTTCCAAATGGCCACATAATATCAGATTCACATGGAGAAAAACTATGGGCAAATCCAACTTTCGCCTGGCTATCAATCTGATGAATCAACCTATAGGCCATCTTATACGCCTTAAGCATATTAAAATAAGCCGGTAAAAACTTAAATAATCCCTTTTTGGCCGGAGGCTGAGAGCCTTTTAGATATCCAAAGCCCAAGCCGACATTCGGCTCATTTATTACAATCCAGAATTTGACTTCATCTTTTAATTCAATTGTTATTTTTTCTACAAAACGCAAAAAGCAATTTATCGATCTTGCAGAATCCCATCCGCCCAATTCCTGAAACCAAATTGGCTCAGTCCAATGCCACAAAGTAACGAACGGTTCGATTCCCCGTTCACGCAAGGCCAAAATTACTTTCCTATAGTGTTCGATTTCTTTTTGATCGAACCTACCTTCTTCCGGTTCGATGCGCGACCATTCGATGGAAAACCGATGGGCATTATGCCCGCCGCTTTTCGCCAAATCAAAATCTTTCTCGTACAAATTATAATGGTCGCAAGCGCGGCCGGAAATATAATTCTGCGGATTAAACATTTCGGGAAATTTTTCCTGCTGCCATCCGGCAAACTTGGTTTTCGCTTCACCGGCCAATCTTTCAGCGTTTTTCTTTTCCCACTCGCTCCAGTTATTATGAGTATTTCCCTCAACTTGATGCGATGCCGTCGCCGCTCCCCACAAAAACCCTTCTGGAAATCTATGTTCCATACATATTGCTTTATTTATCTTATGCTGTCTATTTTACACTATTTCAAACAACAAAAAAAGCGGCTTCAGGCCGCCGCTTTTTGAAATTTGAAATTCTGATTTTAAACTTTTAAAAATAGCCTCCGCAACAATCCGGATCTTTTTCCAAACAATCGCATTTATCAAGATTCAGCTCATAGATGCCTCCGGCCAGATTGATGGTTTCTTTGCCGGCGGAAGCCAAAGCCTGCGCCACATAGCCGCTGCGGCTGCCGCTTCTGCAGACCAGGATGACTTTTTTGCTCCAGTCTATTTCAGAGATCCGCGTCCCCACTTCTGAGAGTGGAATGAGCTTCGAACCCTTGATCCTTACCAAATCATATTCATCCTGTTCGCGGACATCGATAATTTCCAATTCTTCCGGATTTTTTGCCAGCATTTCTTTCAGTTGCTTGCCGTTGATATTTTGGATAGCCATAATTTTTATGAATTCAACTTATTATAATATAACGCTATGTCCGAAATCCATTTGTTCGCCGCCGCTTGTCCGCCAGCCGTTTCGCAATTCGATCCGCACTTCCACACCACCATTTTTGCCGGGGTATCGATTTTGGAATCAATCAACCGCTCAATCCTATCGCCCACCACTTCCACCGCGTGGCTCGGCGAATCGAAACAACTGTATCCGGAATCGGTCGTATTTTCCTTGCCGCGGTAGCCCCAATAATTATAACATTCGCGTCCGGCCTTTTTGGGTGAATGCCTACCCCAATCACTCTCTTTTTTAGCTATCGCCACCAGATAGGAAGCCACTTTGCCTTCCCTCTTATCCAAGGCCTCCACCATCACCTCCATCGGCGAACCATCCAACATTTCCGAAATTTTTCCATTGGAAACGGCCTCCTTCTGGATATACACCCCGTCTTGGCAAGAAATTTCAGCCTGATTTTTCTTGATGGCCACGCCCTTGCCGATCTTATTCAACGGATCGACAGTTTCCGGACTGATTGTTTTCTTGCTATCGCCTGTCCGGGCATAGGCCGGCATTTCCAAAAAAGAGTAAAAAAATAACCCCACACCGACTGTGAGAATAAGAGTGCCTGCTAATATATTCTTTTTTTTCGTCCTGCTTAGTCCCGCCAATTTCTTTCGGCATCGTAAGAGACACGGCAATGGGTCGACCATAAAGGTTAGGCGCTCATCTTAGAATTACAATCCCCCTGCCTGCCCATAGGCAAGCTCAGATATCCAGTTTTTTTAGCGACGCTATCCATAATAGCAAATCGCCAAAATGTTGTCAATTGGGAGATTGCTTTAAATAAGCCATAAAAACAATTAATGGCTTATTTAAAGCCATAAACAGACAAAGCAAAAAGGCCAGTTATTAGCTGTTTTTGCTTTATTTAAGCTTTTTTATAAATAAAATGTCTATCCTACAAATTGATCTTATTGAAATAGTATCCCACGTTCTCCCTCCACATCTTCACATCCGCCGGATCATGTCCCGCGCACGAACCGCCGCACTTCCAAACCAACATTTGCTCCGGAGTCGCGATATTTTCATTTTCTATCAATCCTTGGATCCTATTGCCCACCACGGCAACAGCTTGCTGCGGAGAATCGAAGCAGCTGTACCCGGATGCGGTTTTATTATATGTCCCGCGAAAACCCCAGTAATTAAAGCAATCGCGTCCGTCTTTTTTGGGAGAAAATTTTCCCAAATTGCTTTCATGCTTGGCAATCGCCACGAGATAGGAGGCGGTTCTCGCATCGCGCGTAGCGATTTCCGAAACCATTCCATCCATCGGACGGTCACCTACCAATTTTTCAATATTTTTCTTGACGATGAATTGATCCAGGCTGTATTTTCCAACCAAAAAATTTTTTCGGCCGGCATCATCAATCCCGCAACGCAATCCGTTGTCAGCCATCAGCTCTTTTTTGGGAGCGAACTTAGGCAACATATTCATTTGCATCTTCCCCTCCGATGTTTCCTCCTTGGCCAATACATTCCAATGGACATATTGGAAAAAGACGAAACAACCAGCCAAACCGACCAGAAGGACCAGAAAAGCCATCTTATCTTTAGGATTATCGCTTATTTGGACGATTTTTTTGATATATTCAATTTTATTCTGGATATTTATTTTCATTTTGGCTTATTTAAAACAAAAAAAAACGGATTTCACCCGTTTTTTACTTGAATTTTCACTTGTCTATACCTATTTTAGCATATTTTCAGCCATTTGTCCACTGCTTCTTGTTCAATTTATTGAAATACATCGCCACGTCGCTTATCCACTTGTCCGCAGCCGCCTGTCCGCCCGTCACCGCACAATTAGATCCGCACTTCCAAATGACCATCTTGTCAGGCGTATTGAGCTTCTTATTGGAAACCAAAAAACCGATCCGTTTAGCCACCGTGTCCACCGCATCTTTAGGACTATTGAAACACGTATGCCCGCCGGTCCCCATCTTGTCGCGGATACCGCGATAGCCCCAGTAATTATAGCAATCCTGGCCATCCAGCACCGGCACACGTTTGCCCCAAGCGCTTTCTTTTTTAGCGATCGCTACGATGAAAGCCGCCACTATACGATCCTTCTTGGCGATCTCAGGAATCATAACCTCAATCGGATAACCTTTCACCATTTCACGTAATTCACTTTCAAATTCATCATTGCCTGATTTCCCGCTGCCTTTTTCCAATATTTTAGTCACAAAGGTAGTATCGATATCATTGACCGCCTCATCCTTGGAATTATTGAAATCGACTACGTTGTTGCCGGAATATGCCCGGGGACTCGTTGCCGCGATTTGCTGTTCTTGGTTGTTAGCCGCATTTTCCTGGATAGCCGCGGAAACATTCTGCCCTAAATACCGATAGATCATTGTCATCGTAAGCATTCCGAAGATGACCGCCCCGACTATGGATAAATTCCACATCCGCGCCAAGGATACGCCTTGCACTCCGCCTCTGACCAGATCGTACGCATAATTACGCCAACTAGCATATCTTCTTTTGATTGTCAGATATAGGATATCCCGCTGGCCGATCAAGCGCACAGCATTTCCTCCATATTCCCTAGCCAGCGCGCTGTCGAGCTGATTGGATATCCTGGACAGCTTCCCGCCTCTTTTGATTTTACGATACTCGGCCGGAGTGATATACAATTTGGAATCCTGGGTAAAAAAAGACTCCGTTATGCCGTCTTTGGCAAACAGGATCGAAGAATTCTTATATTTGCTTATAAATCTGGCCAGCGGCAAATCCCGAAATAATTCTTTTTTCTTCTCTTTCCGCAAACCGTCTAAAAAAGTTTTGTTTATTTTTTTGTTAACCATCAATGAAATTTAAAACGATTCCTTTCCGCACTTATATCGTGCGGCAGATTACCCTCTCCCAGTAACCATCCTTTTTGAATTCCGTCCTAGATGCCTGCCTCCTGTTTGAAGAATTTTTCGATATCCGGCGTTCCTACCAGGCATTTGCCCTGGACATATAGCAACGGCACGCCCGCATCCTCTTCGGCAATCCCGCATTCCTTGATTTTTTCCAAAAAAACCTTCCTATTGGCATCATTATACCAAACTTCAAGCGAATCAAAACTGACTTTTTCCGCGATTTTATTGTCTCCGATAAATTTCTCCACGTCTTGGCAATGCGGGCATCCTTTTCCGTAAAAAAAGATTTTATCCGTGGTAATCGGAGTCGCGACCGCTTCTTTGCTCCCAGTGGCGGAACTCCAAACCCACAAACCGGTTATCAAAGCTATAAAAATTATAATGGCTACGGCCACAATCATTATTTTTTTCATACCTACATCATACACTATTTTCCCAAGTTTATCCATCCCTCCTCTATACCACTATATCTTCCTTGGCCACGCCATCCTTCACATCCACCTTGAACATCTTATTGAAAGTCCGGCCTCCCAGTTCCTGGCCCTGGACTTTCATCAGATATGACCCGTTTTTGATCAGGAGATAATACCGGCCGAGAATGTCGCTGATGGTGAAAGCCAGTCGGCGGACGGGATTCTGCGGATCATAAAAACTAATCATCGTAAAAGGAACCGGTTTTTTCAATCCATTATTGACGGTACCGAAGCTTTTCGGAGTGAAGAAGATGCGGGCGATGAAAAGTCCACCATAAATGAACAACAGGACGCTATTGGAAATGGCAGGCGGATTGAAATAGAAATTGGAAACAGTAGCGATCAACCCGACATAGAACAATACGACCAGGCTGTCTTTTTTGACAAGGGTCCAGATGGAATTTTGAGCCTCGATTTTTCGCCTGGCTTCTTCCATCCAATCGATACCCGTGGCTCGCAAGGCGATATTTTGGGTCACCATCCCGCCTGGCAGGACATTGATCGGATGGCCATCATAAAGTTCCCCATAAAACTCATCGAATTTCGAAGTGTCGACCAATTCGTAGTTGTCTTTGGCTATCCGGAAAGTATAACTGCCCTCTTTGGCTAGGAAGCCATAGCGTCCCTCTTCATCGGTAATCAGGGAATCCACCGCTTTACCTTCGGAATTAAGGATGGAAATGGCGACTCCAGCAATCGATCTTCTCGTCTGGGAATCAAAAACCGTACCCCAGTTTTCTTTCTTTTTGCGGGCGCGTCCCAAGAGGCCGAAATTCCTAAGAAATCCGGATGAACCACTGAACGGATTGGCAGCCGCAGCTGCCGCCGCAGCACTGGCGGCGCCCGCAGCAGCGCCCGCGGCCTGGGCGACAGCCGGCGCTTTTTCAACCATCGGGATAGTTTTGACTATCCGCTCAAATTGGTCTAAAAATTGCTGGACATCTTTAGATGACGAACTGTCCTTAATCTTTTCTTTGATTGCCTGCATAATCGTTTCTTTTCCAGCGACGCCAACAGGAACGGCATTGATATCCGTCAGGACCGGGATCGCCTCTTGAATATCGTTTTGATCCGATTCCGATTGATTGGATCCATCCTGGGTTGGTTCGGAATGATCCGGTTCGGATGGGACTTCCGGTACGATCGGCTCCTCGACCGTTACGGCTGGAATTTCCGCGATCGGCTGTTCCGCTTCTTCATCGGTGGTCGCCTGGTCCTTGTTGGAATAGTCGGATTCTTCATCGTCGCGATAAGCCCTGATGCGGTATTCATAAACAGTGCCTGAATTAAGTTCTTTATCACGGTAAGATTCTTCGTCGTTATCGACAGAATCTATTTTTTTGAAAGATCCGCCTTCTTTCCTTCTTTCGATATGATAACCGTCTTCCACTTCGCAATTATCCTGCCAAGATAGATTGATCTGGGAGGTGAAAATAGCTTTGGCTTTCAAATCGGAAGGCGTGCATTCATCTCCGGTGATATCTTGGTCGGTCGTAGCCTGAAGGGAATTGGAATAATCAGAAAAATCATCCAGATCCGGCTGGGAATATTTCACACGAAAAGCGTATTCGGTGTCGGAGTTAAGGTCTTCAATAGTCAAAGTGACCTTGCCGTCTTCGTCGGCAGTCCGGGTTTGGTGCGAAGTCTCGGTTTCATCCTTATCCTTATCGGTGATTTCTATGATGAAATCAAAAGAATCATCGGCATTAGCCGAACCCAGATCGATATGTAATTTCACCGAGTCTTTTTCAATATCGGTGGCGGAAGTGATTGTCGGAGCATCGGAGTCAGAGGTATCGGAAAGAGTTTGCAATGATTGTTCGATGCCATAGGCGGTATCAGTTGAATTTTCGACTTTAGCGCGATAATAATACGTGGTTTCCGGAGCAAGCCCGGTGAGTTCGCAGGAATAAGCGCCGGTGTCACCGATGTCGGCAGTGCAGGATTCGGTATATATTCCAGAAACCGTACCCCATTCAATGAACCTTTCCGGATTTTCTCCGCCGGTAGCCGTGACATTGCCATTGCCGGTAGCGCTTGTGGACGTGATAGCTGTCGCGCTGCCAGTATTTACGGCCAACGCATCAGTTGTGGCATAAGACACGGCAACTTCGGATAACGCCGGCACATTCATCCCATCAGTACTGGAAAGTGTCATTTTATATTGGAAATATTGATCGTCAATTTTATCCGATTGACTGTCATCGATGATTTCATCTCCGGTAGAATCCGTAAAATACGTCATGTCATCGCAAGTCCCGCTCACTCCATCATCCGGTCCGCACCAAGGACTCCAGTCGGCGCCGTCGCTTGATGTGCGCAGTTGGAATTTAATATCCGTATTGGCTGGCAGAGTTTTGATCCATTGGACTTTCGAAAGATTAGCAGTGGCAGTTTCAGTGTCATAGACAGATGAGATCAGACTTTGATTAGCGGAAAAATGGAAAGTGATATCTTCCAGAGCAGGGGTCGTCGAAGTATCGGTCGTAGATAGATTGACCCGGAACTGGATATAGCGGTTATCATCCAAATCATCCAAATCGCCTCCATCGGCCATATCGGTTTTCCAAGAAGTCCAAGTCCCATCCGGAACAGCGACATTGCCGGCACGGACATCGACCGAAAGACTGGTATTAGACGGGGTAATTTTATTAAAAGAAAGTATGGTAAAATCCCTAGTCTCAATCAGATCAGTGGTAGCGGAAGTGTAGACACTCGAAGATAAATAAACGAGATCGAGATCGAGATTTTCAGATGATGGAGTTAAAACAATAACCTGGATCGGGGTATATTTAGAGACATCCGCATTATTCCCTAGTTGACCAAAAGCATTATACCCATTGCAATAAACAGTGCCATCACTCTTCATAGCGCAAGTATGATAATATGCTCCAACAGAAATCTGATTTACATTTGAAATATTTCCTATCCCGCCAACACCCAGAACCTGTACCGGAGTATATCGATTAGTAGTGGTATTATCACCTATCTGACCATAATAATTATATCCCCAACAATAGACGGTGCCATCAGTCTTTGTGGCGCAGGTATGGGAGTTTCCAGCTGCAATCTGATTAACATTAATTAGAAAGCCGCTACCGCCAACACCCAGAACCTGGACTGGGGTTCTTTTATTTATGGTAGTGTTATCACCTAGTCTACCATAACTATTAGATCCCCAACAATAGATGGTGTCGTCAGTTTTTGTAGCACAGGTATGGTATTGCCCGACTGAGATTTGACCAACATCAGTCAGAAAGCCGCTACCACCAACGCCCAAAACTTGGACCGGAGTATATTTAGCGATCGTAGTGTTATCGCCTAGTTGACCATAAGTATTTTGTCCCCAACAATAGACCATTCCGTCATTTTTCTTAGCACAAGAATGGACGCCTCCAGCCGAAATTTGACTGACATCGGTCAAAAAACCAACACCGCCGACACCCAGGACTTGGACCGGGGTATATCGATTGATAGTGGTATTATCACCCAACCTGCCGGAATTATTGTATCCCCAACAATAAGCGGTGCCATCGGTTTTGAGAGCGCAAGTATGGTAATAACCAGCCGAAATTTGACTGACATCGGTCAAAAAACCAACACCGCCGACACCCAGGACTTGGACCGGGGTATATCTAGAAATAATAGTATTATCCCCCAACCTGCCATAACTGTTATATCCCCAACAATAAGCGGTGCCATCGGTTTTGAGAGCACAAGTGTGGGAATAACCAGCCGAAATTTGACTGACATCGGTCAAAAAACCAACACCGCCGACACCCAGGACTTGGACCGGGGTATATTTATTGGCATTATCACTATCTCCCACTTGACCATACGAATCCGCTCCCCAGCAATAAACCGTACCTCCTGATTTGATGGCACAAGTGTGAGTTGATCCATTTTCGATTTGGATGGCTCCAGAAAAATTATTGATTATACCTACATTCAAAACTTCAGTTGGAATATATTTATTATCGGTAGAATTATTACCTAACTGTCCGGCATAATTACCACCCCAACAATAGACAGTGCCGCCCTTTTGAACAGCGCAAGAATGATTATATCCAGCTGTCATTTGAACAATTCCAGATAAAAAACTAATTGCATCCACATTTAACACCTGAATAGGAACATCATTATCAGCAGTTGAATCAGTACCCAGCTGGCCATAAGAATTCTTCCCCCAACAATAAACCGCTCCGCCTGTTTTGATAGCGCAAGTATGTTCGCCTCCGCCTATAACTTGTTTGATGCTCGTCAAAAAACCAACCCCGCCAACACCTAGGACTTGGACCGGGGCATATTTAGCGACCGTAGTATTGTCGCCCAACTGTCCAGCGGAATTATATCCCCAGCAATAGACTGTTCCATTATTTTTAAGGGCGCAAGTATGTGAACCCATACCCCCGGCGATCCGACTCACATCGGACAACATCCCAACCCCATTAGTACCCAAGACTTGGACCGGAGCATATTTAGAGACCGTAGTATTGTCGCCCAACTGTCCAAAGGAATTAGCTCCCCAACAATAAACCATACCATCGGTTTTTATGGCACAAGTATGAGCCTCTCCTGCTGCGATTTGACTGTCATCCGTTAAAAATCCTATTCCATCTACGCCCACGACCTGGATCGGCGCATACCGATAGGTAGTGGTGTTATCACCCAATTGTCCATAATCATTTTTTCCCCAACAATAGGCGGCGCCGTCGGTTTTGAGAGCGCAAGTATGATTTTGACCAGTCGCTATTTGACTAATCTCTGATAAAATACCCGACCCTCCAACTCCTAAAACTTGGATTGGGGTATATTTAACAATAGTGGTATTATCTCCTAATTGACCAGAAGAATTATCCCCCCAACAATAGACAGTACTGTCAGTTTTAAGGGCGCAATTATGATAACGACCTGAAGAAATTTGACTAACATCAGTGAGTACGCCGATTGCTCCAACACCCAAAACCTGAACAGGGATATCTCTACTTATGGTCGTGTTGTCGCCCAACTGTCCAGCATTGTTATTTCCCCAACAATAGACAGTGCCGTCAGTTTTAAGGGCGCAGGTATGCTCTATACCAGCAGAAACCTGCTTTGCTTCGCTCTCAAGCTCTATAACCGCAGCATCATCTGAACCAAATACATTTTCATTGAAATTGATATCGGCACTGAAATCAGTATCGGTGGAAAATATCTTACTGATAGCTTGCTGATTCAGAGTGGTTTCGGTAGCGGTAGCGGATACGTCGGTGCCTTTGGCGCTGAATTCGGTCCAGCCGGTTTGGTCATCGGTGTGGGTGGCCGTGTTGGCAGTTACTCCCCCACTCCAATCCGATTGGGTAAAAGCGGGACCTGCGGCTTGGGAAAACGGCGAATATTGCACACACACAACTGCCAGTATCATAACGAACTTCACAAAATCCGGGATGTGACTGTATTTAAAAAAGTCTTTGAATTTATTTTTTATCATTCCTGATATTTTACAAGAAATGGGATATTTATAATTTAATTATACCAGTTTTTTCCTTTTATAGAAATAAATCGCAACTCCGGCTGAAACCATAATCAAACTGAAAATTTGCCCCAGGGTGAAGTAATTTAAAATGAAGCCGATTTGTCTGTCCGGCTCGCGGAAAAATTCGACCGTCCAGCGGATTATCCCATAACCTACCAGATATAGGACCAGGTTTGAACCGGGAAAATATTTTTTATTCCTAAGCGGCCACAGGATGGCGAAGAGCAACAATCCTTCCGTGAACGCTTCGAACAATTGCGACGGATAGCGCAAGAACGGCCCGGCTCCGGCCGACAGCGGGAAATGCATACCCAGCCAGCTATCCGTCACCCGCCCATATAATTCAAGATTCAGAAAGTTCCCGATCCGGCCGAAAAAATAACCGGCCGGAATAGCCGGCACGACAAAATCCGCCCATCGCCAGAAATCTATTTTTTTCCTTTTGGCAAAAATCAGCGCGGCCAGCACGACGCCAATCGCTCCGCCATGGTAACTCATGCCATAGATTCCGATAAATTTTCCAACCGCAAAATCATACGGGGAAATTATCGCCAAAGGATTTTGCGCGTAATACGCGAAATTATAAAACAGCACATAGCCCAACCTACCGCCGATTATCGCACCCGCCATCGAAAATAATAAAAAATCCGCTATTAAATTTGGAAATTTGGAAATTTGTGTTTCATTTCGAAATTCGAAATTCGAAATTCGAAATTTACCGCCCGCCACATCATAGCTAGCCCTGTAGTTCAGAAGAAAATAAACGGCCGCCAATGCGACCAGGTACATCACCGCGTACCACCTGACCGAAAAAAACCCGACCGTAAACGCGATCGGATCGATATGGAGCGGAATGCCCTGGTAATATTCAAGTACGGATATCATTTGTTGAAGCCTTCCAATTGGCTTTTAAATTCCAAATAATATATATCCCACAAAGCTACGAAAAGGGACATTATGATCGGCCCGACGATAAATCCGGATATGCCGAACATCTCTATTCCGCCAAGAGTGGCGAAAAGGATCAGTAACGGGTGCATCTGGGTGTCCTTGCCTACCAGCCTTGGCTTGATGAAATTATCAATCGTGCTAATGAATAATCCTCCGACTACCAAGATTATTATTCCAGCCGACAGATGGCCCAATAAAATCATCACGATGCCGACCGGCAACCAGACCAAGCCAGCGCCGATCGCCGGGATGACCGAAGAAACGGTCATTATCAATCCCAAAAGAATCGGTGAAGAAACCCCGGTGGCGATAAACAAAAGACTGCCGATGAACCCCTGGATAATCGCGACCAGCGTCGTTCCCTTGATGGTGGCCCGGGTTATCGAATTAAACTTATCAATCAGCGTATTTTCATAGCTATCCTTTATCGGACTGAGGCGCATAATTTTCCTGACGAGTTTCTCTCCGTCGATTAACAAATAAAACAACGAGAAAAACATTATGAAAATAACGAAGAGCAAATGGGCCACGCCTTTATAGGTGCTTTGCAGGATCAGCAGCGTATTTTGGGAGAACCCTTTGACCGCATCCAAAATCGTCCCTTCATTGATGAACCTCCCCAGATCGAACTGTTTGACCAACGGGATAGTTGCAAGATTGTTTTTAATATCGTCGATGACGGTTTGGACCGATCCGTTACCTTGGGAAAAATGCGCGATCATATTCTGCACCTCCTGCACAACCAGCGATGATACGAAAATCAGCGGAATCAAGATTATCAAGGCTACCAAGGAGCAGGTCATTACGGAGCTGAAACCCTTGCTTTTCGTAACTTTCAAAAGCGCCTGGTACAAGGAAGTGAAAAGATGGGCCAGGATCGCCGCGATTAAAAGCGGGACGATGAAAGGCTTTAGGATATAATAGGCCAGCACCGACACGCCGATCAAGACGACGAAGAAGAAATAGACGTTGTAATTTTTGAGTTGCATATGTTTTTTAGGTTCATTCCAATTATAACATCTTTTATGCCATATAAAAAACGCTACTGGTTTTTTTCCGCATATCCTTTCAGGACTTCGATGGCTTCGCGGAAAGCCTTGCCGCGATGGTTCATATCGATCAATTCGCTCGGTTCGAATTCAGCGTTGGTTTTCCGGTAGTCGGATTCGCGCAACAAAAAAATCGGAGCGTAGCCGAAACTTTTTATGCCGCGCGGTTCCCTCGCGACCCGGCCATGCCATTGCCCGGAAACCGTTTCCACGAATTTCGTAACCGGATCATAAATCGCCACCGTGCAATTATAAAAACAATCCCGTTTTTCTTCCGGAACATTTTCCATTTCCGCCAAAACTTTCCGATTATTGGCCTCGTCGGTTTTTTCCGCCGAATAGCGCGCGGAATAGACGCCCGGCCGGCCATCCAGAGCCGCCACGCAAAGCCCACTGTCATCCGCTAAGGTCAGCATACCCAGCTTCTCTCCTACGATGATCGCCTTGATAAGCGCATTGCCCTCGAAATCTTTGGCGTTTTCCACTATCTGCAAGCCGCCTATCGCCTCCTTGAATTCATAGAGAAAACGCAACACGAAATCGGTGTCCCTGAAAATCACTTCTATCTCCCGCGCTTTGCCCCGGTTTTCCGTGGCGATCAATATTTCTTTTTTTAATTTATCCATATCGGTCGGATAGCTTATCACATCCGTATTGTAGCATAAAACATCCAGCAAGGGATGCTTGGATTGGATAGTCGGCCGATTTTGGCTAGATAAATTTGACACAACCTCCGCCCCCCCCCGCATACTGGAAAAGGCTTGTTGTTCTTTGATAAAAATTCAAATTGGAAAGGAGGCATTGGAAAACAAGAAACGAAATGGAAGCTCGAACGGCTAGAAGAAAAGTTTTTCAAAAATCAATGAGAAAAAGGAGTCTGGAAAATGAAGAAAATCTTAGTTTTGCTTTTTCCTATGTTTTTTTGGCTAAGCGTCGGGAATGTCCTTGCCTGCAATATGACACTGCCTCTCACTTTTTTACCGGTGCCAGCCTCATATTGCGGTCTTGGCGTCTATGACAAATCAATAACGATAAAATCACCATCGGGTGTTATCTGGCATTATCTTTGGAACAGCTCCACTGTGATATTTAGACCTGGGACATCATGGCGCTATGAACCATCATTGCGTGCCATTTACTTCAGCCTCGGTGGAAACATGTTTATTTCACCTTATTTAGGCTTAAGCATGAATTTGACTTCTCTATCTACCAGCGCAGCTGTCCCTGTCAGTGCTTATGGTTACTACCCTACCGGCTCAACTTGGGAACAGATTTGTTCCTATGTATCATCAGCCACTCCGGACGTACAGCTCTACAATACGGCCACGCATGAATATTGCGGATACCGGCCGCCGCCCCAACTCTCCATCACCCTCAATCCTCCCGAAGGCGGCAGCGTCACTGGGGATTATGGGATCGAGTGTGGGGTGGAGTTCAGCGACTATTGCGAGTATGAATTCGATTCGGGTGATTTGGTGGATTTGACCGCCAATCCCAATTACGGCTGGACATTCGACCATTGGGACGACGGCACGCTGTGCTATGCCGACAACCCGTGGACAGTGGTGATGGACGCAAGCAAGGAGGTGGATGCGGTGTTTTCTCCGATCATTTCCACTATCAGCGTCGTTCCGGATACCGCGCAAGGCTCGGTTTCCAGCAATGAAGAGTTTCCTTTCATCCATTGCGATGATAGTGAAAACAGTATCTGCAGTTACGGCTACGCCTGGGATA
>JBAYWF010000013.1:0-20043 GCA_041674205.1 Parcubacteria group bacterium
TGAAAAGAAGGGCTGGTACATATCGTCTTTGATGTCGATATGCAACTCATTGCGATGAATTTTATTGCAAAATTCAATCGGAGTCTTTTCAATAATTGCCAAGGGCTGTTGCTCTTTTCCTTCGCCCATGACGAAAACTGCGGCCGTGGCGAGACTGTCAGCGACATCTGTTCGAGAAAATTTGAATTTTCTCCCGAAAATATCAGGCGTGCCGCGATAGTCTTTCACGCCACGGAAGCCTGCGTAGCCGAGGGCAACGCCGGTTACGCCGGCGCGAAGTGGAATCGTCCGGCTGTCCGTAATAAGTACGCCGAGATGTCTAACACCATAATGTTTCCGCAATTTGTCGCGCAGAAAGAGAGCGGTCTTGAAACTGTCTTTCGGCAAGAGAATCAGCTTGCCATTCGCGTTTGATTCGTCAATTCCGGCGGAAGCCATAAGCATACCGTCTTTGACAGTCAGCCAAGCGTATTTAGTCGGAATGGCAAACTCGCTTTCCGCGCGGATTAATTTTTCTTTCGTCTTGCTATTTTCGACGACAGTCGTACGCCTCTCCGCAAGGGCGACGATTTTAGAAGTAACGACAACCACGGATTTTTCGGGAATTTTCTTTAAATAATCCGTGATGAACGCGAACAAATCGTCGCCCTCTTGGAAGACGCGGGTTTTGATTGGTCGGATAATCATATTTGTTGAGAGTTAGCCAGTTCATCTTTGTCTCGCAAGAAGTGGATGCCGAGATAGGAAAGCGGAGTGTAAAGCGCACCCATCGCTACTTTATATAGCCACCAAGTGATAATGATGCTGATAAGCGTATGTGTTGGGTACACACCCGCAAATGCAACAACCATGAAGATCGTGGTGTCGAGCAACTGTGACCAAAGGTTGGAGAGAAGCGAGCGCACCCAGAAGAGTTTTACGCCTAATTTTTCACGGAAAAAGAAGAATGATAATACGTCTTGGTATTCGGCGATGAGGAAGGCGACGAGCGAAGCAAGCGCAATGCGTGCCGAAATGCCGAAAATTTGGTCGTATTCCGCTCGCGCCCATTCACTGTCCGTCGACCACGGCATTGACAATGAGAGAAACGAATACGCGATGAACAAAGCTGTGCCGATAAATCCGGCTAACACGAAAAACTTTGCGGTGCGCTTACCATACACTTCGCCGATAACATCGGTCATGAGAAACACGACCGGAAAAGAAAATACTGCTACCGATAAGTGCGATCCAAAAATAAATGGCATTATTTTCAATCCAAGCGTGTTTGCTGCAAAGAGCGAAGTAAGATATACGGCAAGCGCGATAAATAGTTTTTTGAAAGAATGTTCGGTGAATTGAATCATAATTGTAATTCCTTAAAATGAATGTGAAGTTAATAAATACACACAAACAAAAAACCCGCCCGATAGGGCGGATTGCAAATACAAAAAGCAACCTTGTCCTATCGGCCAGGAAAGGTGTTGTAAATAAAGCCAGACCAAGTTTTTAGGTGACGATTGTGAAGCATGGCAGTGAGAATTATTTGGTGCGCTTAGCAGGAATCGAACCTGCGACCTTCTGGACCGCAACCAGACGCTCTATCCACTGAGCTATAAGCGCTTTTACCGGACTGATATAGCTTACTACATATGCAGGAATCTTTCAAATACGTCCGCGATATTCGGCTCTTGCTTGATTTCCTCGAGATGTCCCAACAAAAGCCCGCGGATCCGGACCGGATCCTCGTTATGGATGGGGATGTGGACATAGGGCGTGAGATAACTGTCCGTGTGCAGGCTGATGACTTTCAATCCGTCGGCTTCGTAGAAGATCCAGAACGATTTGATGGCTTCGTATTTGAAAATTTCATTGCCGGCGACGATGCCATCGTAAGTTACCATAAAATCAAGGACGCGCGGATCCTTGTTCATATGGATGTATCCGACAACTCCGAACAGGACGAAAGTTATGGCCATAATCGGACTGTCGGCATAGAGGGCATAGGCGATAAGGGCGATAAACAGCAAAGTGACATAGAGGAAGCTTCTTTTGTTCTGTTCATAGACTTCGAATTCAGGCGCCCGCCAATGTGCCAAAACATCCGCGGAATGTTCCGTGATCAGCTTTTCTTCCTCCGGCGCCGCGATCTTCTTGGCCGCTTTTTTCGTATGCGAAAAAAAGCGATCTATTTTTTCTTCGCTTGCCTGGCTGTCTTGGATATTTTCCTCGAAATTGCCTACGTACATCCCGTTTGATCCTAGTGCCTTATGCCTTCCATACTATCATATTTACAAATCCATTTCCAGGTGGTAGGATGGATGGGTGAATTGACGGACCGGGTGGCGGCGTTTGAAACTTGAAAAAAAAGGTTTTTGCCTGCCGATAAGCGCCGGAGGTGGAAAAAATGCGCATCGATAGCGGAAGAGTGCCCGAGCGGTTTAAGGGAACAGTCTTGAAAACTGTCGTGGGTGAAAGTCCACCGAGAGTTCGAATCTCTCCTCTTCCTCAATGAACAACGTGAACAATAGTGAAGAGGAGAGATGAGAAGTTTATACTCGGAAGTGAAACGGACGGGTAAATCTCTCCTCTTCCTCCAGATAACGACCAGAAGGAAATCGTTACATAAATCGTTACATAACAGTTTATGCAACATCGACCGTCTGCCGGAAAGGCCGCGTCGCGTTTCCAACGTTCGCCATCGATATTTTTTGCGATATTTTTTCATCTCCCAACCGCGCCAGTGTTATGGAATTCATCAGATTCACTTTTTTGCCGATTTTTTTAGCTGCCGGCGCCGGTATGGCCGGCAGTTTTTTGTGGTACGCGGTTTTTCTGAAAAAAGACAGCCGGACGGCCGAAGAAGAACTGGCAGGAAAAGCTCCCGCCAAGAACTGGAAGGATCTCGCGCAAGCGTCTTTTTTGGTGCATTTTTTTTCAGCCGTCGCGTTCAGGATGCTTTTGGATATATTCCAAATCAAAACGTTTTTCCAAGGATTGGAAATCGCTTTCGCGGTTTTTTTCTTCCTGGCTGCCGTTTCCGGCATAAAAAAAGTGATTATTGAAAATAAATCAATAGGGAATTTCGTGTTGGGAGCCGGTCACGACCTGTTGAATATAAGTATAATTTTTTCGATCCTGATCCTGCTGGGACGATAGCGGTCCCGCGCGATATTTAAAAATTAATCTGATGAAATTTATGAGTTGCCCATTTTGCGATCCGGAAACCATCGCCAAACAGAAAATATTCGAGACGGAAAAAGAGTATGTTTTCTATAATTTGAGTCCGAAAACAAGAGGACAATGCCTGGTCGTGCCCAAAACGCATGTGGAGGGCGTGCGGGAATTGGACGGAGACGGGCTGGCCAGTTTGATGCGGACGGTGAAAGCGGTTTCGGAAAAATTGGACGGCTACTTGCGGCCGGCCGGTTTCAATTACGGTTTCAACGAAGGATCTATCGCTGGCCAGACGGTTTTCCATCTGCATTTCCATATTATGCCGAGGTATGCTGATGACGGAATACAAGAAACCCATATTTTCCGTAAAAATTCGGATGAAAACCTGTTTTTGACGGATGAGGAAATGCGTCCGTTGGCTGAAGAATTCAGAAAGATATTCTAGTCTTTAAATCCTTCCTAAAACCGAGTTTTAGGAAGGATCATTCCGTTTCTTGCCTGGCTAGGACGGCGCCGAAAACTTTTTTGGCGCCGTTTCGTTTCAGGACTTCGGCACATTCGAAAAGGGTGGCGCCGGTGGTGGCGATGTCATCGACCAGGAGGATGGTTTTATTTCGCACATTTCCATGCTTGGCGATCGCGAAGGCGTTCCGCAGATTATCCAGCCTCTCAGCGTACTTTTTGATTTTCATCTGGGGCGGGGTGTATCTTTTCCGGCGCAAGATGTCCGTTCCGAGCGGGATTTCAAAACCAGGCGCCAAATTCCGGCCGATATGGCCGGCCAGCAGTTGCGATTGGTTGAAACCGCGCCAGCGCTGGCGCCGCGGATGGAGCGGTATCGGGATGATCATATCCGGGATGGGCAAGCGTGATTGCAGGATGGCTTCGGTGAGGATTTTCCCTAATGGGATGTGCAGGTCTTCAATAAACCGGTATTTATACAGATGCACCAATTTGCCAAGGTTACCATCTTTATATTTGGAGGCGACGAGCAGGCCGTCCAGCACGGAAGAGAATTTGCAATTCCGGCAGACGCGTCCGCTGTCAGTGATCGTGTCTTCGCATTTCGGGCAGACCTGGACGGAGAGCAATTCTATCTTGCGCAGGCAATCGTCGCAAAGCCAAATGTCGCCGCAACCGCAGGAAAGGCAGTTTATCGGAAAGAGGGTGTCTAAGAGGAAGGTTTGTAAATTTTTCAGTATTTCCAATTTTGTAATTTCCAATTTTTAAACCTCAGTGTCTGCAATCGATAGGTCGGTTTGAAAATTCAGATTTAAGAAATTATTTACAAAATTATAAAAATTAAAAATTTTAAACTAATATTATTTCTCCCTTCTTGACGCTCGCGCTGATTTTCCCTTTCGCGACTTTGCCGTACACGATCCGTTCGGCGATCGGGTTTTCCAGCAGTTCTTGGATGTTTTTGCGGACGAGGCGGGCGCCTTGGTTGAAGGCAAGGCTTTTTCCGGCGATGAATTCGATGACATCCGGTTTGAACCGCAGTTCTATTTTCTGTTGGGACATCCGGACGGCTAATTTTTGCAGCTCTTTTCCGGCGATCGTTTTTATTTCCGTTTCACCTAGGGCGTTGAAAACCAGGATGCAATCCAGGCGATTCAGGAGTTCCGGGCGCATTTTTTTCTCGAGATCCTTGAGCGCGCCGTCTTTGATGTTATTGAATTTTTTATGCAGGTCGTTTTTGGACTGTTCCGATTCGAAACCTACCTTGGAAGCGTTGGTGAATTCGGAGGTGCCGATGTTGGAGGTAAGGATGATGATGGTATTTTTGAAATCGACGCGGGTGCCTTCGGCATCGGTCAGGATGCCGTCCTCCAAGATTTGCAAGAGTATATTGAAAACATCGGGATGGGCTTTTTCTATTTCATCCAGCAGGATGACCGAATACGGGTTTCTCCGGACTTTTTCCGTGAGCTTGCCGCCTTCACCATAGCCGACATAGCCGGCGGGCGATCCGATAAGCGAAGCGACGTTGTGGCGCTCCATCAATTCGCTCATATCGATCCGGATGAGAGACTTGGGGTTGCCGAAAAATTCCTGCGCCAATATTTTGGCAGTCAATGTTTTGCCGACGCCGGTCGGTCCAAGGAAGAGGAAGGAACCGAGCGGGCGGTCCGGATTGCCGATGCCGGATTGCGAGCGCAAGAGGGCGCTGGAAAGTTTTTCAATGGCTTCCGTTTGGCCGACGATATGCGAAGCGAGGTTTTGCCGGATGTTTTTTATTTTACGGCCTTTTTCTTGCGAGATTTTTTCAGCAGGGATTTTCGAAATCCTGGATACGGTCCCGATAATATCGTCCGCGGTTATACTGATGGGATCGTTTTTTTCTTCAGCCGTTTGTTTTTGCCGCAAGAGTTCCAATTGTTCCGCGATCTTTTTTTCTTCGCTGCGCAATCCGGCGGCTTTTTCATAATATTCTTGTCCGACCAATTTCTCTTTTTTCGCAAGCAAGCCGGACAGTCGGTCTTCCAATTTTCTGATTTGGCGCAGCGAGTCGGAAAGTTTGCGGCGCGAGCGCATATCGGAAGCAGTCTCATCAAGCACGTCGATGGCTTTGTCAGGCAAGAAGCGGTTTTGGATATAGCGGATGCTCAAATCGACCGCCGCCGTGACGGCTCCGTCGGAAATGGCGGCGTTATGGAAGGTTTCGTAATTTTTCCGGATGCCGAAAAGTATTTTTTCGGCTTCGGCCCGGGTGGGTTCTTCGATGTGGACCGGCTGGAATCTCCGTTCAAGCGCTGCGTCTTTTTCGATATGTTTTTTGTATTCTTCAAAAGTCGTCGCGCCGATAATCCGCATATCCCCGCGGGCCAAGGCCGGTTTTAGGATATTGGCTAGGTCAAGGCCGCCGGGCGTGTTGCCGGCGCCGACGATGGAATGGAGCTCATCGATAAAAAGGATGATATCCGGGTTTGCGGTCACCTCTTTGACGATTTCTTTCAGTCTGGATTCGAATTCTCCCCGGAAGCTCGTACCGGCGATCAGTTGCGTGACGTCCAATCCCATTATTTTTTTGCGGTAGAGCGACTGGGGAACCGCGCCGGCGTTTATCCTTTGCGCCAGTCCGGAAACGATAGCGGTTTTCCCTACGCCCGCTTCACCGATGAGGACGGGGTTATTCTTGTTTTTCCTGCCTAGGATATTGATTATCCGCTGGATTTCTTTTTCACGTCCGATGACCGCCTCATTCCTTGTACGGACCTCCTTGTTTTTGTCGATGCAAAATTTATCGACGAAGGGCGTGGCGGAAGATTTTTTGGCGGTTTTTTTTCTGAGGCCTATTTCCGGAATGTCGAAAATCTTGGGCAGGCCGGAGAGCTGGCTCGGATCGAAAAGCGCCATAATGGATTTATGGATATCTTGGAGATCGGCGCCTGACAATATTTCTGCAATCGTTTCATCGCCGGAATTGATGATGGCGTAGGTCAGGTGTTCCGTGCCGACATACGGATATTCGAACTCTTTGGCGATGCCGTAGGCGCGGGTGAAAGTTTTTTTGAGATTGTCGGAGATGGCAAGCGGGGAGTTTTCAGCGACGGTTGCCGCGTCCGCCAGCCCGGACAGGAGGCTTTCGAAAGATTCCTTTCCGATTCCGAGGTCATTCAAAATATTACTGCCCAAACTGCCCTTTTCCAGATAGATGGCATAGAGCAGATGGAGATTGTCGAGTTTGGGATGTTTGGATTTCCGAGCCAGCCGTTCAGCTTCGAGAAAAGCTTTTTTGGCGTGGTTGGTCAATTTGTGTCCGGCTGTCCGGTCGGTTATATTTGGCATATGTTGGACTGAAGGATTATCCTTACTAGTTTATTTTTAAAACCAGCCTATGTCAAACCGTGCGGGCCTCCGGATAATTTTCCGGCGCTGTGGATAATTTTCCGATGCCGGGTATGGTCGTTTGCGATAAAATATGTTACAATGATATTGTGAATATTTCCCAAAGAAAAAATATTCCCCGGATCGGTCTGCGATAACGGGGTTTCCATAAATAAAAAATAAAAACAAATGTTCGGATTAGGAGAAAAAAAATTCATCGGAATCGACGTAGGGACTTCCAATATAAAGATGGTCGAATTGAAAATCAGCGGGAATAAGCCGGTCCTGTCGAATTATGCGCGCGTACGGATAAACGGCCTGATGGGGGATAATGATTTGAAAGCTTCATATTTCGAAACCGTTTTGCCGGAATACATACGCAGGATGGTCAAAACGTCGGGCATATCCGGGCGCAACGCGTATTTTTCCATCCCGTCTTTCGGGGGGTTGATAACCCTCATTGAATTTCCCGATATGTCAAAAGATGATCTTAACCAGGCCATCAAATTTGAAGCGCATAAATACGTTCCGATTTCATTGGATGATGTCGTTTTGAGTTGGGACATCGTCGGCAAGAAGGATCAGAAAAAAAGTTTGGTCAGCCAATCTAAGGAGGCTCCTGGCGCCGTTCCCGTGCCGGAAGGCGCAGCCAATGGCAAAGTGCAAGTCTTGCTGGTGGCGGCTCCCAAGAATAAAGTCATCAAATATGAGAAGCTGGCCGGCAATACCGAGTTGCATCTGAAGTCCATAGAAATCGAAAGCTTCTCTCTGGTCAGGTCGCTGGTCGGCAACGACCAGGGCAATTTCGTCGTCGTGGATATCGGGTCGCGCATATGCAATATCATCCTGGTTGAAAAAGGCGTGATCAAGGCTAACCGCAATATCGATGCCGGCGGCCGGGATATCAGCAAAGTGATCGCCAAAAGTATGAATATAGATGATGAACGGGCGGATAAACTGAAGGTTTCCGGCAAGAATTTCCTGGACGGGGATTCCAGCATAACTTTTCCGGTGATCGATTTGATCGTCGGGGAAATTTTGCGGGTGATGAAAGCATACTACAAGACCGATTCGAAAGCGGCCGTCGATGGCATAATCCTTTCCGGAGGAACAGCCGGACTTCCCGGCTTGGATGAATATTTTTCCAAGGCCTTGGGCATCAAGACCATAATCGGGAATCCGCTGGGCAGGATCGAATATGACAAGCGGCTCGAGCCGAAAGCCAGGGAGCTTGGAAACCAATTTTCGGTAGCTATCGGCCTGGCTTTGGGCGGCGTCGATGAGAATTTTAAAAAATAATAAGGATCTCTAATAAATAAAATCCCGGCTAACGGGAGAAAAAATATATGGTGAATATAAATCTGTCGACCAATCAGGCGATGCTGCAGGACAACAAAGGAACCGCTGCGGCTAAAGGAGGCATAGTGGTTATCGAAATAATCCTGCTGGTCGTGGCTGTCATCAGCGGCGGACTGATGTTGTGGGCGAACAGTCTGGATAACAAAGTGGCTGCCGTCGAGGCTGCGTATGCCGACAAGGAAGCTGGATTGATGGCGAATGCCAGGAACAAAGACATCGTTGATTTCCAAAACCGGCTTTCGCTTTCCGATGGATTGGTGGGTCAGACGAATCTGACATTTGATGTTTTGCAGGAGGTCGAGAAGAATCTCGTTTCCGGCGTCTATATCACCGCTTTCGAAGCTGACAAAGAAGCCAAGACTCTCAAATTGGAATGTGTCGCGGATAATTACGAGGCGGTAGCCAGGCAAGTCCTGAGCTTCAAAAGTTCAAGTTATTTTTCCGAGGTGGTCGTAAAGAGCGCGAGCGTGTCGAATGAGGGAAAGACTGTTTTTTCAATGGAGATAGCACTTAATTAATTTTTTTTAAAAGCGGCCCTTGATCAAGAGCCGGCAATACTATGAAGCTAAAAATCTTACTTACTCCGCTGATGCTGGTGATTATAATGTATCTGGCTATTTGGGTGGCCATACCGGCCTATTCCGGTCCGGAGGGGGTTGTCGCGGCCGGCAATAAACTGAAAGGCGCCGAGTTGAAATTGGCGGACATAAGTTTGAAAGAGGAAAATGCCGGCAGTTTGGTGGCGGCTTTGAACGATAGCAGTGAACAACAGAAAATTCTGCTGCAATATCTGCCTGAAAAGAAGACCGATGAAGATGTGATCGCCAATCTGAATTCGATCGCATCCGGTGCGGGCGTATTTTTGTCAGGCGTGACGATGGATGACGAGAGCGCTGCTTCCGTCGTCCAGCCTGAAGAGGAGTTTATGTTGGATGAGAACGGCAATGAAATTCCGGTCGAGGCGGCGCCGAAAGCCGTGGCAAAGAATTTCAAAGCGAGCGTGGCTTTGACGGGCGATTATGGAAAATTGAGGCAGTTCATCGCGGATGTGTCCAGATTGAAACGTTTCAATGAGATAGTTTCGATGAAAATAACCCAGGGTTCCGGCGCGGAGAACGGATCATTGCAGATGGATGCCGTCATCAGATTCAATTATCTGGACAAGACCGGCTCGATCGCGAGTATGGGCAGTGAAGTTTTTTCGACGGGGATGTTCGATATGGGCGTTGTCGACAAGATCAAAGCCAAGACGAGCATGGATATCCTCAAGGTTGACACGGGATCAATCGGACGATCTAATCCATTTTCCGCTTCCTAAATAATAAAAAACCGTTCAGCTTGCAGTTTCTATGGATAATAATCTTGGCGTAAAAAACGATACCGCGGTGAAAAACGGCGGCGATATCGCAGAAAGGGCCGCTTCACTGGATATCGCTTATTTGGATAAGGCTCCGAAGGCTGTCGATGATCGGGCTATCAGGATAATTCCGGAAGAAGTCGCGAAGAAATACGGCTTCATCGTTTTTGAAGCGGTTGGCGACGCCATAAAGGTGGCTATGCTCAATCCGCAAGATATAGATGCTCTCAATACATTACGGTTTATCGCTGAGAAAGAAAAAAAAGAGATTTCCATCTATCTCGTTTCAGAGAACGTTTTCAAAGAGCTGTTCCGGTTTTATGCCGGACCGGCCGACATCGTGAAAGAAGCGGTCAAATCGTTTGCTGAGGATAAAGGTTCTTTGGAAATTATCGAAAATGACGAAGAGTCCGCGAAAGAGCAGAATTTGAAAGAAGCGCCGGTCGCGAAACTGGTCGAAGTCATCGTGAGCCACGCCATCGAAGGGCACGCGAGCGATATCCACATCGAACCGATGGAGCGCGATTTCCGCGTCAGGTTCCGCGTGGACGGGGTGCTGCATGTCAGTCTGATCATTCCCAAAGAAATCGGGCCGGTCGTGGTATCGCGGATAAAAATCCTCTCCAATCTGAAAATCGATGAAAAAAGAAAGCCGCAGGACGGACGTTTCCGGCTGATGCATAACGGCAACGCGATCGATTTCCGCGTTTCGACTTTGCCGGTCATCAACGGGGAAAAAGTCGTAATGAGAATCTTGGATAAGGATAAGGGCGTGAGCGATATCGAAACGATGGGTTTGGTGGGAATGGGCCTGGATAATATGAAAGACGCCATAAAAGAAACTTATGGGATGATCCTGATGACCGGTCCGACCGGATCCGGAAAATCTACGACCTTGTATGCGATGTTGAAAATCCTGAATAACGATGAGCGGAATATCATCACTCTGGAAGATCCAATCGAATATGACATCGAGGGCTTGAATCAGAGTCAGATAAAACCGGAAATCGGCTACACTTTCGCTTCAGGCTTGCGGACGATCTTGCGTCAGGATCCGAATGTCATTATGGTAGGCGAAATCCGCGACGGCGAGACGGCCGAATTGGCGGTGCATGCCGCGCTAACGGGACACTTGATGTTTTCGACCTTGCACACCAATACGGCTATCGGCGCTATTCCGCGGCTGGTTGATATGGGCATCGAGCCGTTCCTGTTGTCGTCTTCGCTGCGGCTCGTGATGGCCCAGCGGCTGGTGCGCCGGATCTGTGAAAATTGCAAAGCTGAAATCGAAGTGTCGGAAGTATTGAAAAAACAGATCCTTAAAGAAATTGAAAACATATCCAAGGGCGAACTGGGCAGATACGGCGTGGATTTGTCGGAAAAAATCAGCCTGTTCCGGGGCAAAGGTTGCGATGCTTGCAACGGGACCGGGCTTAGCGGGCGGATGGCGATTTTTGAAGTCGTGCGCGTGACGGACGCGATGCGTACGATCATCATCGAAAAAAGAGGTAGCGAAATCTTGTTGACCCAGGAGCGGGACAAGATGGGGTCTTTGACGATCAGGCAGGACGGGATCCTGAAGGCTTTAAAAGGAATTACGACATTCGAAGAGATTGAGCGGGTGACCGAGGGCAGCATCACACTGGAAGAAGAAAATGATTAACAGGGCGTATAAATTTTAATTTTAGATAATATGGAAAAACAAACTATTCTGATCGTGGAGGATGATTCATTCGTGATGGATATCTACCAGACAAAATTATCACTGGAAGGATTCAATGTCGTGGCGGCCAATAACGGGATGGAAGCGATCAAGAAGTTGGAAAGCGGCGAATGCATGCCGGACCTCATCCTGCTGGACATTATAATGCCGTATGTGGACGGCTTGGAAGTTCTCAAAAAAATCAAAGCCAATGAGGAATTGCGGAAAATCCCGGTGATTCTGCTGACCAACCTCAGCCAGAAAGAGGAAATCGGACAAGGCTTCGTCTTGGGCGCCAAGGATTATCTCATCAAATCGCATTTTACCCCGTCGGAAGTCTTGGAAAAAATCCGCATCTATCTGCCCAAAAAAGAAGAAGTTAAAAATTAACCACAAGTATAAAATTATCTATGGGTACAGTACATACCGAACAAAGGGTGAAAAACCTGATGCGGCTGGTGGCTCAGCAGGGCGCTTCCGATCTGCATTTGGTGGTGGGGAGATATCCGACGCTCAGGATCGACGGCCGGCTGTTTCCCGTGTCGCAAGACGCTATGCTGACCCCGGCCGATACCCAGGCGATGAGCGACGTCATCATCGGCAACAATGAAGAGAACAAGAAAAAATTTTTGGCGGACAAGCAGATCGACTTGTCATATAATTTCGAAGATAAAGCGCGTTTCCGGGTGAATATATTTTTCCAGCAAGGCTATGTGAGCGTGGCGATGCGCCTGATCCCGCATGAAATCAAAAAATTGGATGAATTGAATATGCCGGAAGTGCTCTATGATTTCACCAAATCTTCGCAAGGGCTGGTCTTGGTGGTCGGTCCGGTGGGACACGGCAAGTCCACGACCTTGGCGGCGCTTATCAATGAAATAAACCATAATCAGGAGAAGCATATCGTGACTATCGAAGACCCGATCGAATATATCTATGAGCAGGACAAATGCATCATCAACCAGCGGGAAGTTTTCCAAGATTCGACAAATTTCCAGACGGCCCTGAAGGCGGTTTTCCGCGAAGATGCCAATGTGGTTCTGGTCGGAGAATTGCGGGATCTGGAAAGTATCAGCATCGCGATGACCGGCGCGGAAACCGGCCATCTGATTTTCGCCACTTTGCATACCAATGATTCCGCGCAGACCATCGACCGCATCATCGACGTTTTTCCGGCCCATCAGCAGAACCAGGTGCGGGCGCAATTGGCCAATACGCTGCTCGGCGTGATTTCGCAAAGATTGGTTCCGCGGGTGGACGGGGGGCGCGTGCCGGCAGTGGAGATAATGATCAAGAACCATGCGATTGAAAATCTGATCCGCGAAGGCAAGGCCTATCAGATCGACAACAGCATCGAAACGAGCTCCGACCAGGGAATGGTCACGATGGACAAATCTTTGGCGGAACTGACCCGGCGGGGAATCATTTCCATCGATACGGCATTGTCTTTCGCCAAGGAAAAAAATAATTTCCAATCCCTGTTGCGCTGACCGGATCGGGCTATAGGACATTTTTCTTTTTGGGTGTATAATATGGATATGAATTTTTCCACCGCGGTATCTGCGATATCATAAGGAAATAAAAACAAAAAAATGAAATTTATTTTCAAGGCAAAAAACAAGGAAGGGGAATTGAAAGAAGGGATCATCGACGCGGTCAGCAGCGAGGTGGCGGTCGAGCTGTTGCAAAAAAACGAGCTCTTCCCGTTATCGATCGCGACGGAAAAAGAAAAAAATTCTTTGGAAAAAACCTTCCTCCGATATTTCGACAAAGTCAATGACAAGGAGTTGATGGTTTTTTTCCGCCAGTTGTCGATTTTGATCGAAGCTAAGGTTCCGATCGTCGCTTCATTGACGGCCATCAAGGAGCAGATGGTCAACCGCTATTTCCAAAAGATAATCGGCGAGGTGGTGAATGATATCCAGGACGGTTTGCCGCTTTCGGACGCGTTGAAAAAACACAAACATATCTTTTCCAATCTGGCTATCAATATCGTCAGGGCCGGGGAGGTTTCGGGAAACCTGAAAAAGTCCGTGGAATACGTGGCTAACAATATCGAAAAAAATTACACGCTGACCCAGCGCGTCAAATCGGCGATGACCTATCCGGTCATCGTGATGATCGTGTTTTTCATAATCGCGTTTTTGGTGGTGACTTTCATCATCCCGAAACTGACGCTGATGATCAAAAGTATGGAAGGCGTGGCGGTGCCGTGGTACACCAGTGTGGTGATCGGAGTCAGTGATTTTATGGCGGTCTATTGGTGGGCTATCGCGATTATGATACTGGGGGTCGTCGGTAGCGGCATTTATTATATTAAGACCGAAGACGGATCCAAAGAGTGGGACCGCATCAAGATCCGCTTGCCGATTTTCGGAACGATCTATCAATACCTCTACATCGCGCGCTTTGCGGACAACCTATCGGTGCTCTTGGCAGGCGGCATCCCGATCATCCAAGCTTTGAAAATCGTGAGTTCGGTCATCGGCAATACGGTCTATGAATCGATTTTCCTGAAAGCGGCGGATGAAATCCGGATCGGCGGGGTGATGAGCGACGTTTTGCGCAAGTCTCCGCAGATTCCGCCGATCGTTTCACAGATGGTGAAAATCGGCGAGGAATCCGGACAAATCGACTTGGTGCTGCAGCATGTAGCGAATTTCTATGAACAGGAATCGTCCGATATGGCCAAAAACCTTTCCACTTTGATCGAGCCGTTGTTGATGGTGCTGATCGGCGTGGCGGTGGCTTTCCTAGCTTTCTCAGTTATTATGCCGATTTATAATATAGCGGGACAATTATAGCCCGAATAAAGATGGACGAAAAAATGCAAACAAGCAGGAATGACGCATCTGCCGACAGAAGAGGTTTCACACTGATCGAGCTGTTGATCGTGATCGCCATCATCGGCATCCTGGCCTCAATCGTCCTGGTGACGGCCAACGGCGCCAAGGAAAGGGCGATGCGGGCTTCGGCGCTGTCATCTGCTTCGAGCGTGATGGGAGAATTCACGATGTGCGTGGATGATGGTGGCGGCACGGACGGTTCGGCCAGCGCGATTATCTGCACGGACGGCACCGGCACCAACACGGCCTATGGCAGCCACAGCGTGGAATGGCCGGACATCAGCCGGACCGGATGGATTTTCGTAGCCGCCGCGGAATTGCCGGCACTGGACGGAACGACCTATACCTACACCCTGACCAAAGCCGGACAGACGGACATCACTTGCAGTTTGAGCACGAAGGCCTGCCAGTAAGGAATATTTTCAAAGAAATGAAAAGGCGGATCAAATAAAAAAGACATCTGAAAGTTTAAAGATAAATAAAAAAATAAAAACTCTGTAAGATTCCAGGAATGGAACCTCGGGGTGAACTAGGAAGGCAGGTGAAATGAATGAAAAAATTTGAAAAAGGTTTTACCCTGATCGAACTCTTGATCGTTATCGCCATCATCGGTATCTTGGCGTCCATCGTTTTGGTGAGTTTGAACAACGCGAGAGTCAAGGCTAACGCGGCTGCGTTCAAGGCGACTGTTTCCAGTTTGCAACCGGCGGTAGTTTTGTGTTGTGATACTGCGACTAATACTTTCAACACAGGTGTTGATCCAGTTGATACTGACGTATGTACTAGCCCAATCGGATCAATATTGCCATTGGCAGCTGATTTGAAGGTTGAATCGGGAGGCGTTACATATGCAGTTGGTGCTGCTTGTGATCAGACAACTCCACAGCTTAATATTACTTTGGATGGTCCTGGCACGAACTGTACTGGTGCAACTGTGACTTCTGAAAGAGTAACTTTCCCTGCTGGATGCTAGTTAGGGCTTGAAAGTTTTCTTGCTTGCCAATCTGACCGCCTAGGCGAAATTGGCAAGCGGATAAAATTTTTAACAAAAACAAACCAATGGAAAACAAACAAACAAAAGGTTTCACGCTGATCGAGCTGTTGATCGTAATCGCCATCATCGGCATCTTGTCGAGCGTTATCCTCGTGAGTCTGACCAGTTCCCGCCAGAGATCGGCCGGCGCGGCCTTCAAAACGACGATGTCCACGCTGAAGGGAGCGGTGGCTTTGTGCTGTGCCGATTCTACGAATGTCTTGCGGACGATCACTACCGCTACCGGAACCCAGACCGTGTGCACGACTTCAGCCGGCGTCGCCGTCGGTACCAGCTATCTGCCGACCGCCACTGAACTGAATTTAGGCACGGGTACGGCCAATTATGCCGGCAATATCGCTAATTATCGATGTTCCAATTCCAATCCGATCCTGCGGGTCCGCATAGCCAATGACTCGAAAAATCCCAACTGCGATGGTGTCAGTACTACGGCATTGTATTATTATGTCGGAGCTAATGACATATCCTACGGCTTGACCGCGACGCCGACCGCGGCTTCGGTGAAAGGTTTTCCGGCTGGCTGCTAATTTGATATTTAAAAAATAAATCATTCCGATCTTGCAATAACCGTCCGGGTCAGCTCGACGGTTTTTGTTTGAAAGAGCTAAACATATGAATCTTAAAACAAAACATATCATCTTGGCGCTGACCAGCTTGGTTCTGCTCGGGGCGGTTTTTACGGTGCCGGTGAAAATCAATGGAAAAAATGATGCTAAGGATTTGTCCTTCGGCTATCCTTTCACTTTTGTGAAACAGGATTTTTCCGCTAAAAGTTACATAAGCCTCCCGTGGTATCAAAATTTTGAAATCAAACGGCCGATCGCGGAATTTTCCTGGGGAAGGTTCGTCGCTTCGTTCGCCAGCTTTTTTCTGGGTTTGGAATTGGTGGTTTTCATTTTGGAACAGCTTAAACGGATGGTGCGGGTTTTCTTCAGGAAGAGAAAAGAGCGCAAGGTTTCCGAAACGATTTCCGTTTGACGCCGGGCGGAAAAATTATGGTTTTGTGTGGATAACCCTTTTCGCTTGCCGCGGATTTTTATGGTATAATTCTATCAGTAATAAAAATAAAAAACACGGGTTATGATTTTTTTCATTTTTCTTGTCCTGGGTCTGATTGTCGGCAGCTTTTTGAACGTAGTAGTTTACCGTTTGCGCGTGGCGGAAACTTTGGTGGCGGACCGCTCGCATTGCCCGCATTGCAAGAACTTGATCGCTTGGTATGACAATATCCCCGTCTTGAGTTTCATCCTGTTGAAATTCCGCTGTCGCAGTTGCCAGGAGAAGATTTCCTGGCAATATCCGCTAGTTGAAATTTTCACCGGGCTGGTTTTCGCTCTTATTGGCAGCAGATACTTTGACGCGATCGACGTGTCCACTTGGGCGCCAGCCATCTATTATCTGGGTATCGCAAGCTTCTTGATCGTGATTTTCGTGTATGATTTTTTGTATCTGGAAATTCCGGGCTTGATCCTGTGGCCGGCAGTCGGTTTCGCGGTGGTTTTCAATCTGGTTTTCGATTGGGGCAAGGCCGGTTTTGGCAATGATGTCTTGAATCTGGCGACGTATTCCGGCACGCTGGCCGCAGCCGCAGCTTTCCTGTTTTTCTTTTTACTAGTGGCGGTTTCCAAAGAAAAATGGATGGGGATGGGCGACGCCTATCTGGTGATCCTGTTGGGATTGATTTTGGGCTGGCCGGAAATCCTCCTTGGTTTGATGCTGGCTTTCACTCTTGGCGCGCTTTCCGGTATAATCCTGATTTTGCTAAAAAAGAAAAAGATGGGCAGTCAAATTCCCTTCGCGCCGTTCCTGGTGCTGGGATCGCTCATCGCGCTGTTTTGGTATGCACCGATTACAGGGTGGTATTTGGGAATGTTTTATTGATAATTTTAAATTTTAAGTTTTAAATTTTAAATCAATTTTAAATGAATCAATGTCAAAGGATTATGATTTGGAAAAGCGAACGAGTAAATTCAGCGAGGATATCATAATTTTTTTAAAAGTATTGAAAAGGGATATTATAAGCACCCCACTGATAAGTCAATTAGTAAGATCGGCAACGAGCATCGGGGCAAATTATTTTGAAGCTAACGGTGCGGCATCACAAAAAGATTTTAAGAATAAAATTTGCATCTGTAAGAAAGAAGCGCGTGAGACAAAATATTGGCTGGAGCTGATTGCAAAATATGATCCGGAACAGAAAGAAAAATGTCGCGAACTTTGGAAGGAAGCCCAAGAGCTAACACTGATATTTTCTAAGATAATTTTAACAATCAATAATAAAAATTAAAAAATTTAGATTTCAATTAAAATTTAAAACTTAAAATTTAAAATTACAAGAAGTTTAGAATTATTTTAAGGTTATGTTTCCCAAAAATCAACAAAATTACAAAGGTGTGACTTTGATAGAACTGCTGGTAGTCATCGCCATCATCGGCATTATGAGCGGCGTAGGCCTGCTGTCTTTGCAACCGTCCAAATTGGACGCGCGGCTCAAAGCGGCGCAAGGGGAAGTGGCGGCGGCCATCCGGCTCGCGCAAAGCTATGCCTTGCAGGGAAAGACGCAAGACGGAGCGGCGCCGTGCGGATATGGCTTCCAATTCACCTCGCAAACCGATTATCGGATTTTTTATCGGATTCCCAATGCCGGAGATTGCAATCCGACCAGTTCCCGTTATAACGCGGAAAGTTTCGTCCTGAAGGACGGGGTTGAAATCGATCCGGTCGATGTCAATCAGGAGATTTATTTCACTGTTCCTTTCGGAAACATATCCGGGCCGGGCATCGGCGATTTCGTTTTGACGCATCCGAACGCGGACAATAAAACGGTCACCGTGAATGTTGCCGGAAATGTCGTTGAAAATTAATTCCGCCTTGTAAAATGGAACTGGACAAATATATGGAAAAAACAAATAAAAACGAAAAAGCAATCCGGAAATATAAAGGTTTTTCTTTGATTGAAACTTTATTTTCCGTCCTTTTGATAACTACCGGCATATTGACCGTGATGGGATTGGTCGGCAGCGGGATGGCGGTTTCGCTGGACGCGCGCAACCAACTTGTCGCGGTCGAATTGGCGCAGGAGGGCGTGGAATTGGCGCGCAATATCCGGGATAATAATTGGGAAAACAGCGTCGAAACTTTCAATAGCATCACGGCTGGCACCAATTGCCGGATAGATAAGACTTATAGTTATCCGAATCCGATAGTTTGCAACGGGCAATACCGGCTATATCTGGACGGCAACGGTTTTTATACCCATAATTCCGCCGGCACCCCGACCAGGTTCTATCGCAAACTAGTTATTGGTAACGGCACGGAAAACCGTCCGGTCGCAAGTATGGTGACCTGGGATAGCCGGGGGGCGTCGGCATTTCCGGCTGATAAGGCTGATTGCGACACGGTCCACAAATGCGCCTATGCCGAAGTAGTGCTGGGCAAATGGGGAGAATAGTTGGAATTTTAAATTTTAAATTTTAAATTTTAAATGAAAATCGGAGAAAATAAGCGAAATAAATATAAAGGATTCTCATTGATGGAAATGGTCGTGGCGATTTTCGTTTTTTCCTTGGTGATGACCACGGCTACGGCAATTTTCGTCAAAGTGGCCGGCGCGCGCAAGAAAACCAAAGCGATCCAGAAGGATGTAGAAGATGTGAGATTTGTTATGGAACAGATGGCTAAGACTTTGCGGACGAGTACCGTAATGTATGTCAAACCGATTGCGGGCGTCAGTCATTCCCAAGATATCCAAGTCTATGATAATTCGCAAGGAAGATGTATCGAGTATAGAATATATGATCAAAAAATCCAATCCAGAACCGGCACTTCCAGTGATTCGAATGGCGATGGCAAGGTAGACGGGTGTTCTTTTGTGAATGTTCCGTTTGGCGATATGGTGGGAGCGAATGTTGGCGATCTTAAATTTGATGTGATCAAATCGGATAGCTTGACGAATAAAATCGGCAAGGTGACGATTTCTGCGCAGGTTTGTTATGGCGGTTCGACCACGTGTGCTGGGTCAAGCGATGTGGTCAGGATCCAGACGACCGTGTCACTCCGGGATTATTGGGAAGTGAACTAGCGGATAAAATTTTCAATTTTCAATTTTAAATTTCTAAACAATTTCTAATTAATCAATTTCCAATGAGATATGATTTAGAAGAACGAACTAAAAAATTTAGCAAAGAAATAATAAAGTTTCTCGTAAGGATAAACAGAAGCAAGCTGAATGAAAATATTATTTCGCAATTGATTCGCTCCGCGACCAGTGTTGGGGCCAATTATTGCGAAGCGAATGGCGCCAGTTCCAAGAAAGATTTTAAAAACAAAATATTTATTTGCAGAAAGGAAATACAAGAAACGAAATATTGGCTGGAATTATTGGCGACTGCTAGTCCGAAAGAAAAGGAAACGCTTAAGAATTTATGGAAAGAGGCGCATGAGCTAACTTTAATTTTCAACAAAATATCCTCAACACTGACAAGCGGCAAGGCAGAAATAAAAGAAATTGAAAATTGAAAATTCAGTCCTTGGAAATTGTTTAGAAATTGAAAATTGAAAATTAAATAATTAATTGAGTAATACTATGTTTAAAAACCAAACCGGCCGGAACTATAAGGCTTCCATCCTAGTCGTCACGATGATGATCATGGGCATCATCCTGGTCTCCGCCCTGAGCATCTCTTTGGTTTCCATCCAGGAGCGCAAAGCTTCGATGGGCGCCAGCAAATCCAACCAA
>JBAYWF010000014.1:0-19893 GCA_041674205.1 Parcubacteria group bacterium
CGACACTAGTGCCTACCAGATCGTCTCCCGTTCCACCGAAACCCTCCAGACCGGTTCAGATGAAATCCTCCAATTCGGGGCTGAGATTGGAAGCAACAAATTCCAACCGAGCGGCACCTATGCTACGAGCGTGGTGCTGACGGCGACGACGTTGTAGGGGGATAGAGAGAATTGAAGAAGAATGGGGAAACTTCAAAATATGCGGTAAGTAAGCACCCGGGGAAAGGTGCTTTTTTGGTTGTAATTGTATTAAAATTCTGATATGCTAAGATTTCGGTATGTTAATATAAAAAAATATGGATTTACAAAAACTGGAGGCGGTTTTGCAATCGCAAAGCCAACCGAAATTCCGGACGGAACAGCTCAAAAAAGCCATCTACCAAGAGGGTATTTCGAATTTTTCCGATATCTCGACTATTTCTAAAAATTTACGTGAGATTTTAGGCGGAGAATTAGAAATTCTGTCTTTTGAAGCGCAGCAAATACTGATATCCAAAGATGGGCAATCTATAAAAGCGCTTTTGAAATTACGTGACGGGAACCTGACGGAAACGGTTTTAATCGCGCCTAAGCCGGGAGCTTGGTCGGCTTGCATTTCTTGCCAAATAGGTTGCGCTGTCGGTTGCAAATTTTGCGCTACCGGCAAGCTCGGGCTTAAAAGGAATTTGACAGCGGAAGAAATCACCGATCAGATTTTGTTTTGGATCCAATATTTAAAAAATAATCCGGGATTGGAAATCCGAAATTCAAAATTGACGAATATCGTGTATATGGGAATGGGTGAGCCGTTTTTAAACTGGGAGCAGGTGAGTCGGAGTTTGCGTGATTTGATCGATCCGGCATTGTTCGGGTTCGGCGCGCGCTCGATTTCGGTTTCCACTTCCGGTATTCCGGAGGGGATTGGAAAGCTGGCGGCGGAATTTCCGCAAGTCAATCTGGCATTGTCGCTCCATTTCGGAGATGACGAAAAAAGAAGTTTGGCGATGCCGATCAACCGCAAAAACAATCTGGGAAAATTGCGCGAGGCTTTGCAGGATTATTTCGCCAAAACCAAACGCAAAGTATTTTTGGAATACGTGATGCTTTCCGGCGTGAATGACAGCATTGAAGACGCCGATAAATTGATCCGCTTCGTGAAATCAATCGGTAAATTACAGCTTCTACATATAAATCTGATCCGTTATAATTCGACCGGCTCGGAATTCAAACCATCTTCCAAAGGGCGCACTCTCGAATTCCGTGATTATTTGGAAAAAAATCGGATCGGTGTCACCATCCGCAAAAGTTTGGGCGAGGAAATCCAAGGCGCTTGCGGGCAATTGGCGGGAAAATAACCATATCCCAGAACATTTGACACACTTCCGATTGAAAAATAAAAAAACGCCCTGGATAGCGGGCGTTTATGGTATGAAAGTTGGCAGCGCGGTTTTATTCGCCGATAAATTGCAGGGCGACTTGTCTCGGCCTCGACCGGTCCAATTCGATGGCGAAAATCCTTTGCCAGGTTCCTAGTTGCAATTTGTTTCCGAGTATGTTCAAAATCGTCGAAGTTGGCAAATGGAGCGCTTTATTGTGGGCGTGCCCGTTGGCGCATTCCCCGTCGCACATATTGACGGTGCGGATTTCGAAATCATCATGGGAATAGCTATCGGTTTGCGGAGCTAATTTTTCCAGGCGGGATTTCATATCGGAAATCAGAAGCGGCTCAGCCTCATTGACGATGATCGCCATAGTGGTGTGGAGGCTTTGGATATTGACGATGCCTTTTTCAATCGCAGTCTCCTTGATTTTTTCCTGTATTTTATCCGTGATATCGATAAAATCCAAAGTGGCGCCGGTGGCAAGCTTGATGATGTGGTTGGCGATTTTCATAAAAAAAGTTACATTATTATTTAATAGACTAATTATAGGCTGAAATTTTTTTAACGCAAGTTCGACGGAAGATATACCCCGGAATTTGGCCGCCAAAAAGAGCGGTTGGAATTCCTGTATCGTTCAATCGGCGGCAGAAAAGAAAATTAATTCTGATCCAGTTGCTTGGAACCGGGTAATAATCGAAAGTGTCTGAGTGCCGGCATGATATTGGGCGCTAAATTTTCTTTATCCAAATTTTCCAATGGGATCCAATTCCACTGGCGGATGTCAGCACCGGGTTTGACTTCGCCTTTTCTCTCGGCGAGATAATGCACCAAAACGACGTCGATTTTTTCCTGGCCGGTTTCTTTTATCGTGTGCGTTAGGTAGGGATGCTGGTCTGTGATTTCTATATCGATGCCCAATTCTTCTTTAGCCCGGCGTGCGGCAGTTTCAATCAGAGATTCGCCTTCCCGGTTTTGTCCTCCGCAAAATTTCCAAAATTCCGTGTCCCCGTGCTGGCTCAACAAGACGCGATTATTTTCCACGATGACCGGTCCGGACGCGATGATTATTTGTGACATATGATTATGTTTAATCTAATTTTTTAACCATATAAGTATTCCGCAGTCCGTATCCCGATTTCCGATAATATCCGCGCACCCCGATGCCTGAAATTACTACAATCTTTTCCAGATTAAATTCATTTTTGGCGATGCGTTCGGCTTCCAGCATCAGTTTGCGTCCCAAACCGGCGTGTTGCGGGGAAGAGCCGTCTTTTTTATCGATTTTGGCCATTTTGCCATAGGTGTGCACTTCGCGGATGAGGGCGGAATTTCGCAGAACCGGGATGAAATGGTCCTGGTTGTTTCTTGTCGGAATCCGCAGGCGCAAAAGGGCGAAAAGTTTTTGCTTGTCGGGCGAAACGTATTGCAGGAATATTTCTTTCCCGCCGGAGGCGGCATAATCGATGCGGTCCAGGATAGCTTTTTCGCCGATCGTGTAATCCGATTTGATTTCGCGGCAGCGGATACAGCGGCAGAGCGATTCGTCCTGGATGATCTGGCGCAGATTGGAAACGGTAGGGCCGGCCAAGATGGATGAGGTCGGCACGTCCCGCACCAGGCGGGCGATGCGCACATAGGGCGGGATGATGTTTTTTTTGACGCGCAAGACGAATTTGGAGAATTCAGCATCGCCTAAGGGTTTATATTTTCCATGTTTCCAAAGGGAATGCAGCTTCGTGTTTTTGGTAACTACGGTCGGATAAATTTTCAGCATATCCGGTTGGAAATCTGGGTTGCAGAACAATTCTTTGAACATCTGGTAATCTTTTTCCAAATCGGATCCCGGAAGTCCCGGCATAATGTGATAGTTGATTTTGAATCCGGCATCTTTCAAAAGTTTGGTGGCGTCGATGGTTTTTTGGATAGTGTGTCCGCGCTTGTTTATTTTTAAGACGTCATCAAAGACGCTTTGCACGCCCAGTTCGACGCGGGTGCAGCCAAGCTCGCGGAAATTTAAAACTTCAGCCGCATCGATATAATCGGGGCGGGTTTCCAATGTCAATCCGATAATCCGGCACCCGGCCTTCTCGTTGCGTTTTTGTTCCGACGACAACGGTGAAGCGCGGTGAAGCGCGGTTTTGCGGGGATGGCGGCCATAATCGTTGCAGGCCCGGAAGCATTCCTTGATAAATTTGGATTGGTAATTTTTGGGTAAATAGGAAAATGTCCCGCCCATCACGATCAATTCGATTTTGTCGATCCGGTGGCCGTTGAGCTCCAGGGCGCGCAAGCGGTTCCATACTTGCCGGTAGGGGCTGAATTTGGCGCTGATAGCCCGCATCACCGCCGGTTCGTTGGAAAGGTAGCTTTTGGGCATTTCTTTTTCCGTGGGGCAATAGATGCATTTTCCCGGACAAGGATAACTCTTAGTCAGGACCGCTACCGCGGCTATGCCGGATTCGGTGCGGATTTTTTTGCTGAGGAGGATTTTTTCGAATTCCGGATTCCGTCCGATTTCTTTTTTAGCGACCAATTTTTCATAATGTTCCCGCATATCGGCGTTGGTCGGCGGCTGCACCCCCAATTTTTTGCAGATTTCTTTTTTGAGACGGCCTAAATCACGCGGATCTTGGATATCCGCTTCCATTGCCAATTTTATGAAATTGTCGTAGGATGTATTATGCATATTGAGTAGTATGTTACTTTCTTTTGGCAGCAAAAGAAAGTAACCAAAGAAAACTGCCGACACCAGGCTCGTGCTGTCTAAATTTTCAGCTTATTCGCTAAAATTTGCTGGTTACCCCGCGGCGGACCAGCAAATTTTTTAACGCTCATAAGCTGAAATTTAGAAACGCACTGCGCCAAGGTGCGGATTTACTTTTTTTAAAATCCACTATGAGAAAAAACTTAATTGGTAAGATTTTACAGGAAACCGAAGCCGGCTATGATCGGATGGCGGAGAAGTTTTCCGGGACGCGGAATTTTTTTTGGCCTGATTTAGCTTTTATTAAAAACCACATATCAGAGGGGGCCAAGGTGCTGGATTTCGGTTGCGGCAATGGCCGTTTGTTGGAAATTTTGAAAGATAAAAGGCTGGAATATTACGGTGTCGATAGTTCGCAGGGCTTGATTGATCTGGCCAAATCCAGATATCCTGAACCCGGCTTGCATTTTTTGAAAACATCCGGTCAAGCCAGTCTACCATTTCCGGATGATTTTTTCAATACTGCCGTTTCAATCGCTGTTTTCCACCATTTGCCGGATAAGAAATTCCGTCTGGATACGGCCAGGGAATTGTACCGGGTGTTGAAGCCTGATGGTAAAATAATAGTTACCGCTTGGAATCTGTGGCAGCCGAAATACAGGAAATATATCTGGAAAAATATGGCGCGCAAAATTTTGCTGGGCAGCCGCTTGGATTTTTTCGATTGCGAGATTCCCTTCAAAAATAATGCCGGTGAAAAATTCAAAAGGTTCCACCACGCTTATACACTGGAAGGATTAAGCGGATTGTTTTTACAGGCCGGATTCCGAATTGAAGAAGCGAAGGTGGTAAATAATAAAAATCTGGTTGTAATCGCCAGGAAATAAGGCTATAATGCTAAAATGACAAGTGAAATCATACAATCAGCGGCTTTGGGCTTGGCGCAGGGACTGGGCGAATTTTTACCGATTTCCAGTTCGGCGCATCTGGTCATTTTGCCTTGGCTGTTCGGGTTTTCCGATCCGGGCCTGGCTTTCGATGTAGCTTTGCATTTCGGGACGCTTGTCGCCGTCCTAGGGTATTTTTGGCGGGATTGGCTGGATATTTTCCGGTCGGCATTGTTAAAAAAAGAAAGCAGGATGGGGTACGCGGAAAATATGCTGTGGCTTTTGATGGCAGCCACTATCCCAGGCGCCATAATAGGTCTGGCTTTGGAGTCGAAAGCGGAAACCGTTTTCCGCAACCCTCTGCTTATCGCGGTTGCGTTAAGCGCGATGGGTCTGGCTTTGTATATTACGGATAAGAAGGCGAAGCAGGAAAAGGGGATGTCAGAAATCGGCTGGAAGGAAGCTTTATCCATCGGATTTTCCCAGGCCATAGCTATTATTCCGGGAATTTCCCGTTCAGGGATAACCATTACGACCGGCTTGATCCAGGGCCTTGACCGCGTGAGCGCCGCCAGATTTTCTTTCTTGCTTTCCACTCCGATTATTTTCGGTGCGGCTATTTTGAAAATGCCGCGCCTATTCGAAAGCGGGATGGATATGGGTGTTTTTACGGGCATCTTGGTTTCAGCGGCAAGCGGATATTTGGCCATAAGATATTTGATGCGGTTCGTGGAAAAAACGAGTTACCGGATATTTTTTTGGTATCGCATAATATTCGCTGCCGTGATTATCGCGGTTTATGCGACTAGGATATGATGGGTAATATGAATAAAACCAGGGCACTAGTGCTTTTTTCGGGCGGCTTGGATTCGATTCTGGCGGTAAAAATCCTGGAAAAACAGAATATAGAAGTGACGGCTCTGTCTTTTGTCAGCTATTTTTTTGATGGTAGCAAGGCTAAGATTTCAGCGGAAAAAAACCGGATCAAGATGCGTTCGGACAATTTTTCCGATTCGCATTGTGAGGTGGTGAAAAATCCCAAGCGGGGATATGGTTCGGCTATGAATCCGTGCATCGACTGCCATTTATTGATGATCCGCGAGGCGGGGCGTATAATGCAAGAGGAGGGATTTGATTTCGTGGCTACCGGAGAAATCTTAGGACAGCGTCCGATGTCGCAAAATTTGCAAGCCTTGAAAATTATTGAAAAGGAAGCCGGATTAGAGGGAAGGCTTTTGCGTCCGCTGTCAGCTAAATTATTGGATGAAACTTTGGTTGAAAAGGGAAATTTGGTCGATAGGGAACAGCTTTTGGATATTTCCGGCCGCTCTAGGAAAAGACAATTCGAATTGGCCGAAGAATGGGGCGTGGAACATTATCCTTCGCCGGGCGGAGGATGTGTTTTGACGGAAGTCGAGTTTGGTAAAAAGTTGAAAAAGCTCTTGACTGAAATCAAAGATCCTTCCGCTTCGGATTATGTCTTGTTGCGGGCGGGAAGGATTTTTTGGCAGGGCGATACGCGGATTATCGTGGGTCGCAGTAGCGATGATAACGCGAAGCTCAAGGAAATCCAAGAAAAGGGTGATATACTGATAGAGTTGAAAGATTTTATGGGGCCGATGGCTTTGGTGCGGGGTGACATCACTGATGAGATTATGGAGGAGGCGAAAAAAATAGTCGCCGGTTATTCCAGACACACCAAGGGGGTGGATTATAAAAACTTAAAGTTTACAATCAAAGACTAGCTTTTCTTGGCAGAAAGCCGCGAAGCGTTACTTTCTTTTGACAGCAAAAGAAAGTAACCAAAGAAAACTGCCGACGCCGGGCTTGTGCTGTCTAAATTCTCAGATTACTCGCTAAAATTATCAAGAGTACTGATAGCTATCCTTCTGATAATTTCTTAACACTCATAATCTGGAATTTAGAAACGCACTGCGCCAAGGCGCGGAAATTATTTAAGAATAGCATTTAACCAATATGGAAATTTTGAACGGAAAAAAAATCGCCGATAGGATCTTGGAAGATTTGAGAACTAAAATTTTGCAGGAAAATTTGAATCCAGGCTTGGGCGTGGTTTTGGTCGGTTCGGATGAGGCTTCCAAGATTTATGTCAATTTGAAAGGCAGGGCGGCGGAAAAAGTCGGGATTGGTTTTCGCAAGATTGAAATGGACGGGAAAGCTTCGGAAGCTGAAGTGCTGGAGGAGATTTTCAAATTGAACGCTGATCCGGAAATCAACGGCATCATAGTGCAACTGCCTTTGCCGGGCCAACTGGATAAGATAAAAATCATCCAAGCGATCGATCCTAAGAAAGATGTGGATGGCTTCCATAATGAAAATATTGAAAAGTTTTTTGCCGGGCAGGAAATATTTTTTCCGGTTTTTCCCGGTGCTATTTTGGAATTGTTGAAATCGGCTGGTGGAAAATTAGAAAACAAAAAAGCCGCTATCGTTTGCAATTCATCGGAATTCGGCAGGATGATGCAAGCGGTATTGGAAAGGGAGGGTGTCCGGGCGCAATATTTTTTCCGGGAGGATATGGCGGCTAAGGCGGTCGATTTGCGGAATGCCGATGTCGTAATTACGGCCTGCGGAGAGCCGGGGCTGGTCCGGGAAGGGATGCTAAAAGACGGCGCGATCGTCATCGATGGCGGAATCACGCGGGTCGGAAACGGGGTAGCGGGCGATGTGGATCCCGTTTCCGTACAAAGCCTGGGTGGCTATATCTCGCCGGTGCCTGGCGGAGTCGGTCCGGTGACCATTGCATGCCTTCTACAAAATGTCTATCTGGCGGTAAAAAATGCCCGGATGTGATGGGATTTGGGAAAATGCGACATAATATCAATTTAAAAAATCCTCCCGTCAAACAGGAGGATTTTTATTGAAGTGCCCGAGGCGAGACTCGAACTCGCATGGCCTTTCGACCGGGGGATTTTGAGTCCCCTACGTATACCAATTTCATCACTCGGGCAAATGTGCTATACTTTACTTATTATGGCGAAAATAATTTCATTAGTCAACCAGAAGGGCGGAGTGGGTAAAACCACCTCGGCTATCAACCTGGCGACCTATCTGGCGGCGGCCGGCAAGTTCGTTTTATTGGTGGACCTGGATCCGCAGGGAAATGCCTCTTCCGGGCTGGGAATTGACATCCATCAAGTGGAAAAAAGCCTCTACCACTCTATGGTTTTGGGGGAACATCCGTCCAAAATCGTCATCCGCACTGAAAAATTGGAGCACGACATCATCCCGTCCAACCAGGACTTGGCCGGCGCCGGCATCGAGATGGTGAATATGGAAAACCGGGAATTCCGCCTGTATAATGTCCTGCGGGAAATCCGGACCAACTACGATTATATCATCATCGATTCGCCACCGAGCCTCGGGCTTTTGACGATCAACGGATTGGTCGCCAGCGACGAAGTCATCATACCTGTCCAGACGGAATATTTCGCGCTGGAAGGATTGAGCCAGCTTTTGAATACGGTCAATCTGGTCAAGGAAAATTTGCAACCCGATTTGAAAATTATGGGCGCGCTTTTGACGATGTATGACAAGCGTAACCGGTTGTCGCGCCAGGTCATCAAGGAAGTGCAGGACCATTTTCCGGGCCATGTTTTTGACAGTATCATCCCGCGCAGCGTGCGTTTGGCTGAAGCGCCAGGATTTGGAAAATCCATCCTGGGCTTCGACGCTTTTTCCAAAGGCGCCCGGTCATATAAGAATTTAGCCAGAGAGATCATAGAAATGGACAAAAAAGAGGGGGAGAAAAAGTTTACGGTGTAATATAAAAACTAATTTTAAATTTACAATTTTAAATTTTAAATTAATTTTAAATTGACAAATGGCTAAATTTTAAAAAATTTATTCATTTAGATTTCATTTAAAATTTTAAATTTAGATTTTAAAATTATCGCAGGTATGGCTCAAAATTATGGACTTGGACGGGGACTGGCTTCGCTTATCCCGCAAAACCGCTCGACCGGCCAAGGTAAAAAAATAGCGGAACCGAAAGACGATTTCAATTATTTCGGAGCCAAGCCGGGTGTTGCCGGCGAGCCGGCTAAAACCGATTCCGGCCGGCCCGGCGTAGAAGAGATAGCGGTGGTGAGGATCGTGCCTAATCCACATCAGCCGCGGTTGCGTTTCGACGAGGAAAAATTGCGGGAGTTGGCCGATTCCATCAAGGAACATGGCGTAATCCAGCCTATAATAGCGACAAAAAACGGTAACCAATATGAAATCATCGCCGGAGAGCGGCGCTTCCAAGCTTCGAAATTAGCCGGTCTCAAAACCGTTCCGGTTATCGTGCGGGACGCCACTGAATTGCAGAAATTGGAATTGGCCATCATTGAAAACGTGCAACGGCATGATTTGAACGCGATTGAAGAGGCGAAATCCTACATAAGATTGGCGGATGAATTCGATTTGAGCCAAGATGAGATAGCCAAGAAAATGGGTAAGAGCCGCAGCGTAGTGGCGAATAAGTTGCGCCTATTGCATTTGCCGATTGAAATCCAGAAGGCGTTGGTAGAAGGCAAAATTACCGAAGGCCATGCCAAGGCTATCCTGGCGATTGAAAATCCGGAAAAGCAGCGGGCCTTATTTGAGATGATTTTGAAAAACAGCTTGACCGTGCGTCAGGCCGAAGACAAGACTAAGGAAATTTCAGTCAAAAAACACACGCGGCATGTCGTAGTCGATTTGGAAGCCAAGAGGATCGAGGATATGCTGGCTGGAACATTGGGGACCAAAGTCAAACTAGCCAAGTCAGGCACTGGAGGAAAAATCGTAATTGATTATTACTCACAAGAAGAGCTGAATAATATTCTATCGAAAGTCCATATTTAGCTTCTAAGAGCTTTTTTTATCTGGCTTTTCGCCAGAGAAGTCCGCACGAACCTCAGCCAGTCTTGGCTGGGTTTTTTGTGTTCTTTGGAGGTCAGGATTTCTATCACTTGTCCGTTTTTGATTTTGCAATCGATAGGGGCCATCTTTCCGTCGATTTTCACTCCGACGGCACGGTTGCCGATTTCGCTATGGACCTTGTAGGCGAAATCGATCGGCGTGGCATCCTCGGGCAATTCTATGATGTTGCCCATAGGGGTGAAGGCGAAGATATGGTTTTTGAAAAATTCGATTTTCAAACCTTCCATAAATTCGGCATTGTCAGTGCCGAGGTCATTTTGCCATTCGCGCAACTGTTTGACCCAGAGCAATTCTTTCTGGGGGACCTGGACTTTTTTGCCGAAAATAAAATTCCGCAAACTTCTTTTTTGTTGTTCGCTATAGATCCAATGGGCGGCGATTCCGAATTCGGCTTCATCGTCCATCTGTTTGGTGCGGATCTGGACTTCCAAAATTTTTCCTTCATGGCCGAATACGGTGGTGTGGATCGACTGGTAGCCGTTCGGTTTCGGCAAGGAAATATAATCTTTGATCCTTCCGACCAGCGGGCGGTATTTCCGGTGGACGATGCCCAGCGCTTCATAGCAAGCGGATATGTCAGGGACGATGATGCGGATTCCGACCAAGTCGTAAATTTTATTGATATCCATATCGTGCCTTTTTAATTTCTGGAAAAGCCGATAGAGGTGTTTGGCCCGACCGAATATGTCGATCGTCTTAATGCCTTCGATCAGAAGTTCCTTTTTTAATTCCACGACGGCGGTATCCAGATGGCGTTTCCGCTGGGTATATTGTTCCTCCTCGAGATTTTTGACGTATTCGAAGTTTTCCGGATCAAGGTATTTGAAAGCCAAATCTTCAAGGCTGCCCTTGATTTCGCCGATTCCAAGCCGATTGGCTATCGGCACGAAGACCTCCATGGTTTCCCGGGCGATGCGGATTTGTTTGTCGGGCGGGTTGAATTCCAGGGTGCGCATATTATGCAGGCGGTCAGCGAGCTTGATGATGATGACGCGGATATCGGATGCCATCGCGAGGAACATTTTGCGCATATTTTCCAGTTGCAATTCTTCCTGTTCGCCGCGCAGTTTGATGCGTCCGATTTTGGTCACGCCGTCTACCAGAAAAGCGATTTCTTTCCCGAATTTTTTTTCAACCTCCTCCAAGGTGGTCGCGGTGTCTTCCGGGACGTCATGCAATAATCCGGCGGAAATGGTCATAGAGTCCATTCCTAGTTTAGCCAATATGATGGCGGTTTCGACGGTGTGCGTGATGTAATCTTCCCCGGAGCGGCGCTTTTGTCCCGTATGGGCTTTTTTTGCAAATTCATAAGCCCTTAAAATCAACTCCTTTCTTTCGGGAGTTGCCGGCAGTTTCATATTTATGATGATATCGTTGACAAGTTTTTCCATAAGACCGTCCTACTTGGACGCTATATATATATTACAATCCTCCTTGCATTATAGCAACCTATTTCCGATTGTTAATCTGTCCCGTCGGAAATATCGCACGTTGTCTTGACTATTTCCGGAAAATAAGCTATCGTGTGGTGTTGTTTAAAAACTAGATGTTTTTTTGTTTTCCATCAATCAGATAAAGGAGTTTCGTATGAGAAAAGTATTCGGTTTGATATGGGTGGCGTTTTTCGCTTTTGGCAGTATTTACTTTGCGTGGGATACCCTGAGCATTGCTAGGGATGGAGTGTCTCTGTTATTGGTAATCGAAGCGAATATTTCTTTGGTTGCGCTCATGGCTGCTTGGTTTTGTTACCAAGCAGTTTTTCCTAAAAATAAGCAATGGGATGAGGAAGTCTGGCTTATCAGTTTTAGTCTTAAAAAAATCGACGAGTTAATCGCGAGATACGGGGCTGTGTTTTGCGGAGGGCAGGCTAAAAAGCTGCTCGAAAATCAAAAGGAAATCAACCGAAGGATACTCCGGGGGGATAAGAAGCTTGCGCAAGAAAATTTTCCATCCCGTAACGAGGCCGAGCAGGCGATAACCGCTTGCGTCGCGGCGCTTGATACGATCCAGCAGTTGATAGAGGAGACGGAACTCCAAATTGGCAAACGCTGTGGAAGTATATCAGAAAAACAGCGCACCCGTTTTCGTAAGCATCTCGCCAGATGCAAGGAAGAACTGGCCGTGATAAGAGCGGCCGCGGAAAAATATAAGTAAGCCTATCGACGGGAAAGCCTGCTTCGGTGGGCTTTTCTGTTTTTTAGGACTAAAAATCCCGACGATTAGGCCGGGACTTTTAGTTTTTGCTAACTTGGAATGGATAAATGGTAGGGCGGATCTATTTCTCAAATTTGCATTCCTTGTCGGAACATTTGGTTTTGCCTTTGGCGGCGAATACCAGGAGATTGCCGCATTTCGGGCACTTCTCTCCGGTCGGTTTATTCCAAAGGGCGAAGTCGCATTTGGGATAGGTGTTGCAACCGAAAAATACCCGGCCCTTTTTGGATTTTCGTTCTACGATTTCCCCGAGTTGGCATTTGGGACAGGTGATGCCGGTCTTGTTCTCGATGCGTTTGATGCCTTTACATTCGGGATAATTGGAACAGCCTAGGAATGAACCGAAGCGCCCGCGCTTGACGAGCATTGGCGCACCGCAAATCTCACAGACTTCGCCGGCGTGCTGTTCGTCCACTTTCTTTTCCGACTCGGTCTTTTCCGTATATTTACAGCTGGGATAATTGGAGCAGGCGATGAATTTGCCGAAGCGTCCGAATTTCATAATCAGGTCTCCGCCGCAATCCGGACATTGTCGATCCAGTTTTTCCTGCAGATCTTCCTTTTTGATTTCTTTGGTTTTCTGTTCCAGATTTTTGTGGAAGGGTCCGTAAAAATCACGGATGACCGGCACCCACTCCTTTTTTCCCTCCGCGATTCCATCCAGATTTTCTTCCATCGTGGCGGTGAACGTGTAATCTACGATATCGGCGAAATGTTCCGTCAAAAGGTCGCAGACCGTGAAGCCGATTTCTTCCGGAAAGAGGCGTTTATTTTCATCTTTATTGACATATTTGCGGTCGATGATGGTCGAGATGGTCGGCGCATAGGTCGACGGCCGGCCGATGCCCAATTCTTCCATCGCTTTGACCAAGGCGGCTTCGGAAAAACGGGCCGGCGGCTGGGTGAATTTCTGTTCGGACAGCAATTTCACCAAATCCAGCAAATCCTGCTCATCCATTTCCGGCAACAGGTTTTCCGTGACCGGCATTTTTTCTCCATACACTTTCAGGTAGCCTTCAAATTTGATGGTAGAACCGTTGGCGCGCAAGGTATAATTATCTTTTGAATTTCCGGATGTCGCTGAGATGTCCACCGTCACGGAATCCATTACGGCCGGAGCCATCTGGGAAGCGACCATCCTTTGCCAGATCAACCGGTATATTTTATATTGTTTCGGATCCAAGAATTCCTTGATGGATTCCGGGGTCTTTTCCGGGAAAGTCGGACGGATGGCTTCGTGGGCTTCCTGGGCGCCCTTGGCTTTGGTTTTGAAAAAGCGCGGACTAGCCAGGGCGTATTCCGGACCGAAATTTTTGCTGATGGTTTTTTGGGCTGAGAGCATCGATTCCATAGACAGGTTGACGCTGTCAGTCCTCATATAAGTAATGATTCCGACGGAACCTTCTTTGCCGATGTTGATGCCCTCGTATAATTGCTGGGCGATCATCATGGTCTGTTTGGAACTGTAGCCCAGTTTGTTGTTGGCGTCCTGTTGTAATGTGGAAGTGGTGTAGGGCGCCAAGGGATTTTTTTGGACTTCTTTTTTGGTGATCTTTTCAATTCGATAGTCGGCTTTTTCTAAGAAAGCCACCGCTTTATCGGCGTGTTCCTTGTTTTTTATGCCCAGCTTGCCGAGCGCCGTCCCGTTTTCCTTGGATATTTTCGCTTCGAACTCGGAACTTTTCGATCCATTTTTGGTTTTTAATTGCGCGGCGATCGCCCAATATTCTTCCGGTTTGAAATTTTGGATTTCCCGTTCTTTTTCTACGATAAGGCGCAGGGCGACGGACTGCACGCGTCCGGCGCTCAAGCCCCGGCGGATTTTTTTCCATAGGAACGGTGAAAGTTCATAACCTACCAACCTATCCAGGACACGGCGTGCTTGTTGGGCGTCCACTAGGTTATAATTGATAGTTCGCGGATTTTCTAAAGCGTGCTTGATGGCCTTTTCGGTGATTTCATGGAAAGCGATCCTTTCGATCTTATCCAGTTTCAAGCCCAGTGCTGCGACCAGATGCCAGGAGATGGCTTCCCCTTCGCGGTCTTCATCAGTCGCCAATATGACGCCGTCCGCTTTTTTGGCCAACTTTTTCAATTCAGCTACCCGATCGATATTTTTACTGGGAATCTCATATTCCGGTTCGAAATCATTTTCTATGTCGATCCCCATTTTTTTTGTCGGCAAATCGCGGATGTGGCCATAGGAAGACTTGACGGTATATTTGCCGCCTAAAAATTTACTGATAGTTTTAGCTTTGGTAGGGGACTCTACGATGACTAGTTTCATAATTGATTGTTCTAAATGTTGTAATTGTTCTATGGGTCCACTTGTTCTAGATGTTGTAATAAAAACATTTAGAACGATTAGAACGATAGGACAATTAGAACGTTACGATAAAATATAATTCTGTCCTCCGATGTTCCGCGTCCAGCCTTTGATTTCCATCATAGCGAGCGTGGAAGCGACAGTGGCAGTTCCCAGTTTAGAGTCTTTTGAGATATTGTCAATGTGGACCGGCTCGTTCGATAGGAGGCGCAGGACGGCTTCCTCTTCTTTGGAAGAAGGTATTTTGGCTGGAGCCTGGGATTTTTCAGCTATTCTTTCCAAATTCAATTCTTCTAAGATATCCTGGATGCCCGTGACGGTTTTGGCGCCTTTTTTGATCAGGTCGTTGGTGCCGACGGATTGCGGGGAAAAAATCGGTCCCGGCACGGCGAAGACATCACGATTGAATTCCAAAGCCAGATTGGAAGTGATGAGGGTGCCGCTTTTTTCGCCAGCCTCGATGACGAGCGTGCCGGAAGATAATCCGGCGATGATCCTGTTGCGGGCGGGAAAATTTCCGGGAATGCCGGCTGGTGTTTCAATCGGGTAGTCGCTTAGCAAACAGCCGCTAGCGGCGATCTCTCGCGATAAACGGAAATTGCTAGTCGGATAGATGTTTTTATCGTCCAAGCTATCGCCGAGAACGGCAATGGTCTTGCCACCGCCATCTAGCGCGCCGCGGTGGGCGATCGAATCGATGCCATAGGCCATACCGCTGACCACGGTGATGCCGGCTTTGGCCAGGCCCTTGGCGAAGGCATAGGCGGCACGCGAACCATAATCGGTATATTTCCTGGAACCGACGATGGAAACCATCGGCGCGTTCAGGTCGATTTCGCCTTTCATATATAATATATAGGGCGCGGTGGGAATTTCTTTTAAGAGGCGGGGGTATCTATCGTCGGTTTCGATAATCATTTCGATATTTTCCTTTTCCAATCTTTGCCATTCTTGTTCTGGATCGATATCCGATCGCTGGGCGGAAATCTTGCTGGCCAACGCTTCGCCGACGCCGCTGGCGGCCAACGCTTCCGATGGAGCGTTCCAAATCTTTTCCGGCGAATCGAAATATGCCATCAGCTTGCGCAGTTTTTGCGGCCCGACGCCGTTGATTTTGTTCAAGGCGTTCAGATATTGAAGATCGTTTTTATTTGACATATCACAATAGTAGCAATATTTTCCGCGGCTGACAAAAAAGAGGAATAATAGTATGATATATGTAGCGAGAGTAAATAATAAATTAAATGAAAAAAATATGCGGACAGAAAATGCGGCCCTGATGAAAATGGCCCGGGAATCTTTAAAAGGCAAGTGGGGATTGGCTATCGGCGCGTCCGTGGTCTATTGTTTGCTGGTAACGGGAGTGCAGCTGGTGCCGCGCGTCGGCTGGATCGGATCATTGTTGATTACAGGTCCGATGATTTTTGGGGTGACTGTTTTTTTCCTGGCATTATCGCGCAACCAGGATGCCAAATTGGAACAGCTGTTTGCGGGTTTCAATAATTTCGGAAATTCCTTGGCGGCCTATCTGCTGATATCGATATTCGTATTTTTGTGGGCATTGCTTCTGATCGTGCCGGGAATCATTGCCGCGCTGTCCTACGCGATGACATTTTATATAATGGCCGATGACAAATCGATCGGCGCGACGGAAGCGATCCGGCGAAGCAAGAAAATGATGGATGGATACAAATGGAAACTGTTTTGTTTGAAATTCAGGTTCCTAGGATGGGCTTTGCTTGCTATCCTGACTTGCGGAATCGGATTGCTTTGGTTGATGCCCTATGTCGATACCAGTATGGCGAAATTTTATGACGACATAAAGGATGGACAAGCCGAAGCGGAAAAAGCGCCGGAACCATCCGTGGCATAGTGAAAAAATAATTTGATAAACAAAAACAAAAAATGAGCAAAATTGATAACAAAAAAATCCCAACCGTCTTGGGAACGGTAATCATTGTGATAATCGCAATCACTGTGGGCGCGTTGGTGTGGAAATATGAAAAAATCAAAAACCAGGATGAGGCGGGAATGCAAAGTAAGGCTGTTGAATTTGTGAAGTCGGTGGAGGAAAAACAAAATCCGCAAAGAGAAGAAAAGGAAGAGTCGATTGATACTTCGGATTGGAAAGTTTGTAGAAGTGAGAAATATAATTATGAGTTTAAATATCCCTCAGATTGGATTATAGGAGTTCCGGTTAACAGAATGCTAACAAATTGTGAATATCAAAAATCATTTGTTATTAGTCCTGGCATACAAATACCAGAAAATAATCTATATCATGCAAGTTTTAGTATAAATGAAAATGAAATTTCCATCGATGAATTTATTAAATCAATAGATCAAGAATCAATTATTGAAAAAGAAATGTTAATAAATAATAGAAAAGCCATAGTAACAAGGAAAGATGGTCCACGCGGAACAGTCAGGATTATAAAAATTTTTGACAAAAAAATAACTTACGGATTTGGTGCTGAATTTCAATCAAACGAAAAGCTTTTTGATGCCTTTGTTTCAACTTTTAAAATCTTGGAATAATTGATTGCCAACTTAAAAACCCTCCGTCAGAGATTCCTGACGGAGGGTTTTTTGTCGCATCAATATGCAATCAGTGTTTTGAGAAATTGATTATTCCCAGAGATTTTCGCCATACGGATCAATCAAATTTGCTGGGTTGATTCCGTTCAATCTGATTTCGAAATGCAGATGATCCGGATATGTATTTAGTCCGTCTGGACCATAGCCAGCAACTTCGGCTATGTGTTGTCCTTGGGTGACGTCCGCATATCCTTGGGTCTGTATTTGATCTTCGATATCAGCAGTTAAACGTCCGCAATGGAGATACCAAGTATAGTATCCGTTTTCATGATTAATGTAGAATGCATGATAGCTATTCCAGCCACTAATTCCATAGATAATTCCTGTGGTATCTTTGTACAGTTTTCCATCTGCAGTCGCCAGAATGTCGTGGCCATTGCCGAGTTGTCCGTCGTCCGGGTCGATTTGATTTGGGTTATAATCAATCAATGGGTCAAAGTCATACCCCGAATGTTCGTCGTAACAGATTTCGCTACGATTTTCTTCTGGGTAAATATAATAATATTTGATTCCAGAAAAAGGTGTTATCCCAACAATATCATAACAGTAAACCCCATTTCCGTAATCATGCTCCGTACCATTAGCCACCAATCCGTTATAGGTTTCAATCTCGCTGTTTCTGCCGTCAAGCGTATAATATCCGCCAGAAAGTGAATGATCCATTACTGCAGTTACTGTCGCTGCAGTTTGACCTTCGGTTATATAGGGCACTCTGTCTTCTAGCGGAAACCCCAACCGAAACTCCTCGAACACCGGCACCAACTCCCTCGACCCTTCCACTAGGAAACAATATTCCCGTTCGGTGGAAACCGTGATTCCGTTTTCTTCCCAATGGGAGAAAGCATAACCTGGTTTCGGTTCGGCTTTCAAGGTAATACTAGCATCCCAGCTGTAGCCGTAAATGCAGATACTGTTTTCACTATCATCGCAATGGATGAAGGGGAATTCTTCACCACTCACTACCGAGCCTTGCGTAGTATCCGGAATTACTCTGACAGTGGAAACGATCGGAGAAAACACCGCATCCACCTCCTTGCTCCCATCCATCACCACCGTCCACGGGTTGTCGGCATAGCACAATAGGTATGGTATAATACGAATGTAACCCGATAAACAAAAACAAAAAATGAGTAAAATTGATAACAAAAAAATCCCGACAGTTTTGGGAACGGTAATTATTGTGATAATCGCAATCACTGCGGGTGTTTTGGTGTGGAAATATGAAAAAATCAAAAGCCAGGATGAGGCGGGAATGCAAAACAGGGGTGTTGAATTTTCGAAGCTAATGGAAAAAAAGAATAATCAACAAAAGGAAACTGCTAATAAATTCGAAATTGTTAATATTGATAAGAATTGGAATAAATACATATCCAATAGCAAGAATTTTTCTTTAAATTATCCTAACAGCTGGAAATTGGAAGGAGAAAATATATTTCTTGATGAAAATGGCAAAAAAATTGCTGAATTATTGCCTGGCTTAACAAATGAGCAAAAATGTTTTGATAACTCAAAAGAGAGTGCAACAAGAATGCAAGTGGTTTCAAAACAAAATATTATACTTAATAAAAATGAGGTGGAAATAATTACATTAAAAGTTGTACGTGATTCAGGAGGAAAAATTTGGTTTCCAAATATTTACTGCATGTATAAGGAAAATAAAGTTTTTAAGATGTCTTTTTATGACGAAGAATCAATCTCAAATAAAAATAATTTATTTAATACAATAATTTCAACTTTGGATTTTTAGCAGAATACATACATAATATATTTTAAAAGGCCTTACTCGATGTTGCCGAGTAAGGCCTTTGTCTTATGACATAGAAACTATTTATTTATTGCCACAAGGTAGCATTTTTAATGGGATACGGATCATTTTCAGTTCCAGACCAACCATATGGATCTATGGGTTCATTATTCTCATCTTCAACTTGAAAATGAAGATGTGATCCATCTGAACACGTTCCTGTGTTTCCGGACATGCCTATTCTGATTCCAGGGCCAATGTGCTGATTTAATTGGACATTATTGGTGTCAATGCTGTCCAAATGAAAATACCTTGTTTTATATCCTCCCTTGTGTTGAATGGTTACGTTGTTTCCTAGACATGAGTCATATCCAGCACCCAATACCACTCCTTCCGCGGCCGAGTACACGTCGACATAACTTACTACATAATCATAACCCGGATGTCCGTCATAGCAAAGATAATATTCTCCAGCAGATCCATAGCCCACATAATTAGACAACACTGACTCCAAAAAAGCTAAGTTATCGGCCTTCGGATAACATGTGGTTCCAGAATAAGCTCCTTGGTCTTCGCTACTTTCGCCGTTGAACGCTGTGACATGATGATCTGTATCATTATCATATTGCGCAGTTGCGCTATGATCAAAAACTGAACTTATCGGCGCATCGTATGGAGTATATCCCATAAGCGGAAACCCCAACCGAAACTCCTCGAACACCGGCACCAACTCCCTCGACCCTTCCACTAGGAAACAATATTCCCGTTCGGTGGAAACCGTGATTCCGTTTTCTTCCCAATGGGAGAAAACATAACCTGGTTTCGGTTCGGCTTTCAAGGTAACACTAGCATCCCAGCTGTAGCCGTAACTGCAGATACTGTTTTCACTATCATCACAATGGATGAAAGGAAGCTCTTCATTACTGTAAACCGAGCCTTGCGCGGTATCCGGAACGACGCTGATAGTGGAAACGATCGGAGAAAACACCGCGTCCACCTCCTTGCTCCCATCCATCACCACCGTCCACGGGTTGTCGGCATAGCACAGCGTGCCGTCGTCCCAATGGTCGAATGTCCAGCCGCAATTGGGATTGGCCTGGAGATTCACCGGGTCACCCAAATCGAACTCA
>JBAYWF010000015.1:0-17254 GCA_041674205.1 Parcubacteria group bacterium
GTTGGAAACGATGGAATACTGGATGAACCTTTCCGGATTCTCGCCGCCGGTGGCGGTGAGGTTGGCGTTGCCGGTGGCGGTGATGGAGTTGAGGTTGGCGATGGAAACCGTAGTGACAGCCGGCGCGTTGATGGTGGCGTAGGACACCGTGACGCTGCTGAGAGTCGGAGTATTGAGCCCGTCTGAACTTGATAGGGTGGCTTTGTATTGGAAGTACCGGTCATTGAGATGATCCTTTTGGGTGTCGTCAATAGTTTCGCTCCCGCCGGTCGGGTCGGTGAAGTAGGCGTCGGAATCACAACCCACTCCGGCGTCCGGTCCGCACCAAGGACCCCACGTGATGCCGTCAGCGGATGTGCGGAGTTGGAATCGGATGTCGGTGTTAGGCTGGAGGGTTTCGGACCATTGGAGACCGGCAAGGCTGGCACCAGTGACGGTGGTGTCGTAGGGGGAAGAGATAAGATCGTAGTTTCCGGATACCTGCGGACTGTAGCTGATTTGGATGTTATCTAAACTTGGCGTGACATTTATGTCGCTCGTGGAAAGGCTGGAAGCGAAATCCAGTTTGGTGGTTATGCCTGAGATGAAGCCCTCGGCGGATTCCCATTGGGCTTGGGTCAATCCTTCCAGGGTTGTCTTAGATATTCCATAGGTATTGATGTCCGCCAAGATCGCGGCTTGCCAACTGGCACCGTTCCAATATTTCCAAGTTATGCGGTTATCAAAAGAAACCAAATGTTTGATGTCGGTGTTGGCAGGAGTCGTTTGGTTGACGGCGGCGCCGGTGATGTGGGCGTAGGTGGAAGTGTCGAGGTGGGAAGTGTCGGAGGTGGTGACGTATTTGGGGGTGGTGGAATAAACATCATCAAGTCCAATCATCTCCGCTTCTGAAATTTGAAGATTATTAACACTTCCGTAATTAGATTCTGTAATATTCCATCGATACCATCTATAGGCTGATGAATTGGAAAATTCATAACTCTTAATCTCAGCTAGAGCCGCTGATTCGCCACTCCGGGTATCCAATACCGTCCAAGCTCCATCCGTCAAACCATCCGTAGAATCATTGGAACCTTCGAAGGTCCAGTCCCTTGGGAACATAGTCCCGTAACGATCCGTAACATTGGCTAATGTATATTTTATAATAACTTTTTCGTTACCTATTCCAAAATCATAACCGAGATATCCTGGAAATGGCGTCTGATAACGATACCATGAAGTGCCCACATTGTGCTTGCCTATTATATTATCAAAAGCCTTGTCTCCGGTATTAGTCGCATATGATTTGTCAGCAAAAGCTTTGGCGCCGTCAGTACACAAATCAACAGTATAGCCGAGAGCTGAATGCAACTGGATTTGCCCGCCCGCGAAATCCGTCCCGGTGTCCGCATCTTCTTGGACGTAATCAGCTTCGGTATTGAAATCAATGTTCGCGGTTTGGGATTGGGCGCCGATCTGCAAATCCGCGCCATCATTGGCCAGTATGATGACTGGATCATTTTGACTGTATTGCGTCCAGCCAGTCTGGTTATCGGTATGGGTGGCGGTATTCGGTGTCGCTTCCCCGATCCAGTCGGTCTGGGTGAAAGTGAAATCCACGCCTTGGGCGCGATTGGAAGAAAAATACATCCCGCCAACCAAAGAAAAGATAGTCAATGTGACAAGTGAGATATTAAGAAGTTTCTTTTTATTTTTGGAAACAAAAAAAGTCTGTCCAGCCCGGTAACCGGAAAAAAATCCGCTCCTATGGCTTGGAGAACATGCTGATTGGAAAATTGTTTTATTTGCCGTCTTCACTCCGGATTTTTGTTTTGGTTTTTTTAGACAATCGGAACCGGAACGGTTGGGTTGCTCTTTAGTTTTAATTATACCAGGTCAGCGACTTATCCACAACGGAAAGTTATCCACAGTAACGTTGCCAATACACCACCAACTTCGCCGCCGTTATGCGCGAAAATATCCATACTCGCCAAATTTATGCTATAATGCAAGCGAACGATAAATTATGGCTAAGCATAAATCTGAAAATAAAATTATCGATATCAAACCGGAATTTGAGAGTATTTTGGTTTGCAACGACCGGCGGCTGAAGCCCTATATCGAAATCATCGTCCAAGAACCGGAAAACATCACCCACCAAAATCTGGGAACCCTTATCGGCGTATTGGAAGTGACTGACACCTCTGAGGATTCTTCCTATATCGTGAATTATTTGGTTTCAGTCATCAAAAAAGAATATTTTTCCAAGCCTAAGCGCGGTCCGGTCGAAAGCCTTGAATCCGCCCTGCATAAAGCCAACTTAGCCCTTTCAGGTTTGGCAGAGCACGGAAACATCAACTGGCTGGGAAAACTCAACGCCCTTATAGCCGTCACGGTAAAAAACAATCTTCATCTGTCGCAAACCGGAACCGCTTCCGCATTCCTTTTACGTTCCAAAATATTGACCGATGTCAGCGAAGGACTCTCACCTGACGAAGCTGAACTGCATCCATTGAAAACCTTCGTGAGCGTTTCCAGCGGGAGGCTTGAAAAAAATGACAAAATCATCATAACGACTGACAGCATCTTTGACATCTTTTCCCCGGAAGAAATCAAGAAAAGTTCCTTGCGTTTTTCCAATGCAGATTTTTCCCAATTTCTAAAAACCGCCCTTGGCAACGAGCTGGCAAAAGCCGCTGTCCTTATCGTTGATTTGGAGGAAGATAGGCAAGAAGCCTCCATAGAAACCGTAAGGAGACCGCAAAAGAGCCTCAACGCCTTCAGTAATGATGCGTTTATCAAGGAACCGGCCGTTAACAGGACGCGAGAAGAAAAAATAAACATTGAAATCAAAAAGGAACTCCAAAAAACATCCCAGGAATTTACGGATAAAAAAACTGGCCATATCTATATCAAAGAATCTTCCAGCGCCCCGATGCCAAGCGACAACGATACATCCTACCTTAAGATAATTTTGGAAAACTCCCTTGAGTTGTTAAAAAATGCAAGCATCATCTCCATAGGGGCATTCCGCAGTGGAATTAAAAATTTGCATCTCGAGCGGCTTTCAAAATTAAATTTCAAACGGCCGGAAAACCAGCCCGCATCGCATTCATCGATCCAGGATGATTTACAAGGATTATCAAGGGAAAAACTGGATGCTTTGTTCTTGATCGCAAAAAAAACGTTCTCTAAAATCGCAAGTCTGGCAGGAACGGCTTTCTCACAAAAAAACAGGGATGCCGCTTTAAAATTGAGCGGGAATATTTATCGAAAGTCGGTTTCGGGACTGGGTTTCCTAGCTCCCAGCTTCGAAAAAATAAAAATGAATATCCGTAAAATGGATTATCAGCAAAGGTTGTATGCGGCGCTTATCTTGTTTCTCATCCTGGTCGTCCCGCTGATCGGCATAAAAATAAACGGAACTTTCAACCAAAATAAACCGGCTGAAGCGCCGGCTGAAGCGCCTCCGACCCCCTTGCCGCTCGCGCAAGACAAAAACGTAGTCCGGATAGACCAGCTCGGATCGATTTATTCCGGCAATAATATACTGGAAGTCCTAATCTTGAAAAATATCCCGTTCGCCATAACCGCAACCGAGATTATCAACCTCGAAGATAATAAAACTTTCCCTATCCCTGCGGATTTCGGAACGCCCAGATATATGACCGGAATGCAGGACCTCAACCTGATTTTCTTGATGGATGACGATTATAAATTGATTTCATTCAGCCCGATTTCCAGCGATTTCCAAGCCAACAACCTGGACATTCCGGCCGGATCGGATATCCGCGCCATCGGAACATATTTGACTTATATCTATCTGGTTGACGGCAAGCACAACCAGATTTATCGTTATCCACGGGCCACCGGCGGATTCGGCGAAAGATCAGACTGGCTGAAAGATCCGGCGGATTTATCCGATGCCACAGCCTTGGCTATAAGCGACAATATTTTTATCGCCGATAAAAATAACATCCTCAAACTGTTCCGCGGAAAAATCCAGGACTTTACTCCGGAAAAAACAGCCACGCCGATTGCCGCCACCGCGCTTGCCATCGATGAAAACGGGGATATTTTCATCCTGGACAAACAGAACTCCCGCATAATACGCCTAGGCGCGGATAACAGCATAATCGCCCAATACTATAACCCGGAAATAGGCTCAGCCGACAGTATCGTGATAGATAGCCGATTAAAAAAGCTTTACATTTCGAGCGAAAAAGCCATAACCGCCATAGCGATCGAATAAAAAAATATCCGCCGCAAAAAAAGCCCTTCTGATTCCGCATCAAAGGGCTTTTCATTTTATCAAGAATTGCGCATCTGCCGGATTGCCAACTTTCCCAAAGCCGATCCATGGAAAAGTTGGCATTTATCCAGAAGGCTCAATCCTGACTTGGCTAATGCAAAATTAAGCAAACATCTAAATCCCTCTTATCGAATATCAGACAGAGACTCTTTTCAGCCTGGTCCGCTCCATTATTTCCCGATTGACCAGATCTTTATCCCGCCCATATTTCAAGCGCGATAATTCCTTGAAAGCATTGGCAAGCTCTTGGTCACCCTTGGTCGGCGGATAGGTAGCCATATTGAAGGGCTTGGTCAGGACATTATTGACCAGGATGCGCGCGAAACAATTATAGTTATCCACATTCACCAAATCATTGGCCGTAAAGACCGGCTCAAATTGCTTTTGCAGGAATTCCGCATCCTCCGGACCGACCCGGAAGGACACCATCGAGCCGACATTGCCGAAAACCGCCTTGGAAATCTCCTCCTTGAGCTGGGCGATAAACTGATGGGCCAAAATCAGGACCAATTTATATTTTCTCGCCTCAGACAAGATTTGGGCGATTGAATTGGTCGTCACGTTTTGGAATTCATCCAGGTATAGATAGAAGTCAATCCGCTGGTCTTCCGGAATATCCACCCGGGAAAGCGCACCCATCAATATTTTGCCCACGATTACCATTCCGAGCAACCGCGCGTTGATTTCTCCAATCCTCCCCTTGGAAAGATTGACCAGCAAAATCTTCTTGTTATTCATTATATCCTTAAAATCGATAGTGCTTTTCTGCTGGGCGATAATCGGCCGCATCATATCGTTGGAAATGAAAGTCGTCAGCTTGGAAGTGATGTACGGCACCATATTGGCCAAAGCCGCTTCGCCGCCGGCCTTTTCCGCTTCCTTAGTCCAAAAATCAACCACGATCGGATTCTTGCAACGGGAAATCTTCATCCGGCGGAAATCTTCATCCGACAAGACCTTGGAAATTTCCATCAATGTCGAACCGCTGGCTGGATCATCCATAATCAAAAGCATCGCGTTGCGCATATATTGCTCAAACATCGGTCCGCCGGTCGCCTTGAGATCATATAATTGATCGAAAATTCCGATCATTTCATTGATTACGAAAGTTTTTTGTTCCGGACGGTTCTCGTCATATTCCAGCATATTCAAACCGAACGGACGTTCGGTATCGGCCGGATCAAAAACGATCACGTCCTCCGCCCGTTCTTTCGGAATAGCCGTTAAAATATCTTCGATTGCATCACCGTGCGGATCAATAAAACAGAAACCGCGCCCCTCCCGCGCATCCTGTTTGGCCATTTCCTGCAAAAAATTGGATTTTCCGACTCCGGTCTGTCCGATCGTATACAAATGGCGGCGGCGATCTATCGCCCCCAAACGGATCGGGGTCTTGACGCTGCGATAGGTATTATAGCCCATCACCAGTCCGTCTTGCGGGATATCCAGAGGCGGCGGCGCGGCATTCGATTTGAGCCACTTTATGCGCGGCGCTTCCGTCACGGAAATCGGCAAATGGAAGATACTGGCGATCTCTTCGGTATTCAAGATGACGGCTTGCTCCTCATTGAAATTCCTGAATATGAAATCGTATGCGATATCTTTCTGCTTGAGACGTTTTTTAACTTTGAACAGGTTTATGTCCGAATTCTCGAATTGGGAAAAAGCGTTTTCCAACTGGGCCAAAATCTGTTCGGCCCGCTCGGAACTGGCCGCCGAAGCCACCAGGCGGATATTGACTTCGAATCCGGCCTTGCTTGATTTCTGATCTATGCCCTTGACCAATTCCTGTTCTTCAGGCGTCAGTTGGAATGTCTTATCATTCTGCGCCGGCGCGCCGTCTTTTTTCTTGACTATGACTTCATGGAAAGCGTCTCCGAGCCCCTTGCCGACCTTGGTCGCGAAAGAGCTGTGCACATCCTTCAGCCGTTTGCCTTGTTGCATTTTTTGGGCCAATGAACGGCCGGCATGCCGCCAGCTATGGTTGGCCGGCTTTAAAATCAATTGCATAGCCGCACCCTCGGACTGCGTTTCCAATTTTCCCAAAGCGTTCGTAATGGCATTCAAAGGATCGACTTCCAAATTTTCATAGGTCCGGATAGGCAGGATATACTTATTCTTCAACTCCAAAATGGCCGCTGAAGTGAAACTGTTCGGTGAAAAAATCGTGTAGTCCGGAGTTTTTTCCAAAGAAGCGTTCGGAAAAAAGCTGTTTATCTGTTTTTCCATGCCCTCCCGGAACTTTTTCGGCACAGACACGAAAAAAACTATCTCGTCATCTTTGGAGGCATTGGCGATTTCCAAAGAAATGTACGGGCTGTCATATAGGAAGCGCTGCCATAAACTTTTTTTATCCTTCATCAGGGCGATCGAAGCCAAAAGCTGCTCCATCGCTCCGATTTCTTCCTTCCAAGCGTCCTGCCGTTCATTCTCATCCCGAGGTTTGACTACCTTGGAAACCCGGATGATTTCCAAATCCATATTCAAAGACCGATTGAGTTGCGCCCGGAAATTGATAAAACTGCGGACGACCAACCATAGCCCGCTAGCGGCGCTCACCAGGCCCAAAACGATGGCCAGAAAAAAAAGTACCGCGTTAAGATCCAAGTTGCCCATCTATCGTTTTCCGCCCATCCGCCTCGTTCCGGATACGGAACGAATCGGCAGACAAATTTTTTTATTTTTATTTCCCGTATTTATAATTCCTCGATCAGCCCCTTTTCCATCAAAGCGTTATGGAATTCTTCCAGCATCAATTTGTCATGCAGCCCATCCAATATATAATTGTCATTTATCCGTTTAGCCACTTTGACCGCATGCACCACGCCTTTTTGCATCGCGATATCAACCAGATTATTTATCCTCGAATCGGCGTCCATTTCTTTTCCGATCACATCCGCATCATTTTTAATATCCGCGTCGTCCGTCGGCGGCGATTGGGTTTTTATCTTCGAAACTATCCGGGTATACATATCGTCCTTTTCGACCATCCCCTCTTGTCTTTCAACTCGCTTTTCCGGGACAGGCATATCCTCCGGTTGCACGGCTTCCTGCGTGCCTTCATAAGATCGGCCGCTTTCCGTAAACTTGTTTTTCATATCCAGATCTTTTTCTTCAATCGGTTCCAACGGCATATATTTTTGCCACCAGCCGATTATCCCGCATTGCGGGATCCAGCCGGATTTTTTAATGTTTAGATTCAGGCGTTTTTCACTTCCATTTTCAACTCGCTTATTATCTTCCGCAACAACTCATCATAGTTGTGGATATTTTCCTTGAGAAAATTCTCAATTTCATCCGGGCCAGCCTGGTTTTCCAGCATTCCGCCGAACAACTCTTGGTCAATCGGGCTCAATTTTTCTAAAGTTTCGACAAGCATCCGTTTAAGGACCACTTCGGTCATCTTGGCGATCAACTCTTCCTGGCTGTCGGCCGGAAGGTTTTCCAACCCGAATTCCCTGATCGTATCGTTTTGTATTTGGGTGTTCATAATAATTTTAAATCATTTACTCCAACGCTTCCGCATCATATCAGCAACCCTGGCAGACCAAGCGAACATATCTTCGTCCGCCCTGGGATCCAATTTCTTCAGGCCGATCGCGTCGCCAGCCAGCGATTTCCGCAATGAATCCAAAAGTTTCACGGTATCGCTTTGCGTATTTTCATGGATATATTCTTGGGCGTTCCGGTCCATAATTTCCCCCATCAAAACACCCCTGCCGCCCAGAAGAGCGACTACACTGTCATTATAAACTTTGGCATATTCCGGACTATGGACATTTTTTGCGGATTCGCGGTATTGCTGGGCAAGCATATCGATTTCAAAATCGAATTCGTTCCCGGCCGGCACAGCTTCGATCGGCGTGACTTCAGCAACTTGGATTTCCGACACATCCGGCATTTCGCTTGGAGAAGTTGTGGCGGATGCCGCTTCATTTCCGGATATTCCAGGATAGACCGCATATTCCGAACCATTGGCCGCGCTGTTTTTTCCGACATTCCCATCATCCGCATCCGATCCAATCTGCGCACTCGGATGGTTGACGTCGTTTTGGACACCATCTCCGGACCCGACCGCATACAGCCCGGCCTCTCGCAAATATTTGATTAAAAAATTTTTAAAATTACCGCCGCTTCCGACCGCCTTATCGCCGAATTTTTCCGACCACCCGCCAGCTTCAAGCCTGGCATCATCCTTCGCTCCCGCAAAATCTAAATATTCGCGCTTGTCTAAAAAACCCATTCTAGACTCGGCATCATAACCATTTCCAATCGCGGATGATCCGGCTACGGCATCTTTGTAGGCTTCCAAGGCCTTCTCATAATTCGATTTCGCCTCTTGCAATTCAGCATTGAATCTTCCCAGATCCGCCCCGAACCCGAAAATCCGCATCAACAAAGAAGATTTTTCCTGGCCGGTATCGCACTTGGCGATATAGGCGCGCCTAGCAGCATCCAATCTATCCCTCAATTCACCGGTTTCGCTTTTCTCCTCGCGCACATCAAATCCAACAGTCCGATTTACATCTGGATATTTTTTAATTCCATAGCTTTCCAATTCCCTGCTAATCCGGACATTGATAGGAATCATTTCATTCGCAACGGGCACTTCCGGAACATATTCTTCCAATTTTTGGAATAAGCCGGCCGCTTCCAATCTTTCCAATTCCTTCTGCGATCCGCCATCCACATTCCCCTCCTGTGGAAATCCAGCCGCGGCCTCACCATCCGCACCAACGGCCGCATCCAAAAATCCCCTCGCGCTATCACTCGATTGGAATCCTTCGATCAGCGTTTCTTTCTTGATTTCCTGACTCATCATAAAAATTAAAAAATCCGACTAATTTAAAATATATCGCACTTTGATTATACCACACACCTGCCTTTTCAAGAAGGTGTGGATAACTCCGAAAACGTTTTGGAACGGATATCAAATGTGGTATTATTCAATCAGCCTAAAACCAATGAAAAAACAAAAAAAATAAAATCTTATGAAAAATCCATCAGCTTCCGCTACAGAAGAAAAGAATAAAAAAATTCCGGTTTACATCCTATTATCACTAATAGTAGCTTTAGGATTATTTTTACGCGCCTATCACATCGACACCGTCCCACCCGGCATCTATCCGGATGAAGCTGTCAACGGGCAGGACGCCATCCGCGCATTGGAAACCGGAGAATTCCAATGGTTCTATCCGGCCAACCAAGGCCGTGAAGGTCTGTTTATGAACCTTGTCGCGCTGTGCTTCAAATTTTTCGGCATCAGCATCCTGACTCTCAAACTGCCAGCCATAATTTTCGGAACGCTGGCCATCCTCGGCACCTACCTGCTCGCCAAAGAATTATTCCAAAAAGAAAGAATCGGGCTTATCGCGGCCTTCCTCTATGCGACATCTTTCTGGGCCATCAATTTCAGCCGGATATCTTTCCGCGCCAATATGTTGCCTTTTATTTTAGTTTTCACTTTTTATTTCCTTTTTAAAGCCGTCCATACGAAAAAATTCAGCTATTTCGCCGCTAGCGGATTCATTTTCGGGATCGGCGTCCATACTTACATCGCTTTCCGCATCGCGCCTCTTATCCTGATCGCTTTGCTTTTTTCTTTCATCCTGTCGCAAAAAAAATTCCTGCGCGAATATTGGAAGCATATCGCGATCTTTACCGCATTGATGCTTCTGTCCGCGTTTCCTATGCTCTACACTTTCTATGCGCATCCGGAATTTTTCGAATCCCGTTCCGATTCAGTTTCTGTTTTTTCTCCCGCCCTCAACCATGGCCATCCTTTCCTGACCTTATTTGAAAGCTTCGGTTTGAGCCTGGCCAAATTCAATTTTTGGGGCGACCAGAATTGGCGCCATAACTATCCGCCCTATCCGGTCCTTGATCCGCTGGTCGGCATCGCCTTCTTATTCGGTATGATCTATTCGGCCTCCACACTGCTCCACCTTCTCATACGCAGGATCAAACACCGGAAAATGGATGCGCGGATAAATGTCCATCTGCTCCTGATCGCTTGGTTTTTTATCATGCTCGCGCCTGAATTTATGACAGCCGAAGGATTGCCACATGCCCTGCGATCCATCGGTTCCCTGCCGCCAGTCATAATATTCGCCGCCATCACCTTCGAATATTTTTTGGAAAAATCACAAAAAAATTCGAAGTTCTACAAAAAAATCGTCGCTTCCATCGCCATCTTGATGCTGGTTTCAATCGGACTTTTCAACTCCGTAAAGTACCATTATTTCTGGGCCCACAAAGAGAAAGTCGGGATGTCTTTCAATAAAAACCTGACGGATATCGCCAAATACATCAAAACCCGGCCGCCCCAAGAAGAAAAATTCGTAATCACCAGCTACAACACCCTTGAAAAGGCGCCAATCGAGGTATTGATCCATCCGAATAACACGTCTTTCATCTTCCCCGACAGACTGTCCGAAGTCAATCCGCGCGACAGCCGTAATTTTATGATTTTTTTCACCGAATACAACCGGGATGCGATATGGGAAATGCGGCAAAGATTCCCCGACCTGGTTTTCGCGGAAGTGGATAACTCCTTAGGCAGCGTTTATTATATTTTAAAATAAAATGCCGCTCCCTGCGGACGGCGAGAACGCATTATGAAAAAAATTTTAGAAAAAAATCACCGGCTCATCATCGCCTTGATTTTGGGATTCATGGCGATAGTTTCCGTTTTGAACGCCAACAACGATTCATTGATTTATGATGAAGACGCGCATATCCCGGCCGGCTATAGTTATTTAACCCAGCATGATATCCGTCTCAACCCTGAACACCCGCCGCTCCTGAAGGATTTGTCGGCCCTGCCGCTATTATTCATCAAGCCGAATTTCGATACCACGCAAGACTTCTGGACCAAAGACAATGCCGACGCCAGCCAATGGAATGCCGGAAAAAATTTCCTTTTCGGTTCCGGCAATGATCCAGATAGGATAATTTTCCTGTCCCGGTTGCCGATGATACTACTTTCCTTACTCTTGGGCATCTTCATTTTCAAATGGACGCGCGAACTGGCCGGCATCACGGCTGGAATATTCGCTCTGGTTCTATATGCTTTCGATCCCAATATCCTGGGCCACAACCATTTTGTCACCACCGATCTGGGCATCGCCGCCTTTGTCACCTTCTCCCTATATTATTTCTTGCGTTTCATCAAAGAACCCACCGGCAAAAACATCTTTTTGGCCGGCCTGTTTCTCGGTTTGGTACAATTGGTCAAATTTTCTTCCGTCCTGCTTTTTCCGGTTTTCGGATTGCTCATCGTCATTTATCCGCTCGTCAAACTCCACCGGGAAAAAAGCCAGTTCAAAGTATTGGCCGGATATATCTGGAAAGGCCTCGCGGTTTTCGGCATATCACTCATAGTCGTCTGGATAGGCTATTTCGCCAATGCCTATGCTATGCCACAAACAAAGCTCGTGGAAATAATGGACCACTACATGAAACCGGATGACCCGCGTCCGCTGACCATCCATACCCGGGAAATCATCATTGGCATCAATAAATATCCGGTTTTCGCCCCACTGGCTGATTATGTTTTCGGGGTTGCTAGGGTGTTCCAAAGGGTAGGCGGAGGCAATGTCACCTATTTTATGGGCGAAATCAGCAGTAAGGGATTCCTATCGTATTTTCCTATCGTATTTATCATCAAAGAGCCTCTGCCGATATTATTTTTCTTGTTTTTTGCCGCCTCTATCGGTTTATTCAGGATCATAAAATCATCCTTTACTGAAACCAAAAACATACTCCGCAATCTCACCCATTATTTGCGCGTAAACGTCACGGAATTCGCGATGCTGGCATTCGTCTTCATCTATTCCGCCACCAGCATCACCGGACGGTTGAATATCGGATTGCGTCATCTTTTCCCTATCCTGCCATTTATCTATATCCTCATCGCCACAGGTATTTTCAGGTTCATCAAACAACGCCACAACCAAAGCAGGCGGATATTCTATCTGGCGACTTCCCTACTCACCCTGTTTTTAATTATCGGAACGATTTCCGCCTATCCGGCCTACACTTCCTATTTCAATCCGCTTGCCGGCGGATCAAACCAAGGATACCGCGTAGTAACCGATTCCAACGCCGATTGGGGACAAGATTTGAAAAGACTGGAAATATTCCTCACGAATCATCCGGAAATAGGAAAAATCAAAGTCGATTATTTCGGGATGGTCAACTTGGACTATTATCTCGGTAGCCGCTATGAAAAATGGTGGGCCGCCAAAAGGCCGATCGAACCGGGCTGGTACGCCATATCGGCGCTGTTCCTGCAGGAAGGGATCTATGACCGGACCAAAAAAGATGACGCCTCATATCGCTGGCTGGAAAATAGGACGCCCGATTACCAGGTCGGCACTTCGATTCTCATCTATCACATCGATTCTCAAGAAATCAAATAAACCTAACATAAAAAACCGGACTCGTATGGTCCGGTTTTTATGTTTTTATCGGAAAATTATTTTTTCTTCTTGGCTTTTGTTTCTGGAACCGCCGGAACGGCCTGTTCTTCATCCTGATTCACCTCCGCCGCGGGAGCGGACTTAAGTTTATAGTAAACCTTGTTATCCAAACGCAAATCCACATATTCCAAGTCGGCGCGTGCGATCCCGTTAAGGCTGTTTTCCAGGACCGTCTTTAGCATCTCGATTTCCTTATCCGCGTCGATGGCATAATTGAAATATATCTTCCATCCCTCGGATGTTTCCGCGCGCAAATCGCCTGAAATCAAAATAGGGGTCGACCATTCCTGTTTGATTCCGAGATTCAAATCCCTATCCATCGCGTTTTTGACTTTTTTCAAAAAATCAGCCAGCCCGGTTTCAATAGAAACCTCCGCCATAGGAAGATTCCTTTGACTAAGATCTTGCAGAATAATGAGCTTCCGCTCGTCAAGCTCATTTGACTGGAAATCGGCCTGGGCATAAGCTCGTCCATCCCGATCGATGACATAACACACCGGTCCGCTGCAAAAAACCAGTATCGACCCCCGCTCCTTGATATTGATTGACAGTTTATCGGGAAATTGTTTGTCTATCTTGATGCTTTCAATTTTTTTAAATTTATCATTCAGGGCCTTCTCTATCCCGCTACTACTAACCAGGATAAGATTCGATCCGTCGAACACATCGAAATACTTCCGGCCCATAACCCCATCCGCCACATTGATAATGCTCCGGCGGTCCAAGCTTTCCAGCCCGTCCACCGCCACGGATTTGACTGTGAGTAACGGGGAAAAAAATAAAGCGTACACAGCCGCGCCTAGAAATCCGAATATGGAAAATACCAGCAAAACGCCAAGCCAAAAGGATTTATCCATTCTGCCTGGCTTGCTATTTTTTTTATTTGAAACAACCCGATTGCCTGCGCCGGTTTTCGATAGCGTCCGGACTACCTTGCTTTTGCCTGTCCGCCCGGTATGCGAAACGGGAGATTTTTTTAAAAAATCGAACATCCGCGTTTATTTTAAAATTTCAGAAATAAATTTTCTACGACCAGCCTCGGGTTCGAATTGGTTTCTTTGATTATCCGCATAGTTTCGGCAATTTCCTCAATCAGGCGCAAAGCCTTGTCTGGAGAAATTCCGATCTTGGCATCCTTGCTCAACATCGATTCGCGCAAAACAAGCAGCCAGATATCGAATCTCTTTTGCAGCCCGGCCGCATCCTTGCTCCAAGTTTCAGCCAAAGAAAAACGCTCGCTCAAATTTTTCCCGAAAATCCCTGCCAATTCCCTGGCAGATTCCTGTTGATAGGCCAGCATCGCCGGATTATCGACCAACTCCAAGGCGATTCCCGGCCGGCCGATCGACCAAAATGCCATTTCCTGGCCATCCTTGTGTCCAAGCAGGATATTTTTCCTGATTTCCGCATCCGACACCAAACCGAATCGTATTTTTTGGCATCGGGAAACGATGGTCGGCAAGATTTTCCTTTCATTTTGCGCCACTAAGATCAAAACCACCTTTTCATTCGGCTCTTCCAACGTCTTGAGCAGCGCGTTTTGGGCCGTCTTATTCAACCTTTCGGCACCGTCGATTATGACCGCCTTGTATTTTCCGCCATTGGAAGTCAGTCCCAGTTTGTGTTGCAGCTCCCTGATAGCTTCAACCTTGATATCCAGTTCCCTCATAACGCCTTTCTTATCTTCGATTTCCGGTTCGATAATGATAAGGTCAGGATTTATTTTTCCCTTGCCGCCCGTTATCTTTTTGGCGAATTCCAAAGCAGCCTTAGATTTTCCGACCCGGCTCGGACCTAAAAACAGATAGGCGTTCGCGATCCTGCCCGTTTCAACTATCCTGTCCAATAATTTTATGGTTTTCGCATTGCCGATGATATCCATCTGATAGCAATTTAAAATTTATGACGCTGCGTATATATTCCTCCATTTTAGCTATGAAAATTTCTTTGGAAAATTCCTTCGCCCGGCCGATTATGGCCTGTTTGTCGTAGGTGCCTTCATTTCCGATCAGCCTGCGCACGCCGTCCGCGACGGATTCCGGTGTTGCCTCATCAAAAAATTCCCCGGTTTTCCCTTCTATGACGATTTCTTTGATCCCTCCCCGACGGAGCGCCACGACCGGCACGCCATGCGCCATCACTTCGACCGGCGCCATCCCGAAATCATCCACCCCGGCAAAAACGAAAGCTCGCGCGCCGGCAAGGTATCGGGCGACTTCTTCATCCGGTTTATAGCCCAAAATTTTTACGTTTTCTTTGGCGATAGAGCGCAAATATTTTTCTTGCTGCCCGGTACCAATAACAACCAATGGCAAACCAGATTTGTTGAACGCCTCCACTACCGCATCGATTTTTTTGTACGGCGACAATCTGGAAACAATAAGGAAATATTTTTGTTCTATTATTCCATCACTTTGCTTGCCATGCCGCTTCGCCCGTTCTAATTGATCATCTTGAACGGCTTGGACATCTGGAACGTTTTGAACGTTACACGGAGGATAGATGACAACGCTATCCCGCCCATAATATTTCTTGATCCGCCGCTTGGTATATTCCGAATTGGCCATCAAAAAATCCGGACGGTCGGCCGCCACTTTGTCCCAGACGCGGATATAATTCAAGAGCCAGCGCGCGCACAACCTGATGGCGGCACCTTTCCCCTGCTGCTCCAGATATTCGCCATTGGCATCCCACACGAAACGCATCGGGCTGTGGATATAGGAAATGTGCACCGTATTCAGCCTAGTGACAATCCCCTTGCTCCAAGCGCCCGAACTGCTCAGGACCAAGTCGAAATCGCGCAAATCGAAAACTTCCGGCGCCACCGGCATCAAGGGCAGGAGCCATTTTTTCCGCCGGCGCAAAAACTTCGGAAATTTCTGTAAAAATGACGTGCGGATGATCCTTCCCGCGAACCGTCCGCGCATCTTCTCTTCATCATATAGCAAGGTATAGATCGGCGCTTCCGGGAACATCCCGCAAAAAACTTCGAAAACCCTCTCCGCCCCGCCGAAATCCACCAAAAAATCATGCACCAAAGCAATTTTTAAATCTTTCTTCATAACGGACTCTGGATATTTTGTAAATTATTATTCGCCACTTTAGTATAAATCTGGGTAGTTTTCAGACTGAATCCCCGGATTTTCAACTCCCGCTCCAAGTTATTCAAGAGATCCTTTTCGCCCGTTGTTGTGCTCTTTCTTCTGTGATAATATGTATCCATAGACAGCTATGATACATCAAAATCATACCATAAACCCCGATTCAAGCCAAATCATTGCCAAGTATAGATAAAACTAGTTGTACGAAATTTAGTTTTTAAAAATCCCTAAAACGTAAAATATCTTTTCTTTATAATATGACTCAAATTTATCAAACAGAAAACTTTATTGTTGAGGCCGTCGATCTTCCGCATGTTTCGCGTACTGATGGCGGTCATCTAAAAATCTACCCTAAAGTAAAACTTAATGACCGAACACAATTGTCGCCTAAATTAGCGATTGAACTTATGAGATTAACAATGCTGGCTGGCGAGGCAATGACAATCGGCCTCAACAATAAAGGAATTGATGTTGGCAGGATAAACTATCAGGATAATGGAAATTGGAGCGTCTTTAAGCCTGAGGGTCCTTATCTGCATATTCATTTATACGGTAGAGCCAAGAGTGCTAAAGTTCATAAGTGGGGCGACGCTTGCCATTTTCCACACCGCGAAACTGGATTTTATGATAAATTTGAGCCATTAAATAAGGAAGATATTTTAGAGATACAAAAACAATTTGAGATTTTATCACAGCAAGAGAAGTATCAATCGTCCGAGTGGGGGATTTTTAAAAACTAAACATCGTACAACACCAAATATCTGGCTCAAAAGTTTTGCCTTATTAAATTTTTAAATTTATGAATTGGGATAATTACGTTAAAATCGAGACTTTCTGTCCAAGAGAGTCTGCTGATAAAATCCGCCTAGCAATTGGTGATGCAGGTGGTGGCATACTTGGCAATTATCGAAATTGTGCTTTTTTGAGTAATGGCACTGGATATTTTATGCCAATGGATGGGTCAAAACCTACGATTGGAAATAATGGAGAGATAGCAGAAGTTGAGGAAACCAAGATTGAATTTGCTTGTGAAAAAAGTAAGGTCAAAGCTGTAATAGCAGCAATAAAAAAAGCACATCCTTATGAAAAGGTCTGGATTGGAATAACCCAATTACTAGACTTTGAGCGATAAAAATTAAACATCACTTAACACGGCATATCCGGTTCAGGAATTTTTCATATTTATAATTCAAGGTAATAAAAATTTCTTCTCCCAAATTTTTGTTCCGCTATCGCTACACAAAAACTTCAGATGATGCCGATACGTTGTGGCGAAATGTCACGCGCTCCGCTTGTTCCATTTCACCACAATGTGCAGCTCTGCGATCGGGCTATGCGAAACGAAGATAATTTTGATATGACAAACGCGCGGTGACACA
>JBAYWF010000016.1:0-14479 GCA_041674205.1 Parcubacteria group bacterium
GCAGTCGAACGCCGATGGATGCGAGCGAGCGAGCATTCAGCGCTGCCCAGGACAAGGAGTCCGCCGCGGACGACGCGGAAATCCCCTTGGCGGTACTAGGTTTTTTCATTTGCGCCAAGAGGAATGGACTTGCTTGTGGCAGGCGAGAATAGGACGAGCTGTAGGGATACGCAGTCCATCACTAAGCACTTAAATACAATTTTTGTGGATGCGAGGAAAGTTTTAGTCGAATTTAAAGGGAAAATTGATCCGTATCTGGAAAGATATTTCCAGAAAAAAATCCAAGAGGCTGGCAAGATAGACGTCATCGCTGAGGAGACGTTGCATCTTATCAAGGATTATACGATGGCTGGAGGCAAAAGGATCCGGCCGGCTTTTTTGTATTTCGGTTATCTGGCGGCTGGCGGGAAGGACAAGCGGAAAGCTATGGAAATTTCCATCGCAGTGGAATTGCTGCATTCGTTTTTGCTTATCCATGACGACATCATTGATCGTGATCCGAGCCGGCATGGAGTAGAAACCATCCATGAAAGATTCAAAAATATCGGTAAGAAATATGATTTAGGCGAAGACCATATGCATTTTGGAAATTCGATGGCGATGATGGCGGGCGATATGACTGCGGCGATGGCTTGCGAAGTAATTTTTAATTCCAAATTTCCGGCGGAAAATATAATCAAGGCCTTGGATAAGCTGCAGAAAATCGTTTTTGTGACGGTCCCTGGGGAAATGATGGATGTGATGATGCAATATGCGGGCGAGGCGACCGAGGAGGCTGTCTTGAAGATGCACGAATGCAAGACTGCGCGCTATACTTTCGAAGGCCCCTTGCATTTAGGCGGCATCTTGGCGGGTGGGGATGTGAAACTATTAAAGCATTTTTCCGATTATGCTTTGCCGCTCGGAAAAGCTTTCCAGCTCCAAGATGACATCTTAGGAATTTTCGGGGAAGAAAAGAAAATCGGCAAGCCGGTCGGATCGGATATCATCGAGGGCAAACAGACGGTCCTGGTAATCAAGGCTTTGGAACTTGGCGACGCCAGGCAAAAAGCGATTATTAAAAAATATCTGAAGAAAATAGATTTGGATAAAGAGGAACTTGAATCTTTCCGGCAAGTGATCAGGGAGACCGGTTCACTGGAATACTCGCAAAAATTAGCCGCGGAATTCGTCCAATCGGCCTTGAAGGCCTTGGGGAAAATAAAGTTTAAGGATGATGGATCCCGGGAATTCCTGTCCGGTATCGCGGAATATATGCTGGATAGGGAAATGTAATCCTGCCAGGTGGGTAGAGTTGCCTATTTGTTAATTTCAAGGTAAAATTTTCATATATGACTACTGAAGAAATATCCAAACAAATGCCAAAACATCTGGTCATTATTCCGGATGGCAATCGCCGCTGGGCCAAGGACCGCGGTTTGGCGCCTTGGGAGGGGCACGAGGCTGGTGCTGAAAATACCGAGAAACTCATTCGTTTCGCTTTGAAAAAAGGCGTGTATTGTATAACTTTTTGGGGGTCATCCATCGATAATCTGACAAAGAGGCCCATCCAGGAAAAGAAAGCGCTGTTGGACATATATAAAAAATATTTTGAAAGGATGCTGGAGGGGGCGGATATTTATGAGAATGAAATCAAAGTGAATTTCATCGGACGATGGGAGGAGCAATTCCCAGAATCATTGAAGCGGATATTGCATACGTTGGTCGAAAAGACTAAGGATTACGAAAAGAAAATCATAAATTTCATGCTGGCCTACAACGGCGATGACGAAATGCTTTCCGCTATCGCAAAAATCCACAATAAATATGAAAAAGGGATTGAGATAACCGGGCAGATGCTGAAAGAAAACCTGATGACCGCGGATTTGCCAGCTGTCGATTATCTGGTCCGGACCGGCGGAGACGCCCACCTGAGCGCCGGCTTTATGATGTGGGATATGGCGAATGCGCAACTGTGCTTCGTTGATGATAAATATCCCGATTTCAATGATGAGAAATTGGGAGAGGCGCTGGATGAATACGCTAACCGGCAAAGAAGGTACGGAGAATAAATTTAAAAAAATCAAAATTTAATTTAAAACGCAATGAAAAAAATTTCCCTGGTTATTTTCGCGATTCTTTTTGTTCCGATGCTGGTTTTGGCGCAGGCAGATAAGAAGAAAGCCATTTATTTCTATTCGGAAACTTGCGCGCATTGCGAACAAGTCAATAGATATTTCCAGGAGCAGGGAATTTATGATAAATATGATATCCAGAAAATCGAAGCTTCCGGTCCGTATAATTTGGATTACCTGAATAAATTTTTCGATGCTTTCGGCGTGCCGGCGGAAAAGCGCGGTTTTCCGGTGATATTTTTTTCCGATAAGATGATTTTTGGCGATAAGCCGATTATCGACAGTTTCGTCAAGGAAATCGATCGGACTGATGCGTCGGAATTTCCTACGCCGGAAAAAATCAGCCTATTACTGGAAAGTAATAATGGTGAAAAGGCGGGTAATTACTCCGGCGCCAGCATTTCAATGCCCGTTTTGTTTTGGGCGGCGCTGGTAGATGCGATCAATCCTTGCGCTTTCGCCGTTCTGATCCTGCTGGTTGCAACAGTGATTTCTTCCAAAGGCAGGAAAGAGGGCTTGTTGTCGGGATTGCTGTTTTCGCTGTCTGTTTTTATTTCATATTTTCTGATGGGTCTGGGCATATATAAAGCCATAGGCGCCTTCAATCTTCCGCAGATTTTTTCCATCGTTATTGGGGGCATAGCTATTTTGATCGGTCTGGCTAATTTGAAAGATTTTTTCTGGTATGGCAAAGGTTTCGTAATGGAGGTCCCTTTCGGTTGGCGGCCGAAAATGCAATCGATTATCAAGAAGGTAACCAGCCCATTAGGTGCGATGGGGGCCGGATTTGTGGTGAGTCTTTTCCTTTTGCCATGCACGAGCGGACCGTATATCGTCATCCTAGGTCTCTTGGCGCAACGGGAAGATCTGGCGCGGTCAGTTATTTTGCTGGCGATTTATAACTTGATATTTATCCTGCCGATGGTTGTAATAACTATCGGGATGTATTTCGGAATCAGGGCTAAACGGCTTGAAGGCTGGAGGCAGCGGAACATCAGGCTGCTGCACTTGGTAGCGGGCGCGATAATGCTGTTTATCGGAGTGTACCTGATCCACAATTGGCTATAATAATTTTTAATTTTCAATTTTCAATTTTGCAGGCGATAACGGTCATTTGCAATATTGGAAATCCCAAAACTATATGGCGATGGAATTTACAGATCAAAATTTCGAACAAGAAGTCCTAAAAAGCGACAAACCGGTTTTAGTCGATTTTTGGGCACCGTGGTGCGGTCCGTGTCAAATGATGGGGCCGATAATCAGTGATTTGGCGACTGAGATGGGGGACAAGGCCAAGATAGGTAAGCTTAATGTAGATGAAAATCCCGATATCGCTGCCAAATTCGGCATAATGTCAATCCCTTCAATCAAAATCTTCAAAGGCGGCAAGGTTGCCAAGGAATTTGTCGGCGTGCAGAACAAGGACAGCCTGAAATCCGAACTGGAAAACCTCTAGAGAGTTCCATGAAGCGTCTTGCGGAAAGCGGTCTGGGTTTTCCAGGCCGTTTTTTTTTGCGCGCTATCTCCAGTCGTATTTGTTTTTTTATCTGTGGAATGTTAAAATGGGCAAGAGGAAAGATTGGAAATCGGGGTAATAAATTTATAAAAAATAAAGGAATATGGGTATGGAAAAAGAAAATAGGATATATGATTTGATCATCATCGGCGCTGGAGCGGCCGGGCTTACGGCTTCATTATACGCTTCGCGTTATAAGTTGGATCATTTGATATTCGGCATGGAACCGGGAGGACAAATAAATGAAATTCACAGTCTGGAGAATTGGCCGGGAATCGTTTCAATTTCGGGCAAGGAGTGGATAAGCCGGATGGTCGAACAGGTCAATAGTTTCGGAGTGCAAATTAAGGGCGAGTCTATTAATTCCGTCCAAAAAAATGCCGATGGCATTTTTGAGATAGAAAGTGGCAAGGAAAAATATCTAGCCAAAACACTGGTTATGGCGATGGGCGCCAGCTATAGGAAGATGAATATTCCAGGTGAAAAGGAATTTACCGGTAAAGGCGTGTCGTATTGCGCCACTTGTGATGCTATGTTTTTTCGCAACAAAGTCGTCAGTGTGATTGGCGGCGGCAATTCGGCGGCCGTGGTGGCTTTGGAATTGACTGATTTCGCTTCCAAGGTATATCTGGTCTATCGGGGAGAGAAGCTATCGGCTGAACCGGTGTGGCTTGATAGGATGGCAGCCAATCCGAAAATTGAAATCATCAAGAAGACGAACGTCATTGAAATAAAAGGGGATGTCAAAGTGGAAAAAATAATCCTTGATCGGGCGTTGGAAAATGACAAGACGTTTTTGCCGGTCGACGGGGTTTTCATCGAAATCGGCAGTGAGCCGGGCATCGAATTGGCCAGGAAACTGGGAGTGGAAACCGACGAACAGAATTTCATCAAAGTCGGCGCCGATCAAGGTACGAATGTATCTGGGGTTTTTGCGGCCGGCGACATCACGACCGGTTCTAATAAATTCCGGCAGATCATTATGGCTGCGGCCGAAGGCGCCTTGGCGGCCAACGGTGCGTATAAAAAATTGAAAGCCTGAATTAAAAAAATAAATTTATGAAACCAATCAAATTATCGAAAAAAATCGGCGAGCCTGCCTCGCGTCGACGAGCGGCTATCTCCGCGAGCCTAGGCGGAAAAATCGAGGTCAATTCCAAACTGAAATTGACCAAAGAGAATTTGCCGATCTTATATACGCCCGGCGTGGCGGAGGTTTGCAAAGCGATTGCTAAAGATAAAAAACTTTCCAAATCGTATACGATCCGCAAGAATTGCGTGGCGGTGGTTTCGGACGGTTCAGCCGTGCTAGGACTGGGCAATATCGGACCGGAAGCCGGTTTGCCGGTGATGGAAGGCAAGGCTTTGCTTTTCAAAGAATTGGGCGGAGTGGACGCCTTTCCAATCGTTTTGGATACGCAAGACGCGGAAGAAATAATTAAAATCGTCAAAGCTATCGCGCCGACATTCGGCGGAATAAATTTGGAAGATATCAGTGCTCCGCGTTGTTTTGAAATTGAAGAGAGATTGAAAAAAGAATTGGATATCCCGGTTTTCCACGATGATCAGCATGGCACGGCTATCGTGGTGTTGGCGGGATTGACCAATGCTCTCAAGGTTGTCAAAAAGGAAATCAATAAAACTAAGATCGTCGTTTCCGGCGCCGGTGCGGCCGGCACGGCTATAGCCAAGCTGCTTATCAAAGCCGGCGCTAAAAATATCGTGATGGTGGATAGTCAAGGCATCATTTTCAAAGAGCGGTCTGGCGGATTGAACAGCGCCAAGATAGAAATCGCCGGCATCACCAATCCGCACAACTTGCAAGGCACGGTGGAGGATGCTTTGGAACAGGCGGATGTTTTCATCGGGGTTTCCGCTCCTGGCATTTTGCGCCATATCCATATCGCCAGGATGAACAAAGATGCTATCGTCTTTGCGATGTCTAATCCGGTTCCGGAAATTATGCCGGAAGATGCCGCGAAGGGCGGAGCGAAAGTTGTGGCTACTGGCCGTTCGGATTATGCCAACCAGCTTAACAATGTTTTGGCTTTCCCTGGAATTTTCCGCGGAGCTTTGGATAACGGAGTGAAAAAGATAACGGATAAACACAAATTGGCGGCGGCGCAAGCCATCGCCGGGTTGATAAAAAAACCAACTGCTGATAAGATAATACCAGATGCGCTGGATCCGAGAGTGATGAAGGCCGTGGCCGGAGTTTTTAAAAAATAAAAAAACTGCGAACATACAAATTTTTACAAAAATACGAAAGCCGACTTTTTTGTAGATTCGTATTTTTGTAATAACTCGTAATTTTGTAGAGCGTATGAAAATATACAAACAAAAAATCGAAATCAAGAGCACGACCCAAGCCGAGTTTATCGACATAACCGACAAGGTCGGCGAGGTTATCGACAATTCCGGCGTGCGGGAAGGGCAAGTTTTGATTTATTCGCCGCACACTTCCGCAAGCATCATAATTAACCACAATGAACCGATGCTGCTGCAGGACTTTATGCGGGTCTTGTATCGGATCGTGCCGATAAACGACAGATATTCGCATGACGTGTTCGAGCTTAACCGTTCCCATAAGTCGGATGGACGCAGCAACGGCCATTCACATTGCAAAAGCATGCTTCTGGGAGTGAGCGAGACGGTTCCGATTGAAAAAGGCAAAATGCTTCTGACTGAGAAGCAGAATATTTTCGTAGTCGAGCTGGACGGGACACGGACTCGGGATATCATAATCCAAGTTATCGGGATATAAATCCGCATGAGCAAATTAGTCAATAATTTAATCCGCGACGGCTATCTTAAGAGCGACGCGATCATAGAGGCCCTTGAGCATATCAGGCGGGTTGAATTCGTTCCGAAGGCGCTTGAGCTTGAAGTGGATGCGGATGTGGCTTTGCCGATCGGTTACGGGCAAACGATTTCACAACCTCTGGTGGTGGCTATAATGCTGGAATTGCTGGATCCGCAAAAAGGGCACAAAATATTGGATGTTGGCAGCGGATCGGGCTGGACGACGGCGCTATTGTCATATATCGTCGGTCCGGAAGGCAAGGTGGTCGCGGTTGACATAATCGATGCTTTGTCTGAATTCGGACGGGCGAACGCGGACAAATTCGGTTTTGTCAAAAAAGGCATCGCCGAATTCTACAATGCCGACGGAAGCAAGGGTTTTCCGGCGCAAGCCCCATATGACCGTATTTTAGTTTCCGCTTCAGCCAATGATGAGATTCCGCAGGCTCTAAAGGATCAGTTGAAGATCGGCGGAAAAATGGTCATCCCGTACCGCAACAGTATCATCTATCTGGAGAAGGAGAGTGCGGATAAATTTTACAAAGAAGAATTTCCGGGATTCACTTTCGTGCCTTTCGTTATAAATTAATTTGAAAAAAGTACCATTATGTGGAAAAGGCTTATCGCTTCCTTGATAATTCTGACTGCCCTGGCGGGCGGGTTTTTTTATTTTCGCTACCAGGTTTATTTTTCACACGGGAGAAATACTGAAAACCAGACTTTTGAGATTATCAAAGGGGAAGGCAATGGACAGGTCGCGGCTAAATTGGAGCAGGCTGGATTAGTTTCCGGGAATTGGTATTTCTATTACTATTTGCGGACCCATGGACTCGTGAATAAAATTTTACCCGGAAAGTATGCCTTGAACGGCAATATGGTAATTCCGGAAATCGCAGTCCATATCACAAGCGCGGAAAATATCCTGCCGGGCTATGTAAAAATAACCATTCCTGAAGGTTGGACCAGCAAAAAAATCGCGGAAAGACTGGCTGCGAACGGTTTGGACGGGGAGGGATTCCTAGAAATCGTGCAAAATCCCGATGAGCTATCGGCCGGGTATGGATTTTTGGACGGAGCGGCCACCTTGGAGGGCTATCTGTTTCCGGACACTTATTTTTTTAAAAAAGATATCACGGCCGGAGGCATAATTGAAAAGATGCTGGATAATTTCAACAAAAGACTGACGCCCGAAATGCGTGCCGAAATCGGAAAACAAAACAAGCCGATAGCGGATATCATCACTATGGCCAGTATCGTGGAACGGGAAGTCGGATTGTTCGAAGATCGCGAGCTGGTCAGCGGATTGTTTTGGAACCGCATCGCGATTGGCCAGCCATTGCAAAGTGATGCGACGCTGACCTATATCCTGGATGATGAGATCGGCCAGCATACGTTGGAACAAACGATGATCGATTCCCCTTATAATACTTATCGCAATAAAGGTTTGCCGCCCGGTCCGATTGCCAACCCCGGCTTGGCTGCGATTAAGGCTACGCTATATCCTAAAAATTCTGAATATAATTATTTTCTCAGTGATCCAAAAACCGGCCGGACCATTTTTTCCAAGACTTTCGAAGAACACGTTTCCAACAAAGGTAAGTATGGACTATAAATCGGTCGGAATCAGGCGCGGGATAAAAAAACTTTGCTGAAGGGCAAGGTTTTTTATTTTGGATAGCGGCGCGGGTTAGCCTTGACAAATATATCCATTATGTGATAATATTGTTTGAACTAAAAAATTTAACTATTGGATATGCAAAAAAGCAATAAATTAGGCGCAAGTGAGGCAAAAAATAGCAAGCCAGGGTTTCTTGACTTGGCAAGTTTTTTATTATCTGGCTTGCCGCAACGGTCGCAAGAAATCGTAAAGAAAAGATTCGGTTTGGCTGATAGTGGAATCGAAACATTGGAGAAAATCGGAAACAGCTATGGCATAACGCGGGAAAGGGTGCGCCAGATAATTACTTATGCTATCAAGAAAATAGCTGAACTTTCCGATGCCGCTGAATTCAAGCAAGCTGAGGAAAGGATAATTTTGGAAATATCCCGAAGGGATGGTATAATAAGTGAAGAAAAATTAATTGAAAAGCTTGGCTCAGACAATTTGAACGAAGCCAATTCAATCATATTTTTCGCGGTTTGTTCCGATAGGATAGTCGGAATCGAGGAAAAGGAATTGACAAAAAAATCCTGGGCCCTTTCGAAGGAAGTGATGGTAAAAGTGAAGGACGTGGCTGGTATTGCAAAGGAAGTTTTGACCGTTTCAAGCACTCCGCTGGCTGATATCGAAATGGCTGAAAAAGTTATGGTCAGGAAAAGGGAACTTTCCAGGAACCAAATTTTGAATTATCTGGATGTATTGACGGAAATTTCAAGGAATAAATTCGGTCGCTGGGGTTTTTCCAAATGGATGGAGATAAACCCGAAAGGAACGCGGGAGCGGATCCATCTGGTTCTGAAAGAAAAAAAGAAACCGTTGCATTTTACGGAAATTGCCAAGCTTATCGATGAATCGGGAATCAGCAAGCGGAAATCCCATCCGCAGACGGTGCATAATGAATTGATAAAAGACAGCAGGTTCGTCTTGATCGGCCGGGGTATATATGCTTTACGGGAATGGGGTTATGCTCCCGGCGCTATCAAAGATGTCCTGGAGGAAATCCTCAAAAAAAGCGGTCGGGCGATGACGAAAGAGGATATTTTAGCGGAAGTGGATAAATTACGGCAGGTCAAAAAGACTACGGTGATGATAAACTTGAATAATAGTGACAGTTTTTCCAAGGTTGACGGGAAATACGATTTGAAAGACAGGCGGCGGATTTCGTAAAATAGACAGTCCAAGCGTGAGTCAATTTGCAACGGCAAATATTAAAAATAAAAAATGGACACGTATATCGACATATTAAAAAGTTTCTGGCAACCCTTCTCCCAGTTTTGGTGGATCATATTGCCGGTGGCTTTTTATTTTATTTTTGAAATCATCTGGAAGGATTTCGTGCAGAATAATTGGCTGGGTTCGCTGGAGTGGACGATGCTTGAAATCATCCCACCGAAGGACCTGGAAAAAGGTCCCAAGCCGATGGAATCCGTCTATCAAGGTTTGTGCGGGGTATTGACTACGTTCAATACTTTTGACGAATGGGTAAGTGGAAAAACCACTGACCGTTTCAGTCTTGAACTGGTCAGCTTGGGAGGCGAGGTACATTTCTATGTCCGGGTGCAGAAGAGGTTGTATAATTTGGTGGAGAGCCAGATTTATGCGCAATATCCCGGAGCGGAAATCAGGGAAGTGGAGGATTATATGAGGAATTTCCCGCGCGTGGTGCCTAACCGCGATTGGGACTTGTGGGGTTCGGATATCGTCTTATCCGGTCCTGATCCATTTCCGATCCGCACTTATGATAAATTCGAAGAAGATATCACCGGTACGATGATAGATCCGATGGCAGGTTTCGTGGAATTATTCGCTTCGGTGCCGCCAGGACAGAATTTGCTTTGGCAGATGGTTATTTTTCCTGAGCCGGAACCTTGGAAAAAGAATCAAATGTCATACGTGCAGAAAGTAGCCGGTCGTGAAAAAGGTGAGAGTGGTGGGATATTGCAGGATTTAAAAGATATTTTTGCCCATCTTTTCTCGGCTTTCTTGGGTCCGGTGGAATTTCCCAAAAAAGCCAAAAAGGAAGAACAGCCGCTGGCTTTCCGTTTGACTCCGAACGAGACCGAGCAACTCAAAGCGCTGGAAGAGAATCTGAGTAAGAATACCTACCGGGTCAAAATGAGGATGCTCAATATCGGCCTTAAGGAAAATTTCGAAAAGACTTTGCATACGGCTTTTTTTGGGGTGTTACGGCAATTCAATGATTTGAATTCCAATAATCTCAAGCCGGACAATACCAAAACAGTCGCTAATTTCGTGGCTGTGGATTCGCGCGTGCAAACTATGAAAAGAAGGATTTATAACCGTTATCGCAACAGGAATATGGACGGCAATAAATTCGCTTTTTCCGTTACGGAATTAGCCACTGTTTATCACTTGCCGGATATGGGGGTTATGACTCCGGCTCTCCCAAGAGTCGAATCCAAAAAGGGCACGCCTCCGTCCAATCTGCCGATCGGATGACGCGGATAAGGAAATAGTTTTCTTAGCAATATTGATATATAATTCGGATAAAAATCATAAATAAATATGCCAGAAATAAATTTTTTCGCCAAAACCAATTTTAGGAACCAAGAGCGTGTATTCGGTATCAAGCGCGATGACCGGCGGCGGCATATGTATGTCATCGGAAAGACTGGAATGGGCAAATCCAATCTTTTGGAAAATATGGCTATCCAGGATATCCGTAATGGGGAGGGTGTTTGTGTGGTTGATCCGCATGGGGAATTTGCCGAAAAAATGCTGAAAGCCGTTCCGGCCAACCGGATAAACGACGTGATTTATTTCAATCCGTCGGATGCGGAATTTCCGATCGCCTTCAATATTTTGGAATCGGTGGATGACGATAAGAAAAATCTGGTCGCCTCAGGTATGATGGGAGTGTTTAAAAAAATCTGGCCGGATGTGTGGAGCGCCCGGATGGAATATATTTTGAATAATACTATCCTGGCTCTTTTGGATTATCCCGGGTCGACGATGCTGGGCGTCAACCGGATGATGATGGACTTGGATTACCGTAAGCGGGTCTATCCGAAAATCAAGGATCCGGTAGTCAAATCTTTTTGGATCAACGAATTTGACAAATGGGAGGACAAGTTCCGCAAAGAGGCGGTGGCGGCGATCCAGAACAAAGTCGGCCAATTCCTCTCCTCTTCCGTCATCCGGCACATCGTCGGCCAGCCGAAATCCACTATCGATATGCGGGATATTATGGATAACCAAAAAATCCTGATTGTGAATTTGTCCAAGGGGCGGATCGGAGAGGATTCGATGCGCTTATTGGGCGGGATGATAATTACCAAGATCCAATTGGGCGCGATGGGACGGGTCGATATGCCGGAAGAGCGGAGAAAAGACTTTTACCTATATGTGGATGAATTCCAAAATTTCGCGACAGAGTCTTTTGCTAACATACTTTCGGAAGCGAGAAAGTACCATCTGAATCTGATTTTGGCGCATCAATACATTAATCAGCTTATTTTCGACGGCAATGGCACGGTACGGGACGCGGTTTTTGGCAATGTCGGCACTATTGTTTCTTTCCGGGTGGGTGCGGAAGATGCGGAGCACTTGGAAAAAGAGTTTGAGCCGGTGTTTATGATGAATGATATCGTAAATTTATCCAAGTATCATATTTATCTGAAATTGATGATCGACGGCGTGGCGGGAGACGCTTTTTCAGCCACCACTTTGCCGCCGCTGGACCTTGGCAATGTCGAGGGTGTCGAGGAAAAGGTAATCCGCGTGACCCGTGAGCGGTATGGCAAATTAAAAGCGGAAGTCGAAGATCGGATAGCCCGTTGGAGCGGGATGGAGGTTTTTAAAGAATCTCTTGAGCCCGGTCCGGAAGAATTGGGCGATATGGATACGGACTTCGTAAAGGCCCCGGCGGTTGTCAGTAGAAATGTGGCTGAAGCGGCTGGTAATAACAAAGTTTATCCGAAGGTTCAAAATTATTCCGATAGGGAAGCGATTAAAAAAGTTTATCCGACTGCAAGTATCATAAGCAATCCTGCCGCTCCGGTTCAAAAAAGCGTTCCAAAAGCGGAAGCCGTTCCTTTGCCCGTTGCCAAACCTGAAGCGCCCAAGGAGATGTTCTCCGCTGTTTGTGCGACTTGCGAAGAACCGATCTTGGTGCCGTTCAAACCGGATCCTTCCCGTCCGGCTTTTTGCCGCGAATGTCTCAAGGATCACCAGCGTTTGATGGCCAGAAGGAAAATGTCCGCTGAAAAGGAGGAAGATCAGGTTAGAGGCACGCAGCCGGCCCCAGCCAAGACCGTGCCACCTGCCAAAGAGAAAAGCGCTCCTGTTTCACAACAGGTGGTGTATGCGCCGGAAGACAAACCGATGAGTTTGTCCCAGATGTCGCATATCGCTCCAAAAAAATTCAAACCGCAAAGGCAAAAGCCGAATGTCAATTTGAGCGAAGTGCGGGCATTGTTAAATGTGAGCAAACAACACGATGATGAGAAGTAATAGTTATCTATCAGGGATCCGCCGCTCCTCGGTTTTTTTCGGGATCGTCTTGTTTCTCGCATTTTCTTTTTTTGTGGCGTGGTTCGTGGTTAGGACCGGAGAAGAAATTGTCAATAAGACGCCCCAATCGAAAATTTATGATACGCAGAAAGAGGCTCAGAAGATGCTAGAGGGTAAAAAATGATAAATTGGAAGTGCAAAACGCGCACGTAGCCTTTTTTGCCGGTGGCTGTGGATAACTTCTATAGAACGGCGGATATTTTTATGCTATAATTAAAACTGAAGGATGGGCTTGGCGTGGATTGTGGCAGTTCAAACAAAAATTAAAACAAAAAAATGTTTTCCCAATTGAAATCTAAAATCAATCTTGATACTGCAAAAAACAGGCAAAGACGTAAGCTGTTTGTAGCTGATTTATATATTGTTTTTAAAAACAAATTGTTTTTTTTATTAGCTCTGATTGTGGCTGTAAGCGGCTCCGTATTTTTCTTTAATACCCAAGCCGTTAGCGCTGATTTATATACGAAATTACTTATTCATTCTGACGGAGACGCCTCAAGTTCGCAGCACAATATAACTTCTTATAATAATCCGGTTTTTGATGCGGCTACGAAGAAATTTGGAGGTTCATCAATTAAATTTAACGGGAGTGGGAGCTATTTGAATTCCTCGGATAGCGATGATTGGAGTTTTGACAGCGGTGATTTTACCATTGATATGTGGGTGAGATTTGATTCTGTCGATAATACTTGGAGTGCATTGGCCGGTCAATCAGGATTGGCTCCGACAAGAGGTTGGGCGCTTGCCTATAATAATACCAATGGTTTGGCATTCCAACATAGCACTAATGGTACGGATTGGATAACGGATTATTTCGCTTGGACTCCTAGTGTTTCAACTTGGTACCATATCGCGTTGGTTAGGACAGGGGATAATTTAAAGGCTTTTGTAGATGGTTCTCAAATCGGAAGTGACGCGAGTATGACAGGAGTTATATATAATAATACTTCTAGTTTGGGCATCGGGACATACGGTGACTATCTAGGTGATTATCTGAATGGTCGGATTGATGAATTCAGGATTTCAAAAGGTGTCGCCCGTTGGACATCCGGATTCACCCCGTCAACTTCAAGTTATGCGACTGATGCTAATACTAAATTGTTGCTTCATTTTGATGGGGACTCATCTGGCCAAAATCATGATATGACTTTCAATGGGGATATGGATTCGAATGCCGCTAATTCCAAATTTGACGGCAGTTATTATTTCGATGGCAATGGCGATTATTTGAGTCTTCCGGATAGCGATGATTGGAATTTTGGCGGTGGTGATTTTACGATTGATTTATGGACAAAATTTAATTCATTGACCGATCAGGGTATATTGGGGCAACAAAATTTATCCGATAGTGCTAATAATAGATTTATTCTGTCATTTAATAATTTGCAAAAAAGACTCTATTTCAATATTTCATCAGGAGGTCCATTGATGACGATGTACACATCATGGAATCCATCGGCCAATACCTGGTATCATTTGGCGGTTAGCAAGAATAATGGCGAGTGGCATATGTTCATAAACGGAGCTGCGCAGTATATCGAGGGGAATACTAATATACAAATGCCTGATTTAAATGGAATTTTAACGGTAGGTCACCATATCACAGGGTCAGGAGCGGATTTATATTATAACGGATATATAGATGAATTGCGTGTCTCAAAGGGTGTCGCCCGTTGGATTGATAATTTTGCTGTTCCAACCGTTCCTTATGAAAATGATAGCGTGTATCTCCCGGCTGTCACTACGGTTTCCATCGCCAACCTCAACTCCATCACCGCCACCGGCAACGCCAACCTCACCGCCACCGGCGGCGAGAATCCGGAAAGGTTCATCCAGTATTCCATCGTTTCCAAC
>JBAYWF010000017.1:0-14147 GCA_041674205.1 Parcubacteria group bacterium
CGGCACCGGCTACACGGTCGAACTCAAGGACGCCGACGAAAACCAGATAGCCTGCAACACCAACACGGACCTCTCCGAAGTGATCCACATCAAATCTGTTGGCACCGCTTCCGGCCAAGCTCAGAGATCGATCGAAGCGGCGGTGGCGGCGGGAGGGAGTGGAGGAATCATAGGTGGTTGTATGTGCAATGGCAATAATCACATGATAGATGAAAGATGGGGTAGTGGATGCATAACACGTGATCCTACGCCATGCGGAGATTGTTCGGAAGTTTCTGAACGTGGTTATGCTTGTGGAATGGTCGGCTCCTCCCAGTTAAGAGATTTATGTATTTGCGTTGAACAATAGAAAAAGCAAAAAAATGCAACTCCGAAGGTTGAACCTTCGGAAACATACGAAAAACCGGACGCTTACGTGTCCGGTTTTTATGTTATAATGGGAATATGGACCCCGCACTAACTTTCAATTTGGTATCTGCATTGAATTTTAATGCTGGGGAAATGTATGATAATAAATAATACATTTTCAGTATATTTCAAAAATATGAAATAGATTGAAAGTTGGTGTGGGGTGGACAAAAAACAAGCCCAAAATAGAATAGGAAAACTTTCGGCGGAAATCAACAAATTGCGCTATGAATATCACGTTTTGGACAAGCCGGACGTGACGGACGAAGTCTATGATTCATTGATGGCGGAGCTCCGGGAATTGGAAACTCGATACCCGGATTTGCAGGCGGTGGATTCGCCGACCCAGAAAATCGGCGGGAAGCCTTTGGAAAAATTCCGGAAAGTGAAGCACGCTGTCAGGCAGTGGTCGTTTGATGATGTATTCAGTTTGGAGGAGTTGAGGAAGTGGGAGGAGAAAATTGGGCGGATGGTGGAGAAGTTGGAAGGAGGTCAAGGGGGTGAAGGAGGGGTAGGTGGGTTGGAATATGTTTGTGAAATCAAGATCGACGGGTTGAAAATCATTTTGACATATGAAGATGGGATCTTCGTGCGCGGGGCGACGCGGGGGGATGGGGTGATCGGGGAGGATGTGACGGAAAACTTGAAAACGATCTATAGCATCCCTTTGAAATTGGAATATCCGGTTTCAGGGGTTTTCGTGGGCGAATGCTGGCTCTCTAAAAAAGAATTGGAAAGGATAAACAAGGAACGCGCCAAGAACGGCGAAGCGCTGTTCGCCAATTCGCGGAACGCCGCGGCCGGTTCGATCCGGCAGTTGGATCCGAAAATCGCGGCCAGCCGGCATTTGGATTGTTTTATTTATGATATCGACTTGGTAGAATTTCCAATTTCCAATTCTCAATTTTCAAACAATTTCCAATTTCCAATTTCTAAACCGCAAACCCAGATGGAGGAGCTGGAATTATTGAAAGAACTGGGCTTCAATGTCAATCGGGAAACCAAGTTGTGCCGGAACGTTTCTGAAATTGAAAAGTTCTACCAAGGCTGGATCCACAAAAAAGACAGCCAGAACTACGGCATCGACGGGGTGGTGGTCAAAATCAATTCATGCGATTTGCAGGAGGCGCTGGGATATACCGGCAAGAGTCCGCGTTGGGGCGTGGCGTACAAGTTTCCGGCGGAAAAAGTGACGACCGTGGTGGAAGACATCACGGTGCAAGTGGGGCGCACCGGGGCGCTGACGCCCTTGGCGCATCTGCGGCCGGTGCGGGTGGCCGGTTCGACGGTTTCGCGGGCTACGTTGCATAATGAAGATGAAATCAAACGGCTGGATATCCGCATCGGCGACACGGTCGTGCTGCACAAGGCGGGCGACGTGATTCCGGAAATCGTGGAAGTGATTACCGGTTTGCGGACCGGCAAGGAAAAAATTTTCCATATGCCGGAAACCTGTCCGATTTGCGGAGGTCCGGTAGGACGAGAATCTGTAGGGGTTTCACCCCTACAGCGTAGGGGTTTCACCCCTACGGCTTTGTCGGCGGCGACCTATTGTTTGAACAAAAATTGTTTCGCGGTGGAGAAGGAAGGTCTTATCCATTTCGTTTCCAAAAAAGGCTTTAATATCGACGGGATGGGCGACAAGATCGTGGAGCATCTTCTGAGTGAGAATCTGATTTCCGACGCGGCGGAGATTTTCGAATTGAAAAAGGGTGATTTGGAGCCGCTGGAGCGGTTCGCCGAAAAGTCGGCGCAGAACCTGATCGAAGCTATCCAGGCCAGCAAAAAAATAACTTTGGAGAAATTCCTGTTCGCCTTGGGCATTCGGCACGTGGGGGAAGAAACGGCCGTGCTGATCGCGGGCAATACGGGACAAGTGACAAGCGCCAAGGTGAATAATTTGGGAGATGTGATTGTTGTTTTTCCAAAAATAACAGCGGAGGATTGGATGGACATCAAAGGTATCGGGAAGAAGTCGGCGGAGAGTTTGGCGGGTTGGTTTTCCAATGAAAAAAATCTGGAAATTTTGGAGAGGATGAAAGAAGCAGGAGTGGAAATCGATCCGGGTGAAAAAGGGGCGAAGAAGGGAAAAGGAAAATTTTCGGGTATGACGGTCGTTTTGACAGGGGAGCTGGCAGGCTGGACAAGAGACGAGGCAAAAGATATTATTAGACGAGAGGGAGGAAGTGTTTCTTCCTCGGTCAGTAAAAACACCAGTTTCGTCCTGGCGGGGGAAAATCCGGGATCGAAGTATGATAAAGCGAAGACTTTGGGCGTCAGGATAGTAGATGAAGGAGAGTTTAAGGAGATGATCAAATAGTCGATGAATTTTTAAATTTTACAATTTTTAATTTTATAAATAATTTCTCAAATCAAAATTTTTAAACAAAAAAGTTTGAAATGCGGTTTAGAAATTAAAAATTAGAAGTTTATTTAAAAATTCAAAAATTAAAAATTGTAAAAATTAGATTATGATAACCAAAGAAGAAGTCCAACATATCGCCGGTCTGGCCCGCATCGGGCTGGATGGAAAAGAAATTGAAAAATTCGCGACTGATTTGTCGGCGGTTTTGGATTGGATAGATGAGTTGAAAGAAGTCGGCGTGGAGGGTGTCGAGCCGACCGCGCATATCACGGGAATGGATAGCCGGTTGCGGGAAGATGCCCAGGTCGGTTTTGAAAACAAGAACGGGATAATCGATTTGTTTCCGGAGAAGAAGGATGGGTATGGGAAGGTTAAAAGCGTGCTTTAATTTTTAAATTTTATAATTTTTAATTTTGTAAATAATTTCTCAAATCAAAATTTTTAAACAAAAAAAAGTTTAAAAGACGGTTTAGAAATTAAAAATTAAATTTTATTTAAAAATTCAAAAATTAAAAATTATAAAATTTATGATTAAGGAATTACACAATAAATTAATAAACCGAGAAATCACCGCCGTGCAACTCGCGGATGAGTATTTCGCGGCGATTGAAAAGAAAGATAGGGACGTTTTCGCCTATCTGACTTTGACTAAAGATCTGGCTTTGGAGCAAGCCAGGAAAACGGATGAAAAAATCGCCCGCGGAGAAGAAATCGGAATGTTAGAAGGCATCCCTGGCGCGGTCAAAGACAATTTGTGTGTGGCTGGCATACGGACGACCGCGGCTTCCAAGATTTTGGATAACTATATCGCGCCGTATGACGCGACCGCGGTCGCTAGGCTGAAAGAGTCCGGCGCGGTGATTTTAGGCAAGACGAATATGGACGAGTTCGCGATGGGTTCTTCGACCGAGCACAGCGCTTATGGGCCGACCAAAAATCCGGTCGATCTGGAGCGGGTTCCAGGCGGTTCTTCAGGTGGCTCAGCGGCGGCAGTGGCCGCAGGAGAAGCTGTGTGGGCTCTCGGGACTGACACTGGAGGTTCAATCCGTCAGCCAGCCTCATTTTGCGGGGTAGTGGGGTTGAAGCCTACATATGGTCGCGTGTCGCGCTATGGCGCGATTGCGATGGCTTCCAGCTTGGATCAAATCGGACCGATTACGAAAACCGTGGAAGATGCGGCGATCGTTTTGAGCGTTATTTCAGGAGAAGACAAGATGGATTCGACTAGCGCGCAAAGCCCGGCGAAGGATTACACCCGGTATCTGACCGGAGAGGTGGCAGGACTCAGGATTGGGATCGTGAAAGGATATAGGGAAAAGCTAAGTGTGGATGTCCGAAGCTCTTTCGATACGGTCGTGGAAAAATATCGGGAAATGGGAGCTGAAATCAAAGAAATCGAATTGCCGAACGTGAAATATTCGTTGCCGGTCTATTACATCATTATGCCTTGCGAGGTGAGTTCCAATCTGGCTAGGTTCGATGGAGTCAAATACGGTATGCGGGCGGAGGATCATAAAGAGACAACTTTGGATTTTGAGCCGGAGAACCGGACTTTGATTGAAACTTATCTGGATTCCAGGAAGTATGGTTTCGGTGCGGAACCGAAAAGGCGGATAATGCTTGGCACCTACGCGCTTTCCTCCGGCTATTATGATGCCTACTATCTGCGGGCGCAAAAAGTGCGGACGTTGATCAAAAAGGATTTTGAAAAATCTTTTGAAGAGGTGGATTTGATCCTGACGCCGACCACGCCGAGTCCGGCTTTCAAATTCGGCGAGAAATCGGCCGATCCGATCGAGATGTATCTGGAAGATATTTTTACGATTACCGCGAACATCGCCGGCGTGCCGGCCATCAGCGTGCCGGGACCGGCTGTCGAAATAGGCGGCAAACAGTTGCCGCAAGGTTTCCAATTGTCCGCGAAGTGGTTCGATGAGGAAAACCTGTTGCGCGCCGCCCACGCCTATGAGATAAATCAAATTAAGGAATAAGAAATGGATCTGCAATCGATCATCGTGCTCCTGTATAACGATGTGCTCCGGTTCTATCATTCGAGCTTGTTTTTGGTGTTGAAAATCCTACTGGGAATCTATACGCTGGTTTTGTTTGCCGATATCGTCCTGCTTTTGGTCCAGAGGGGCATCCGGGGCAATATGCGGGAAATGTTCACGGGTATGGATGTGCCGGTGGAAATTACCAGCAAAAAGAAGAAGATGAAGGAACGGTGGAGCAAGGTCCGGCGGCGGTTGGATAGCCCGGATGAAACGGAATATAAAGTGGCGATTATCGAGGCGGATGAAATTATCGAAGCCTTGGTAGCAGGCCTGGGTTATAAGGGTGGAAACTTCAGCGAACGCCTGGATAATATCCCGGACACGCAGATTGCCAATATTGAGGGTATGCGGCAAGCCCATGAGGTGCGGAACCGGATCATCCACGACGATAAATTCAACCTCAGTCGGGAAGACGCTGACATCGCCCTAGGCCAATATGAGGAACTTCTGAGGCATTTCCAGGTGATAGATTGACATTTGGGAGTCATTTGATTATAATGACAAATAGTTTATGAATCGCCATAGAATGATTCGCCAGTCGCGGAGAGTTTTACATAGCGGGGTGGAGCAATGGCAGCTCGCGTGGCTCACCTGCCTGCCGGCAGGCAGGTAACCATGAGGTTGCAGGTTCGAATCCTGCCGATGTTAAAAGTCATAACATTATCTCCTAATGTACGCGATATACTCATTATTTTTTAAAAATGAGAAACGGATATATGTCGGGATGACAAATGACATAAATCGAAGGATGGCAGAGCATAGGAGGGGGAAAACAAAGTCGACAAAAAACAGAGGCGGATTTGATATGAAAATCATAGAAATGTGTGAAAGCCGGGAGATTGCAAGGAATAGGGAATTATATTGGAAATCCGGGTGTGGTAAAGAAAGGTTAAAAATTATAGCGGGGTGGAGCAATGGCAGCTCGCGTGGCTCATAACCATGAGGTTGCAGGTTCGAATCCTGCCCCCGCGACATAGCAAGGTTAAAAATCAAATATAAAAAATCAAAAAGGATCTATCCGATAGCTGCTATTTGATTTTTAGTTTGAGATGGCAGGGTAGCTCAGTTGGTTAGAGCACAGCACTCATAACGCTGAGGTCATGGGTTCGAATCTCATCCCTGCTACTGGTAAATTTTGTAATTTTTAATTTTATAAATACCTTGCCTGCCGGCAGGCAGGAATCTTAATTTTTTAATGTTTAAAACATTGAGAAATTATAAATTGTTTAAAAATTAAAAATTGGAAATTTTAAAATGGGGGCGTAGCTCAGTTGGTTAGAGCGACTGCCTGTCACGCAGTAGGTCACCGGTCCGAGTCCGGCCGTCCCCGCACAACGCTTTTAGCAGGCAATTTGATGCCTGCTTTTTGCTTGGTTATTTACAAAACCGATCATTTGTGACAGAATGGAACATCGCAAGAATCTTTGCGAAAGGAGGATGTTTTTTATAAATTTTTGGAAAAAAGGGAGTATCATATGATGGAAGAAGCGACACTTGGCTGTCCGGTGCCTTCGGAAGAAATTTTAAAGGCATGGGATGGCGCGTCCCTGGAGAAAAGGAGTCATTTCTTCAGGGCTATTCTGGAAACGTTCTCAGACGCCAGGGTTATGGACGATGGCCAGCCAGTCGGTCTAGTCGAATTTAGCCGTTTGACTAAAAAAAATCTTTGCGATATGCCAAAGAAGATCCGGAGCTATATAATTATGGCGTATGATCCGGAAAAGAAAATTTTTAATTTTAGCCAGGCCAAGAGGATGGCCAGCGGATTTCCTTGTTGATACTCGGCACTGCCAAGGCCCTCGGGATGATTGCATCCCTTGGGTCTTGTTTTTTTTGCTTTGTTTGAGCCTTTGCCAAAATGTCCGAAATCGTCTATAATCAGAGAGTGGGATAGGGAGGCGGAATTTTTCTGTTCGCGCCCTGTTTCTGGATAAAATAAAAAAACAATGACACTCCGAGCTTATATTTGGGGAATATGGCTGGTAACTCTGCTGTCGCTGGTGGCTTTTGTTTTCGTAGTCAGGTTCGTCGATCCTGATTCGACGGGCATCGCCGGCAAGCTTCTTTTCTACCTAAGCTTGTTTTTTGTCGGCAGCGGAATTTTCAATCTGGTCTTGCTGCGGTTGCGCAAAGGGACATTGAATGCGGAAACCGCCTCTTCCAATATCGGCCTGAGCTTCCGCCAGGGGATGCTGCTCGCGCTTTTTATGATCGGGCTGCTGGTCCTGCAAAGTTTCCGCGTATTGGTCTGGTGGGACGGGTTGTTGTTGTTCGGGGGGATATTCCTTGTTGAATTGTATTTCGTGTCTAAAAGTTAATTCGGTGAATTTAAGTATAATTAAATTTTTAATTTCCATTTTTTAATTTTGTAAATAAGTCTAAATTTTTAATTTTTTAAACTTCCGAGAAAGGGTTGATTTAAAATTTTTTTGTAAAACTATTATGGCAACTGAAAAAGAAACGAAGAATAAGGGCAATGGTGAATACACCGCCAAATCGATCCAGGTCCTAGAGGGATTGGAGCCGGTGCGCAAGCGTCCCGGGATGTATATCGGCGGGACTTCGACCGAGGGCTTGCATCATCTGATTTGGGAAGTCGTCAATAACTCGATCGATGAGGCTATGGCCGGTTATGGCAAGGACATTATCATCAAATTGATGCCGGATAATCTGGTGGAAATTTCCGATGATGGTCGCGGCATCCCGGTCGAGAAACATCCGCAAACCAAGAAATCGACATTGGAAACCGTTTTGACAGTCTTGCATGCCGGAGGAAAATTCGGCGGCAACGGTTATAAGATTTCCGGCGGTCTGCATGGCGTAGGTGTTTCAGTGGTGAACGCCCTGTCGGTTTGGACTAAGGCTGAGGTGCGCCGGGACGGCAAGGTCTATGAAATGGAATTCGAACGCGGTGTGCCGAAAACCAAAGAGCCGAAGGTGTCCGGCAAATCGATCAAGACCGGAACGACCATTTCCTTCCAGGCCGATCCGCAAATCTTTCCGGAAATAAAATACAGCTGGGAGAAAATCCTGGGTTACGTGAGGCATCAGGCTTTTTTGACCAAAGGCATCACGATCAAGGTTTATGACAGCCGCGAAGCCGGCAAGGAAAGGGCCTATGGGTTTTTGTTTGATGGCGGATTGGTTTCTTTCATCAAGTTTTTGAATCGCGGCAAGGAAATCAAGAACGAATTGCCATTTTATGTGGAAAAGACGGATGATAAAACCGATACGGTGGTGGAACTGGCGATGCAATATACCGACAGCTACAAGGAACATATATTTTCTTTCGCGAACAACATCTTCACGCCGGAAGGCGGAATGCACGAAGTCGGTTTCCGCACCGCTTTGACAAGGGTGATAAACGCTTATGCCAGAAAAAATAATATTTTGCGGGAGAAGGACGAAAATTTGACCGCGGAAGATTTGCAAGAAGGTTTGACTGCGGTTATCAGCGTGAAATTGCGCAATCCGCAATTCGAAGGTCAGACGAAAGCCAAATTGGGCAATGGGGAGATCCGCGGGATAGTTTCCAGCGTGACGGCCGAAGCTTTGGCAGATTATCTGGAAGCGCATCCGAACAACGCCAAGGCGATTATCGGCAAATGCCTTTTGACTTGCAAGGCCCGGATCGCGGCGCGCGCGGCGAAAGACGCGGTAATCCGCAAAGGCGCTTTGGAGGGAATGACATTGCCTGGTAAATTGGCTGATTGTTCTTCGCGCAATCCGGCGGAAAGCGAATTATACATCGTAGAGGGAGACTCCGCGGGCGGTTCGGCCAAACAAGGGCGCGACCGGAAATTCCAGGCGATTTTGCCGCTACGCGGAAAATTGGTGAATGTGGAAAAAACCACCTTGGACAAAGTCGTGAAATCAGACACCTTGAAGCCGATCATCATCGCGCTTGGCGCGGGCATCGGTGAGAGTTTCAATATTGAAAAATTACGTTACCATCGGATCATTATTATGGCCGATGCCGATGTCGACGGTTCGCATATACGCACTTTGCTTCTGACGTTTTTTTACCGATATTATGAACCGTTGATCAGGAGCGGATTCATCTATATTGCGCAACCGCCGCTCTATCGCATCCAGAAAGGCAAGGATGTGCAATATGTCTATACGGAAGAGGAGAAAAATGCCGCAGTGGAGAAAATAAAAATCGCGGTGGCCAAGACGAAAAAGACTAAAGCGGATGAGGAAACGGCGCGCGCTGCGTTGCTGGCGGTACGGGATGAAGTGGAAATGGAAACCGATAGCGAGGAAGAAAGCCAGCCGACTGAGGAAAAAATGTTAGGTATAAATATCCAGAGATATAAAGGTCTTGGAGAGATGAATCCGGAACAGTTGTGGGAAACCACGATGGATCCGGGCAACCGTTTGATGTTGCAGGTTTCCATCGAGGATGCCGAGTCGGCGGATAAGATGTTCGATGTCCTGATGGGTTCCGAAGTCGAACCGCGCCGAAGATTCATCCAGACCCATGCCAAGAGCGTGAAAAACTTGGATGTATAGTGGGAATGAAGGCGTGTCCGCAAGGCGCGCCTTCTTTTTTTGGATATCATATTGTCCACGTATGGTTTAGATGGTATAATCAAGCCATGAAAAAAATAAAAAATAAAAGGATATTCATTCTGATATTTTTCTTGTTGATGCCGGTTTTCGCGCGGGCGATGAGCAGCAGCAACTATTCCATCGATTCCGATGTGATCGGATCTTTCGGCGGTCCAAGTTCATCCGATAACTTTTCCATAAGCGACACGGGCGGCGAGGTGGGAACGGGCGGATCAGCGAGCGCGACATATGAAATTTTGGCCGGTTTTTGGTCGAGCCTATCGGGCGGCACCATTTCAATGTCTTGTCCGGATAGCGTGACGATGGGACCGATCACGGGTGTCGGCCAATCGGATCTTTCGACTAACAGCATAGCTTGCAATATAAAAACCGATAGCGTGACCGGATATAAATTGGACTGGGCGGCCGGAAGCGCTACGATGAACAGCGGTTCGGATACGATCGCGGCCTATTCTCCGGCCGTGGCGGATACGCCGGAAACCTGGTCGGTCGATGCCGCTGATTCCGAGTGGGGTGCGCATCTGGGCGCGGGCAGTACGACGGCTGATACGGATATGTGGGGCATCGCCGATACGTATGCCGGCGGAAAATGGCTGGATATCGCTACGAATCCTTTTATGGTCATCGACAGGCACAGCGCCACCGATCCGGCCGGTGATGACGAAGTCATTTTTTTCGGTTCGGAAATCGGAAGCAATAAATTCCAGCCGACCGGATCCTATTCAGTCAATGTGACGATGACGGCGACGATATTATAGTTGGGGATAACTTTTTTGCCAACCTGATATTTTTTATGTTATAATCCATCCAAGCTGATCAGATGAGTATTTTTTAGGATAAAAAACGGTAAGGAAAATTTTTCCATCCGGCTAATCGGCAAGAAACCGCAAAATAAAAATCAAAAATAAAAATAGGCAACTATGTTTTTCCAGGATAAACATCAAGTTGAATATCAGGGTTCGCATCGTCCAAAACGCCGTTTTTTCATATCGCGCGTTTTTTTTGCGGTCAAAAATAAAAAGAAACTTCTCAATATTTCCCTTGTCGCATTGACCATCTTCTCTTTGGTCGGCGGGATGTATTTTTCTTCCAACCAAGCCCAAGGCGTGGACTTCACTTTCACCCAGACCGATTGGAGCGGGGGAGAATCGGCTATTACCGCCACCCACACTGACAACCAGATCGGGTGGAATAAGTTCAGTCAGAAAGATACGGACATCGTCACTGGCGCCGAAGTTAGTATAGACCAGGACGCTGTTTTGAAATCTTTTTCAACCGAGGTGGATTTTGAAGGCGGTAGTGGATCAAATGCCGGCATAGTAGGCGCTGATGATCCGGCCGTGATCCAATTGCTTGGCCTGACAAAACAGGTAGCAGCCGGAAATTCCTATACTTGCGCGCTCAAGACTGACGGTTCGGTCTATTGTTGGGGTTTCAATGACTATGGCCAGTTGGGCAACAACTCCATTGTTGGGACATCTGAACCGGTACAAGTCTTAGGCGTGGGTGGAATTGGGATGCTTGCGGATATCACTCAAATCACTGCCGGCAACAACCATACTTGCGCTCTAAAAACCGACGGCACGGCCTATTGTTGGGGGTATAATGTTTATGGACAAGTCGGAGACAAAACAATCACTCAAAGAAACGTTCCGGTCCAGGTCAAAGGCGTCGGCGGAGTCGGCACATTGGCGGATGTGGCTCAGCTTGTGGCCGGTGGCAACCATACGTGTGCTGCAAAAACCGACGGCACGGCCTATTGTTGGGGACATGATTTGTATGGACAAATCGGAGACAATGTTTCCACTACGCGAAGAACTACCCCTGTGCAAGTATTGGGAGTCGATGGAATTGGTACGTTATCCGGCGTGCGTCGGATTTCAGGCGGTGGCAATCATACCTGTGCCGTTAAAAACGAAGGCACTGCTTTTTGCTGGGGATCTAATGCTTATGGACAGGTGGGAAATAATTCGACTATTGATGCATTAGCTCCTGTCCAAGTGCTAGGAATTGATGGAATCGGTGCGCTGTCTGGCATAGATCGGATCGCAACCGGAGCTGCCCATACTTGTGCCGTCAAAACTGACAATACTGTTTTGTGTTGGGGATATAATGGTAATGGTCAACTGGGGGATGGTTCTGATACGGATAGATATGTGCCTGTCGCGGTGGCTGGCGTAGGCGGAGAGGATTTGTTATCAGATATCAATCAGATAATCGCTGGAAATTCCAATACTTGCGCTCTCAATAATGGCGGGCTGGCCTACTGTTGGGGAAACAATAATTTCGGACAGGTAGGTGATGGAACTACTAATAGCACTTTTCTGCCAGTTCAAATTATGGATGATGACGGAATCGGTAATTTGACGGAAATAAGCCAAATTTCAGCTGGAAATTATCATATGTGCGCCGTCAAAACCGATGGCTCTCTCTATTGTTGGGGGCATAGCGGTTATGGGGAGACCGGAGATTATTCTACGAATGCCAGGCTTTTGCCGGTCCAGGTCGTCGATGTGGGCGGGGCAGGATCTTTGTCTGATGTGAATCAAATTTCGGCAGGAGGAACCAGCTCTTGTGCCCGTAAGACCGACGGCACGGCCTATTGTTGGGGGTCTAATTTATCGGGACAGCTTGGAAATGGAACGACGATTCCTTCAAGCAAGCCCATTCAAGTAGTTGGCGTGGGTGGCGTGGGTGTGTTGTCGGATATCGCCCAAGTCGGTCTGGGAGCATCTAATTCTTGCGCCCTTAAGACTGACGGCACCGTCTATTGTTGGGGACAGAATCTATATGGGCAATTAGGAAATAATTCCAATACCAATTCATCGACGCCTGTCCAGGTTTCGGGTGTCGGCGGGGCAGGGGTATTGTCGGACGTGGACAGTATCATAGTTTCACATCATCATTCTTGCGCTCTCAAAACCGATGGCACGGTTTTTTGTTGGGGATATAATGCTTATGGTGGGCTAGGGAATAATTCCAATGTTAATTCATCGACTCCGGTGCAAGTCTTGGGTGTGGGTGGCGCCGGTTTTCTGTCCGATATCAGTCAGCTTTCGGCTGAATATTACCATACCTGCGCCCTCAAAAATGACGGGTCGACCTATTGTTGGGGAAGGAACAATTATGGACAGTTGGGAGACAATTCCCTTGTGGACAAATGGATTCCGGTGCAAACGTTGGATGCGGACGGGATAAATAATTTATCCAATGTCAGCCAGATCGAAGCTGGGAATCATTTTACTTGCGCTCTCAAGACAGATAGTTCAGTTTATTGTTGGGGATATAATGCTTTAGGCCAATTGGGGATAGGATCAACTACGTACAAATTATTGCCCAACCAAGTTTTGGGCGTCGGAGGAGTCGGCACACTATCCAATGTCAGCCATCTGAGTGCCGGACAATACCACATCTGTTCCACTCAAAATGACAACACGGCTTATTGCTGGGGGAACAACCGATATGGCCAGTTAGGCAACAACTCGACCGAAAATGCATTGACCCCGGTCCAACTCTTAAATCCGGAAGGAAATGCTCCATTCACTGGTGTTGTCCAGACTGCCGGTGGAAATGACCAAGCTTGTATCCTTAAATCTGACAATACGGTCAATTGTTTGGGGAATAACGGGATGGGACAAGTAGGGAATAATGATATTATTTACAGAACAACTCCATACAAAACCAACTTCGCCGCCGGCTTCTATTCATCTGGAACGTTCACGTCGGCAGTTTCTGATTTCGGCCACGACAGGGATTTTTCTAAAATTAATTTCAATAAAAACACTCCGGCCGGTACGACACTTACGCTGGATATTAAAGCTGGAAACACCGCTATCCCCGATGGGTCGTGGATTTCGCAGTCCGATGTGTCAGACGGGGAGGACATTTCAAGTCTGAGCGGCAACCGGTATATGCAATACCAAGTGGAATTAGCTACTGCCGATTCGGCAGTGACTCCGGCCTTGGAAGATATGTCTTTGGTTATGCCGGATGTCCAGTCGCTGACCTCCTCAATATATTTTACTGGAGATGCAAACAACGCCCCTTCTAAAATACAGTGGGCGGAAAATTTAGCCCAGGATACCGATATAAGGTTCCAAATCAGGACATCTTCGGACGGCGTCAGTTGGAGTTCTTGGTGTGGACCGGATGATGGTAACGCTGAAACTTGTGACCAACTGGGCTATTTCACCGATCCGACCGGCGAGAGCGAAACTATCGACAATACCCAGAATGATCATCTCAATGACCGCTACTTCCAATACCAAGCCACTCTGGAGAGTGTGGCGGGAACGTATGTGCCGACACTTTCAAGTGTGACTATGTCATATTCAGTCATAGAGCCTTCAACTCTGGCCACTTCATCCGTAATCACTAACAAGACTTCGGTTTCTGCCACTCTTTCCGGCAACATTTCCAATACCGGAGGGGAAAGTCCGGAAAGATTTATGGAATATGGTACGCTTTCCGGTGGTGACTACTCTAGTTCTTGTACGGCCGGAATCGGCGGAACGGGTGACTATTCTTGCAACATAGCCAGCCTCATCCCCGACACCATCTATTACTACCGCGCCAAAGCCGTCAACTCGGCCGGCGAAGCTGTGGGCGCCGAACAATCTTTCCGCACCCTGCCAAGTGAAATCACCGTCAGCAATCCCACTTCAGACGATCTCGACAGCCTGCTAGCTGACAGTTACCTGGCTATCTCTTCCGGCACTCTGGATGCTACCGACCAAGCTACTACC
>JBAYWF010000018.1:0-13449 GCA_041674205.1 Parcubacteria group bacterium
AATTTTGATATGACAAACGCGCGGTGACACATCGCACAACTCCCGCTATACGGCTATCGCCCAAATCCCAATTCCGCTCTGCTCCATTGGGACATCGCATAGCTGCACATTGTCTGAAATATTAATCAAGCGGTTTGTTTATTAAAACTTAATTTTTAAATTAATAAATTTCATTACTAATATGGAGATAAAATTAGTCAAAGAGGGAGAGAGGGGTAAAACTTATCAAGCAGAGGGCTTTAAGATTTTATACAGATATAAAGATACCGTAGCAGGAGATAATTCCGAAAATCCTGAAGAATTGCTTTACTTCATAACTGGTTCAGCCGAAATCACTCTCGGAGATAAAACATGGGTAATTGAATCTCCTGCAAAAGTGGAATTTCCAGCTAATACTTATCACAAAATTAACGCATTAACTGACATTAACCTCATTCTCTTTGAAAAATAAAATAAATAAATTTTTCATCCACTAACCAATATGAAACTAGTTCACTCAAGCCAATTGCCAGAATTAGGTGTAAGCCGAAACAAGGATATTAAGAAAAAAGTAATTCTCGAAAAAGGATTCATTCCTAATGTAGCAACATTTGGCATGGCCACATTCAAACCCGGTCAATCCGTTCCTGCGCACAAACACGATGCGGCGTATGAAGTGTTTTACATATTAAGCGGAAAAGCTGAGTTCATAGTCGATGGCAAAAAAATTGAATTAACCGCTGGTGATTGCATCACCATTGAACCAGGGGAAACCCATACGCAAAGCAATCCGTATGACGAAGATTTGACTTGGTTATATTTCATAATCACCCTGGACTGAACAAACGATAGAAAATTCATTATTACATCGCCTAACACCGTCCTGTGAAATAAAATTTTTTATTACTTAACGTAAAAATTATCATGGACATTGAAATCATAGGCTTCGCTGGTTCGGCAATCATCGCATCAGCCCTTGTGCCTCAAGTGATTAAATCATGGACGACCAAATCAACAGAGGATATTTCTTTGTTGTGGAATTCCTTACTTTTGACAGGGCTGATTCTATTCATAATATATGGTATTGGATTACATAGTCGTCCCATAATGATTTTTACTACGATTGAAGCATCCCTGACACTGTCTTTATTAATATTAAAGTTGACCCATAGCAAACGATAAAAAAATTTTACATCGGACAACACCGAGTATGCGGCTCCAAAATTTTTCATCAACTAACCTTTATACAATATAAGTTGGCTTAAAAAAACATCATGGGAAATGATAACTGCGACGATTTGATTGATCCGGAAAAATATGAGGTTTTTATTTTGCGCTGCCCCGCCAATGTGCCGCTTATTTTCGCCGTCCATCCCTGGTTCGTGTGCAACGAAAAAGGTGAAATTTCAAGGTGGGAAGTATTGTTCAGGGCGAATGAGGACGCAAGCTGGGGTCATTTGCATTTGAATCGGCATCCGCCGTTCAGCGGGATTGAGATTTTCCCTTTTTTAGCGAAGTGGCAATGGCACAGCCGGCTGATGCTCAAAGTCGAGGGAGAGATGGCTAAAAAAATGATAGGTTTCATCAAAATGAGCAAAGAAAACTATCCGCATCTGAAAAATTATTCGTTATGCGGGACGAATAGCAATACTTACGCGCAATGGGTACTGGATAATTTCGCCGAAATCGGTGCAACGCTGCCCTGGAACGCTTTTGGGAAAAACGCAAAATAACGACGCCATTTTTTACATCGGTTTCGCAATCCGAATGGGGGCGGAAAGAATCAATTTTTCCCTTTAAAACAGCCTACTTTTCTTTCAGGATATCGGAAATTTTTTCAGCGCACCCGTCCCAGCCGAACCGTTTCACGTTCTCATATCCCCTTTTTACCATATCCCCCCTATATTCCCTGTCTGAGATGAGCTCATAAGTCCGCTCGGCGATATACCAGGCTTCGTCAGGATCCACTAGCACCGCCGAATCTCCGGCGACTTCCGGTATCGAGGACGTATTGGAAGCGATGACCGGCACGCCTACGCTTTGCGCTTCCAAGACCGGGATGCCGAAGCCTTCGTAAAAAGTCGGGAACATAAATATGTCCGCTTGGGAAATCAACTCGAACTTTTTTTCATCCGGCACGAAACCGAGCCGGATGATATCGTCCTTGTATTTTGAATTTTCAATAAGATATCCGATGGCCGGAAACCCATAACCGTTTCCTCCGGCTAAAAGCAATTTATGGGGAACGCCGTGTTTTTCTTTCAATATTTCGAAAGCCTTTATAATTCCGACGATATTCTTTCTTTCCTCCAGGCGTCCGACGAACAACAGGAACGGCTTATATTTTTGAAAATCCGAATTTCCGCCGTCCGGGACTGATTTGGAATTTTCCAAATCATAGCCTTCGTAGACCACTTGGATTTTGTCTTCCGGGATCCCATACAACCTCACCAAGTCCTGCTTGGTATTCCTGGAAACGCTCACGACTTTTTCCGCCCAACGGCAGGAATTCCTGATTGAACAGCGCATATATAACCTGCCCCATTTCGAATAGGCCTGCGGCATAATTTCGTATTCCAAACCATGGACGACCACGACGGTTTTTTTCGGATGGATCCAAGGAACCGTGTGAGCCGGCACGAACAACACATCCGCCGGACGCAGCAACATCTCCAATGACAAACCCAGCTGCGTCCAAAATCGCGGCCAGCGTATCGTTTTTATTTTCCAATTTCCAGGCATTTCAAAATCGACTTTCTGGTTTTTCCGCACATACAAAACGACCTGATGGCCGTCCAATTTATCCCGCAAATGTTTTATGACCTGATAAGAATATTCCTCGATTCCGGTGCGCTGCTTCAGAAAAGCCCGGGAGCCGTCGATAGCAATTATCATCAAAATTTTAAATTTTAAATTTTAAATTTTAATTGAAATATAAATGAATGAATTTTTTAAACATTCAATATTTTAAAATTGATTTAAAATTTATAATTTTTGATTTAAAATTATTTATTGAGCATTATCGTCCGCTTGTACAGATCCAGATTTTCCAACGCTATGCCGATTCCCTTGATCACGCACAACAGCGGCTCGTCCGCCACATAGCACGGCACTTCGATCGTTTTAGTGATCAATTGGTCGAGGTTGCGGATCAAAGCGCCTCCGCCTGAAAGCACCATCCCCTTGTCCATCACATCCGCTGCCAATTCCGGCGGGGTTTCCTGTAAGACCTTCTTAATGGCGTTGATGATTTCCCTGAGTTCGTCCTGGATAGCTTCCGTCACCTCGTTGGAAGAAAGCTTGATCGTCTTGGGCAACCCGCCAGTCAAGTCACGTCCGCGCACTTCCATATAGTCTTCTTTGACCAATGGCAAAGCCGAACCGATCTTGATTTTGACTTCTTCGGCCGTCCTGTCTCCGATCGCCAAGCCATATTTCCTTTTGACATAATCGGCGATCGCCTGGTCCAATTTGTTGCCGCCGACGCGCGCGCTATGCGCCGCCACGATTCCTCCCAAAGAAATGATCGCTACTTCCGAAGTCCCGCCGCCGATATCGATAATCATATTGCCTGCCGCCGAATTGATCGGGATGCCGGCCCCGATGGCCGCCAAGACCGGTTCCTTGACCACATAGGCCGCCTTGGCCCCCGCCCGGATAGCCGCGTCAATCACTGCCCGCCGTTCGGTCGAAGTCACGCCAGCCGGAATGGAAATCATAATCTCCGGCCGCACCAAGCGGAACTTTCCGCTGACCTTGTTGATGAAATATTTCAACATCGCCTCGGTGATCTTGTAATCGGCGATCACTCCGTCCTTCATCGGACGGCTGGCCACGATCGTATCAGGAGTGCGCCCCAGCATTTCTTTGGCTTCATCGCCCACCGCTAAAACCTTGTTGTCATAGACCGAAATAGCCACCACGCTCGGCTCATTGGCTACCACGCCCCTATCCGGCACGAACACTAGCGTGTTGGCCGTTCCCAAGTCGATTCCTATCTTCCGTATAAACATAACTTATTTATTTATTCTTTTTATATCAGCGCCGATTGACTGCAACCGCTCTTCAATTTTTTCATAACCCCTGTCGACTTGGTAGATATCCTGGATGGTCGTTACTCCCTCGGCCGCCAAGGCAGCGATGATCAGGGAGGCGCCGGCCCGCAAATCGAAACTCTTGATTTCGCTGCCGCGCAACACGGTCGGACCCGTAACGATAGCCTGGTGTGGATTGAGCAATTTGACCTGTGCCCGCATCTTTTCCAGTTCGCTCAGATAATTGAAACGGCCTTCGAAAATCGTATCGAAAATCAGCGTAGTACCTTCCGCTTGCGTCGCCAGCACTCCGAAAGGCGCTTGCACGTCCGACGGGATACCGGGATAGGTCCTCGGATCCAATTTGCTTAACGCCTTCAATTTTTTTGCCGGAACGACTTCGATGGAATCTTTGCCTATTTTGAAATCAGCTCCGAACTCGCGCAATTTCTCCAAAACCAGATCCAAATGGTCGGAAACCGCGTTTTTCACCCGGATCGGACTGCCGGTCGCCACGCCCATAATCAAGAAGGTTGCCGCTTCATTCGCGTCAGGAATGATCGTATGTTTGGCTCCGTGTAAATTTTTCGCCCCGGTTATTTCCAGCGTATGCGTACCCAAACCTTTTATTTTCGCACCCATCGAAATCAAAAATCTTCCCAGATCTTCCACATGCGGTTCCGTAGCGCAAATCTTTATGGTTGTTTTTTCCGGCAGCATCGCCGCCAGCATCATCGCGTTTTCCGTAGCTGTCACCGACATTTCCTGCAGCACGACCTTTCCGGCTTTCCTTTTTTTAGCATCCACGTTATAAACCTTGTCGGTCTGCGCGATTTCCACGCCCATTTTGCGCAAAGCGTCGAAATGCGTACCCACCGGACGCGCCCCGATCACGCATCCGCCCGGATGATATAGCTTGAATTTATCAAACCGCGCGCTCAGAGATCCCAGTAGCAAGATTGACGATCTCAATTGTTTCACTTTTTCAATATCGATTTTGGCCGGATCGACATTCTCCGCCTTCACGCTGATTTTCCGCTCACCCAAGCGCCGCACCTCCACGCCCATACTTTGCAAAATTTCAAGCATCCGGAAAACATCCTCGATCAATGGGATATTGGAAATTATGCATTCTTTTTTAGTCAGCAAAGCCGCCGCTAAAATCGGAGTGGTGGCATTCTTGGAGCCCCGCACCTCTATCTCGCCTTTCAGCTTTTTTCCGCCTTTGATTTCGAAATATTCCATAAAAATATCTAGGGATAATTATTACATATAACCCCAGTATATCCGATTCTAAGCTTTTTTTCAAGCCGACAAAAACATCCCGTTTTGGCGGGATGGATTCATTGAAGGCTCCCGAAGCATAGCTTCCGGGCCTAAGACAAAGAATACTTTGCCTTTATGTTTTTTTCTCCGCCGTAGCGGGTTTTCCGTTTCACTATTCTATTTTAGATACAAAAAAACGGGCTTATTTCACCCGTTTCTTATGCTATTTTTAATTATACTCTTATTTTCGCCTTTTGTCAACCAAGAAGTTTGGCATAGTTCCGCGACCAATACAAAGCCTGATTGGCATACCACTCATAAGCGCTGCTGGTAGTGCCAGACAAATACATCTTGGCCGAATTCCTTTCCGCGTAATAATTATGCTCGACTACGCCAGGAGTATCCGCCAAAAGGAGCGCCATCGCCACCACGCCGTCTTTGGCGTTCCATGGATCAGGATTCTCCTTATCGACGATTTCCGCTATGTCTTCCTTATAATACATCCAGATATCCGGCATAAATTGCGGCACGCCCAAAGCTCCTCCGGTTCCGGCATAATTGCCGGGATTGCATGAAACTTTCAGCTGATCCGCGTCATACCCCAAGTCAGCCGCTAACTTTTCAATGGTTTTTTGCCGTTCCTGGAAAGTCTCCCATGCAGTCCGGCCCAATTGGCCGCGGCGATGCGACTCTTCGGCGCCTGCCGCCACCTCCCCATATGTACATTTGCCGGTATTCCGGCCGAGATCAGACTCCACCGCGAGCATCCCCATCAAAAAATCTTTGCGCACCCCTGTCGCCTGGCTGGCGAACTCAGCCGCTTTTTCGATTTCTTTCGGGTCGGTAATCGGTTGCGGCGATTTTTTATCGCCCATTATTTCCAACATCTTTTCCTCAAATGAAACGTCCTCCTGCTTCGTCTGATTATTTATCACGGTTTTTTTCTGCTTGGCAAGTTCTTTCAAAAAATCAGAAACCGGTGATTCCGCCGCTTGCGCCGGGAAAGTTCCACTGGCCATTGCGGCGATTATGGCAATCGCGGATATGATCCCTAACGACCGCCTTGAAATGTGTCTTCTTCGCTTACTAATATTTTTTTATTACTGGTTATTTCCATCCCCTAAGCCATCTTCGGAACGTCCTTCCGAAACGAATCGGGATTATTGAATTGTCCTTTTGGCGAAAAATAAAAACCTGCGATTGAGGCTGTTTTTATTTATCTGAGACAATATTATATATGATTCCCGGAAAACTGTCAAGGTTCGGTTTCAGCCGCATTTTTGCGATTCCCGGCAAGCAAAAAAAACGGGCTATACCCGTTTTTTCCGATACTCCGTGATTATTGTCCCACTGCGCGCCGCGCCGCGTTTTTACAACAGTTTCTTATAATTTTTGGACCAATAGACGATACCTTCGTAATAATCCTTATAGAAAGCTCCCAAATAATTGATAGAGGCTTTTTTAATAGCTGATTCGCTGCTGGAAGTCGCGCCGGCCTCCCGCAGTTTTATCGCCATCGCCATCACTCCGTCCGTAAGGCTCCATGGGTCAGGATTCTTATGTCCCGTCCGGGCGGTTATCCTTGACTCATATCCCCTCCACACATCCGACATAAATTGCGACACGCCCATCGCCCCACCCTGCCCGATATACCCGCTAGGGGAACAGGAAACTTTCTTAGTCTTACTGTATCCGAGCGTGTCCACTATGTCATAAAAAATGTCCTGTCTCTTATACAAAAGGTCGATGGAAGATTGCCATTTCTTATTTTTTTTCAAAAGGGTCTTGTACCGCGCTACCGCGACTTTTTCAACCTCTTTGTATGTGCATTGCCCGGTATTCACTCCGAGGTTGGTTTCTTTCTTCAGAAAGCCATACAAAACTCCCTCCGGGACATCGGTCTTGTCGCTCGCGTATCTGACCGCATCTTTGATGTCTTTCGCGTTATAGTTCGAACCCAGCAATCTGTTCAAATCGCTTTGCATTTCAGCGAACTTTTTTTGCAATTCCGCCAAAGTAGCTTCGGCATCTTGGATATCGCTTGCCACTTCCCCTTGCTCCGCTTTTTTTTGCGCCAACAGTTTTTCGTGCTCCTCCTGTTTGTCAGCCAACTCCTCCTTGACTTCTCCCAGCCGCGCCTGCGAAGAATCAATTTCCTCCAGGACGCTTATAATCCTTTCTTTCAAATTCAAAGATTGGTCTTCATTGCCAAAAACATCATTCAGATTTTCATTGGCTACCGCCAATTTTATGACCGGATCCTGGTTATTTACATACATCTCCTGCAGATACGCCATCAGCATTTTATGATGCAATTCCATCCGCTCATTCAGATTGGTTATTTCCGCCTCTTTTCTGTAAATCTCTTCGGCAGTCTGTGCCAGTACATTCTTCGTCGCCCCGACTTGGGCCGTGACTTTACTGTAGATGACTTTTGAAGCGTCAAGTTCCTGCTGGGTCTTGTCTATCTTTTTTTCTATCTTACTCATATCGTTCTGGATATCTTCCGCGTCATCCTGCGCGTTCACGGCGTACGGACTGAAAACGCAAAAGACCGCCAAGCCGATCAGCGATGCCAAAATTTTTGCTTTTTTCTTATTCCATACCATTTCCGATATTATAGCATAAATATCATGCAATTCAAAAACCGCCTCCGAGAAGCGGTTTTTGAACGCGACTATAAGGAAATTATTTCTTATCCTTTTTTTCCTCCACTGGAGCCTCCGGCTTGACTACGCCTTCGACCTTGGTCACATCGGCATCCACTTTGTCTTCCAGCTGGGCCAATTCTTCCTCGGTCCTTGGCGGAGTCACCAAAGCCACTACGGTCTCCGGATCGATATCCAATTCAACCTTTCCGGAAACTTTCAAGTCTCCGATCGTAATATGTTTTTCAAATGAATCAATAATCGAGATATCCACATCGATATGCGATGGCAAATCGGCCGGCAAACATTTCACCGTCACTTTGTCGATACTTTTAACCAAAATACCGCCCGATCCCTTGACAACGCTGGATTCCCCGATGAAAACCAATTCCACCTCGGTTTCGATTTTTTCATCCATCCGGACCTGGAAAAAATCGATATGGGTGAATTGTCCGCTTATGCCATTCCGTTGGATTTCATGGATCAAAACATTGCGATCGTCTTTGCCGTCAATCTGCAAATCGATAATCGTGCTCTCTCCCGCTTTTTTCAACAACCTTCTCAGATCCAGCGCGTTAACCCACAAACTTTTCGACTCGACTCTCCGACCATAAACGACAGCCGGAACCAATCCTTCCCTGCGGCCCTTATTGGCCTTGCGTCCGCGCTCTTCCCTTGGCTTTGCGTCTAGCTTCACCTTATCCATAAATATTTACGCCCTACCTGCCCGCTTAGCGGAACCCCTCGGACATTAAAAAAATTAACTGCCTTTGACCAACTTCATAATATCACCCTCTTCGCTTGAAACGAATTGGTACAAATCAAGCACTTCATCCGAATTTATAGCCTCTCCGCCAAATTTGTTTGCGACTTCCTCATTATCCAAATCGGTCGCCATCCCGACGCTCATCATCCCGAGCTGGTTATTCAACAGAAAAACGATCGCCGCGCTCCGGCACTTCGCGCAGGTGACATGCATAGTCGTTTTTTGCTCTTTTTCGCTCAGAACGACTATATCGTCAGGATCCAGCGAGCTTTCGCAAACTGAACATTTGGCTAATAAATCCCCTTGATTAGGCTTATTTTTCATATTTTTGTACTCTGAGATTCTAACACATCCAGCGGGTTAGTCAACCCCCGCACCGCCTTTGAAGACCCCGGCGGCTTTTTAAATATAATCGCCAAAATAGAAGCCGGTTTAGGAAGATTTTATGCGCCGCGCGTAAATGCTTTGGATTATGCCTAGGGAAGCCAGCACGGAAATCATAGAACTTCCGCCATAACTCAAAAGGGGCAACGGCACGCCTGCTACCGGCGCCACGCCGATATTCATCCCCACGTTCACCAGGATTTGCAAAAACAGCATCGTGCCGATACCGACCGCCAAGAGATAGCCGAAATTATCCCGGGAGAGCCTAGCAGTTTCTTTGATCCGATAGATCAAGACTCCGAATAGGCCCAGGATCATAGCTGCCCCGGCGAATCCCAATTCTTCGGCAAAAACCGCGAAAATAAAATCCGTATGCTTTTCCGGCAAAAAATTAAGCTGGGATTGCGAACCATGCCCCAGGCCTTTGCCCCAGATGCCGCCTGAACCGACAGCTACGATCGATTGGATGACGTTATAACCGCTCCCGCGCGGATCCCTTTCTGGACTCACGAAATTCATCAGCCTTTCTTTTTGATAATCCTTCAATATGAACCAGCCCGTCGAAGACATCATCACCCCGACCAGGACCAAACTGATCAAAATCCGCTTATTCAAACCGGAAACGAACAGCATTCCTGCCCAGATGCCGATAATTACGGCGGCCGAACCGAAATCCGGCTGTTTCAAAATCAGCATCACCGGCACGAACACCAAAACTATTGAAGCGACCGTCCTGACAACGACACTCAGATGGGTTTTTTTCTTGGACAAAAAACTGGCCAAAAAAATTATCATAACCACTTTAGTCATCTCCACCGGCTGGATATTAAAAGATCCGAAGCCGATCCAGCCGGTCGTACCCCTGATAGTAGTGCCCCATATCACCAGCAAAGACAGGATTATTATCGTCAAAAAATAAAATTTGGTGCTGTATGTGATGAACACCCGGTAGTCATAGGCTGAAAAAAACAACATCAAAAACAGGCCGATCGCGACCGAAGTCAACTGCTTTTCGAAATAATTAAGTTGCGTGCCGATTTCAGTCGAAGAAATGCTATACAATGTCATCAGTCCTACCGCCAGCAAAGAAGATGCGGCAATCGCAAGTATCCAATCGAGCTTTAAAAAATTTTTCATACGCGATATCTAGCGGTAATCCGTTTGTTGGAGGCTTCCAGACTCGAAATTTTTCTTGATGAAAGATTCTTCATCGAAAATATCAACCTCCGCCTGGACTTCGACATCCATAACCTCACCCGGAAACCTATTGAGCCATAGCGATCGGAAGTCCCTATTTTCCCCCGATTTTACCGTGCGCATCTCCGTGGAATTCAAGGCGATGACTTTGTCATTTATATCTTTAAGTATGATTTCCAATGTGATCAGGGTGAAATCATAGGGACTTTCATTCTTCAAAAGTCCGGTAGCCTCACTGAATCCGACACCTGAGCTTATCGGATTATATTGTTTGTTTACGACTTTCAGTTGCGGTCTTTCGAAATAATTCGTGAATTCGACCCAGGACTGGCCGGTTATGGCGAATTCAACGCCGCTAGGAACTTTATCGGTCTCAATGTTATTTTCCACGACATATTTGCTTTCCCCGGGCAAGATATAACCAATGCCTTGCTTGGTCGCTATGACATTCCCCTCGGCATCTTTCAGCCGGAACTCATACTGGAAGTTGCTGCTGCCAAAAACATTATTCGGATTGGACACCCGGCTATACAGATCATATCTATTGACCGCGCCGCTTTCCACGAAACCGCTCTCCTGGCTGACTAAGCTTTCCGCCACGATCTTCTCGCATTTATTCGGACACACCCCGCCGCAATCGATATCCGTTTCATTCTGGTTTTTGATGCCATCCGCGCAAGTTTCAACCGGACGGGTCCAGTGATAGACAAGAAAAACAAACAGCAAAAAAATAGCGGCAAAAACAGCTATGATAATAGTCCTCTTGCGCTTGTATTTATCCTGCCAAAAACCGTTTACGGCTTGTTTGAAATTGTCCAATATTTCCATATTCCGCATTATACCACACCTGAAAACTTAAATGAAACCCCTGCTTTCGGGGACTAAGTCCCCCTATGGGGACTTAGTCCCCTTTTGCAATTCTATTCCTCAATTAAATATCCCGCCAATTCCTTCTTTTCCCGCATATACAAAGCATTGCTTTCCAGAAATTCTTTGTATTCATCAGCAGATTTGAATTGTCCCAAAATAATTTCTTTATTGATTAACTTACCATTTCTTTCTCCCAAATAATCCAGCAAACTTGAATATGGCCAGTTATCATTTTTATTATATCCATGGATGAAATTATTCTTATTCACATAGGCCGAGAGATATAGCAAATATTCATTTGAGTCGATATGTACTGACTTGAACGGACCCTGAAACAAAGATCCTGAGCGTTTATTTTTTTTGTTGAAATAGCTAGAATATCCAGAACTTAATTTAAGCATAAACTTGCTTATTCCACCTTCTGATAATTGCTTTAAAATAAGATGATAATGATTCGGATTCAAGCAATAACAGACAATCTCAACCAATGGTACAGTCGCAAAGGGGACTAAGTCCCCCTTATGGGGACTTAGTCCCCTTTTCTCCTCATCTAGATATTTTTCGTACAAACTCCCGATCGGATCCACCCGATTAAATTCCCGCATGCTTGTTAAAAATCTCAAATAATCTTCCTCACCTAAAAACACCTCGCGCTTATCCACGCCTCGATTATAGATATGATAATATTCCCCGTTGGCAAATTCTGTTTTGCGCATATTTTTCCAAGAGCTTAGCTCTTGGAAATTATAGCATTAAAGTTTAATAAATAAAAAAACACCGTCAGAGGCCAGAAGGCATGACGGTGTGATATTGAGAAGCGCTGGATTCAAGGATCAATCCGCTCCAATTCAGCCTCCAACTTTTTTAACTCTTCAATTTTACGAAGGCTACCAACAGAAAATATTTCCTCCGCGCCTATATCATTCTTAAAAACAATATATCTATAGCCTAAATATTTTTTTGGCAAATATTTAGTAACAAGATACACCTTATCCTTAGTACAGCCCACCACCCCATCTTCTGTGCAGAAGGTAACTTCTTGATTTGAATCCAATTTCTTCCAGTTGGCACTATTTGTAGCCTCACTGAAATATCTACTGATTTCATTCATATTTTCCAACTCATCAATATAGGGCTTTTTTTGCAATTCCGCAGTGACACACCCGAAAATTAAAAAAGCACAAAAAAACATTTGCAATAAATTTTGCATCCTCATGGTTATTCTCCTCGTAAAATTCTAAAGATATTAATGAACCAAGCTACCTTCATTGCATACACAACCACTGCAACTGTTGATTATACGCCTAAAAAACCATTTTGTCAAACGGTCGGAGTGTTTTTTGGCTGAAATAAAAGAGTGGGGACTAAGTCCCCTTAAAGGGGACTTAGTCCCCATTTCCATTTTTGCGAATTTTTCCACAAAAAAAGAGCATTGTTTTGGCGGCGTCCTACTTTTCCTAAGCTGAAGCCTAGATATCATCGGTGCTGAAGTGCTTAACTGCCGAGTTCGGAATGGGATCGGGTGTTGCCACTTCGCTAGAACCACCAAAACAATGCTCTTTTAAAATGCGTTTATGACCGGAGCGAAAAACAAAAACGTAAACGTCGCGATTGCGATTACGGAAAAGATTATGAAGATGAACTTCAAACTTTCCCCATACTTATTCGGATACGCTTTCTTGTCTTTATCCATTGTAAACATACTATATGGTCTTGTCATGTAAGTCAAATCGCCTGGCCGGATTACGTTTTGAACGCATCCGACCGGAGCCATTAGAAACTATTAACTGCTAACCGATCTAGTGACAAGTAACACGAGACACGAAACAAGAAAACTTGCTGCATGTTGCATGCTACACGCCACTAAAAAATTTAAATTTAAGAGTGTAATTTTGATTTATTAGTATCTCTCGACTTAATGCATTGCTGCACTTGCATCTGAGACCTATCAACCTAGTCATCTTCTAGGAAATCATGTTGAAGCAAGCTTCAACAGTTGCCTTATCTTGAAGGAGGCTTCCCGCTTATATGCTTTCAGCGGTTATCCTTTCCAAACATAGCTACCGAGCAGTGCTCCTGGCGGAACAGCTCGTACACCAGAGGTTTGTTCTTTCCGGTCCTCTCGTACTAGGAAAGACTCTTCTCAAGCAACAACGCCCACAGCAGATAGGAGACCAACCTGTCTCACGACGGTTTGAACCCAGCTCGCGTACCGCTTTAAATGGCGAACAGCCATACCCTTGGGACCTTCTCCAGCCCCAGGATGCGATGAGCCGACATCGAGGTGCCAAACCCCTTCGTCGAT
>JBAYWF010000019.1:0-7015 GCA_041674205.1 Parcubacteria group bacterium
TGTAGGCGCATATGGCTGGGTCCAATAACCATTACCAGCCAAAGGGCCGGTAACATAACTATCGAAATTATCCAGCGTAGCTGAGGCTTTTTGGGGAAACAAGCACATCAGCGGAAACAGCAACAACAAAACAAATCTTTTCATTTCTTCATCCTTTTCGTTGAATTTTTGAAAAACTTTTCTTCCAGTCGTTCGAGCTTCCATTTTGTTTTCTGTTTTCCAATACCTCCTTTCCAATTTGAATTTTTATCAAAGAACGACAAGCCTGTTTTGAGTATGAGGGGGGGGCGGAGGTTGTGTCAAGATTTGGCAATGTGTCCTGGGTTTACAAAAGGGGTGTTTTTTGTCATAATATCGGTGTAAACAATAAAATATAATAAATATGAAAAAGATTTTGATTATCGTGCCTATGCTGGCAGCAGCCGTTTTTTTGAGCGGTTGTTCCGATGGCGGAAAAAGTCCGGCTGTGAAAGAAACAGTCGAGACCAAGGAAAGTAGCCAAGATTCCCTGGTGGGCAGTTTGAAAGACGCGATCGGCTTGGGTAAAAAAATGGAGTGCGTCTCCAAGGAGGACGGCATGGAAACGAGATCATATATCGACGGAACCAAATACAAAGCGGTTTCGGAAACGAAAGAGGGGAAGATGGTCATGGTATTTGACGGGAAAGATTTCCATATGTGGAATGAAAAAACCAAAGAAGGCCTTGTGATGACCAAATCTTGCATAGACGGGCTGAACAAAAGTGTGTCGAAAATGGAAGGCGCTGATGATGTTTCCGGAGATGGGAATTTCCAATCGACGGAGGAAATAATCGCTGAAGAATCGCTGGATAATTGCAAGGAAACCGGTCCGATCGATTTCACGGTTCCGACGGATGTGGCATTTGTCGACCAATGCGAATTGATGAAGAATATTCCTGCCGGTATGGAAAATTTGCAGATTCCGTCCGGGCGATAATTTTTGCGGAAAATAACGAAAAAAAGGAACCGCAAAGGTTCCTTTTTCCATCCGGATTTTTATAAGAGATTTTTGATCCCATCCGCTATGTTTTCCGTGACGCTTTCTATCGTTTTTTTCTCTTCTTCGGAAAATTTCCCCAGCACGAAATCGTGGGCGCCAAGCCGGCAGACCGGGGCGCCGTCCCGTTCCTCGCCGATGCCGACGCGCAGGCGTTTGAATTTCTGGGTGCCCAGCTGGTCGATCAGGTTTTGCACCCCGTTGTGTCCGGCGGAAGATGAATCGGTAGCGACTTTGTATTTGCCCAGGGCGATGTCCAGATCGTCCTGGATGACGATGATGTCATCCACCGCCAGTTTGTAGAAATCCAAAAGACTTCGGACGGCCGTGCCGGACAAGTTCATAAAGGTTTGCGGTTTGACGAGCAGGACTTCCGTCCCGTCGATGCTTCCTTTGGAAATCTCAGCATCGAATTTTTTATTGGATTCGAAATCAGGGAAACCGGACGCTTCTTTTAATTTGTCTATGATCGCGAAACCGACATTGTGGCGGGTGCCGGCATATTCCTGTCCGGGATTGCCAAGACCGATGATAATTTTCATAATTTTTATACCTTTTAATTTTTATCCAATAAATTCAGATACATCTGGTCATCCTGCGATTTGTTCAAATCTTCGATCGTGTCTTCTTCCATAGTATACCTCTCGATCATATCTTCGCCAATAACCAGGATCATATCGGCGGTTTTATCCCGCAACGCTTCGGAGATATCCGGGCCGGGCGCGTACGAAACGGCTGCTGGCAACCGGGTGGCGATTTCATCCAGCGTGAAGGGTTTTTGTCCATTAGTCGAGTCGTATATGACAGTCTTGCCAGCCACGGCCTTGTCGGCGGCATTGGGAACTAGGATATTTTTGTAATCCAAATTATCCTGTAATATTTTTTTTATCTTATCCGTGATCCGGGGATTCCCGCTTTTGTTGATAATGGCGATAGCGGCGTTTTCTTTGGCTATCTCGTCCCGGCGGCGTTTTATCTTATTGAGGTCGAAAATATTTTCAGCCAATTCCTTGATTTCACCGTAATTGCCGACGCGCGGAATCAAGACGAAGGCCCTGATCGGTCCGTATTGCACGTGGGAAACCTTGAGTAGGCTGTCCTGGTTCCAGGCATCCACCACGACGTTATTTATATTATCGGTATCCAATTTTTTCAACAGTTCGAAAAAACCCGCGAAATCTTCCGTCGGTATGTCGGTTCGGATATTTTCACCTAGAGTTTTGAAAAGATCATTCAAAGTGAAGACATTGAAAAAGGTGCTGGCGGAAAAAATCTTGTTTTTGGCGGCTTGCATGATCTGCTGTTGCCTTTTGGCGCGGCCGAAATCGCCTTCCGGATCATCGTGCCTTTCGCGCGCGTATTTGAGGGCGGTGGCTCCGTCCAACTGATGGAATCCTTGGGAAAGCTGGAAGGTTTCATAGCTATAATTGGGTCCGGGATAGCGGGCATCATAGATATCCCGGCTATTCATTATGTTTATGCCGCCGATGTCATCGATGACTTTTTCAAAACCATTGAAATTCAAAATGACATAATAATCGATATCGAGTCCGGTTATGTCGGTGACCGTCTTTTTGACGGCTTGGGAAGCTAAGCCGTTTTCATCCTTGAGATTATCCAGGCCGTATTGGTACACGGAATTTATTTTTGTCCGTATTTTGACATCCGGAATTTGCACATAAAGATCGCGGGGAATCGATAATAACGCGACCCGGTTATTTTTCAGGTCCAAGCTGGCGACCATTATGGTGTCGGTGAGAAACTTTCCTGGCTTGTCGCCGCCGGCGACTCCCAGGAGCAGTATATTTATCCTATCCGTATCCGCCCCCCGCAAATCCGAAGATTTTTTACTGGCAATCGATTTAACGGTTTCCAGGAAGGAGGCCGGAGTGTTGTTTTCGATGCTGACTTTTTTCCCTAGCAAATATAGTTTGCAAACGAAAAATGAACCGTAGGCGATTCCGCCCGCAAGGATGAAAGCGGACAGATAAAGGATAGGTTTGTATTTCAAAGTTTTTTTTCCGCGCCGGGATTCCGGTTTTTCGCCGGCAGGCTGGTTTTTCGCCGTGGCCGCAAAAATATCCTTCGCATCGGCAAAGTCCGGCGATCCGTAGTCCTGATTATTTTTTTGGTTTCTATTTTCCGTTTGGCGCATAGGGCTATGATAGCTTATCTTGAGGCTCCCGGCAAACTTTTGGCTGTAATTAGGCTTGTTTTGCGCTTGTCAAACCGATGTTTTCCTGTTAAAATTACAAAGAAATCATTTAATCAAGTATGGATTACCCGATGGAAAACACACCCCCTTCTAATAAGATCCAAGATGAGCGCTATTATGGCGTAGGCGGATTCATAGTGGAAATAATCAAGATTTTCATTTTAGCTTTCGTGATTATCGTCCCAATCAGGGTTTTCCTGTTCCAGCCATTTTTCGTACAAGGTGCTTCGATGGAACCTAATTTCAAAAACAACCAATATCTGATCGTCAATGAATTCGGCTATAAGAAAACCGATGTCGGGGCTGACGGAAAAACTTTTTTTACAGTCGAGCCTTTCAAGGAGCTGAAGCGCCAGGATGTGGTGGTTTTCCGTTATCCCAAAAATCCGACCCAATTTTTCATCAAAAGGGTGATCGGATTGCCGGGAGAAAAAGTGGAAATCAAAGATGGTAAAGTGATCATATATAATTCTGGAAATCCGGACGGATTCGTTCTGGATGAAAAAGGCTACTTGCCGGACACGACGAAGACGACAGGTGAATTGGCGGTTACGTTAAAAAGCGACGCGTATTTCGTGATGGGGGATAACCGATTGTTCAGTTCCGATTCGCGCTCTTGGGGTCCGGTACCGGAAGAGGATATTATCGGCAGGGCCTTCCTGCGGGCTTGGCCTTTGGACAAAATCGCGGTATTTTAAATTGCTAATTATTTCCGCTAACTGACGGATCCGGACGATTTATAATTAAAAATAATTTTTAAATTTCGAAATCAAAGCAGGATTTGAAAATTGAAAATTACAAACCATTATGGCGAAGATCATCAAAAAACCTGCGGTTAAAAAAGAAATTGTGAAAAACAGCAAGAAGATGGCGGTAAAGAAAACGGCCATCGCGAAAAAGGAGGTGGAGCCGATCGTAGCGCAACCGCCGCGGGGTATGAAGGATATTCTGCCGGTCGACCAGCCATATTGGGACCAGGTAAGGAGGGTGACGGAAAGATTGTCGCGGGAATACGGGTTTTCCAGGATCGATACGCCGCTGGCCGAATTCAGCAATCTTTTTAACCGCAGTATCGGCGAAGGCACGGATATTATCGAAAAGGAGTTATATAGTTTCGTGACCAAGGGCGGGGATAAGATCGCCTTGCGGCCGGAAATGACGGCCGGAATCGCACGCGCCTTCATCCAGCACGGAATGAACGTCCTAAGCAAACCGGTCAAGCTTTTTTCAACCGGTCCGGTCTATCGTTATGATCGGCCGCAAGAAGGCCGTTATCGGGAATTTTACCAGGTCAATTATGACGCTTTCGGCGAGCAGGATCCGATTTTGGACGCGCAAATGATCCAGGTGGCCGCCCGGGTGGTACAAAATCTCGGCATCAAGGCTATCCAGATCCAGGTCAATTCCATCGGCTGTCCGGTTTGCCGCAAGGAATATAAGGATCTCTTGGTCAGCTATCTGGAATCGAAAGCGAACAAGTTGTGTATTGATTGCAAACGGCGGCTGGATGCGAATCCATTGCGCGTTTTGGATTGCAAGGAAGATAAATGTTCCCAGGTAGCCGCGGCTGCTCCGCAATCGGTGGATCATTTGTGTGAAGAATGCCGCGTGCATTTCAAAAGCCTGCTGGAATATCTGGATGAATTGGATTTGCCTTATACTATCAACCCGAGACTGGTGCGCGGACTGGATTATTACACCAAGACCGTCTTTGAGATTTGGTCTGGTTCGGAAGAAGGCAGAAAGAGCGCCTTGGGCGGTGGCGGGCGCTATGATAATCTGGTAAAGATGTTGGGCGGCGAAGCGACTCCGGCCATCGGATTCGGCCTGGGTGTGGAGCGGTTGATCATTGAAATGAAAAGGGTCCAAGCTAAACCGTATAAAGCGCCGAAACCGAAAGTTTTCTTGGCTCAACTGGGCGATCTGGCTAAAAAGAAAAGCTTGCGCTTGTTTTCTGAATTGGAAAAAAACGGAATCCTAGTGGCGGAAAGTTTCGGGCGGGGCAGTCTGAAATCGCAATTGCGCGTAGCCAACCGTTTAGGCGTGGAAATGACTTTGATTCTCGGACAGAAAGAAGCGCTGGATAAGACTGTAATAATAAAGAATATGACTACCGGGGAACAGGAAACGGTCAGTATGGACAAACTGGTCGACCTGGTAAAGAAAAAATTGAAAACGGATAATGTGGTGACTTATCATGAAAACCATAATTGATAAAAGACGCCAAAATGACCGATTGTATTTTTTGTAAAATCGCCCAAAAGGAAATTCCAGCCGAAGTGGTTTTTGAAAATGACGATTTGATCGCCTTCAAGGATCGCAATCCTTTGGCGCCGGTGCATATCCTGATAATCCCCAAACGGCATATCGCTTCGATCAATGATCTGACGATGGCGGATGCCGGATTGGCCGGGCGGATGGTTTTGGCCGGAAAAAATATCGCTGAAGACTTGTCAATTTCGGAAAAAGGGTATAAACTGTTATTTCGGGTCGGTGAATGGGGTGGGCAGGAGGTTCCGCACATCCATCTGCATCTGATCGGAGGAGCGAGATTATATGAGGATATTTATCCTCTTTAATATAATATTAAACATATGAATCCAGGAAAGGAGGTTTTAGTATGATTGAAGTAAAAAAGAAAGACCGTGAAACATCTGAAAGTCTGATCAGGCGTTTTTCCCGCCGGGTCCAGCAGAGCGGCGTTTTAGTGAAGGCCCGCAAGAGCCGTTTTAGGTTGGATGAAAAAAGCAAGATCGAACTCCGCCAAGGCGCGATGTATCGGGCGCAGGTCAAGAAAGTCGTCGATCGTTTGAAGAAAATGGGCAAATTCGACGATGAAAATTTCAAACAAGCCAAAAAGAAAATCGTTAAATAATTCTTCCGGATTTCAATGGGCCTAGCGGCCTACGGAATTACAAGAATGCGTATGCCCGTAGTCTTGCGGGCGGAAACATTAATTTGAAAAACATATGTCATTGAAACAAAAAATTTTTGAAGACCTGAAGACGGCGATGAAAGCCGGAGAAACCGAGAAGCGCGACGTGCTCCGAATGCTGGATTCGATGATCAAAAATACCGAAATCGACAAGATGAAGCGGGAAGAGGGTTTGTCGGATGCGGAAGTGATGGAGGTCATCGCGCGGGCGGTAAAACAGAGGAGGGACGCGGTGGCGCAATATGAATCAGGCGGTCGGCCTGAACTGGCGGAAAAGGAATTGAAAGAGATGGAAATCCTGATGGCTTATATGCCGGCGCAGTTGGACGAAGAAGCGGTGCGCGCGGTCGTCCAGGAAATCATCGCTTCATCCGGTGTCACCAGCAAAGCGGAAATCGGCAAGGTGATGGGTCCGGCGATGGTCAAACTCAAAGGCCAAGCCGACGGCAACCTAGTCAAGAAGATCGTGGAAGAATCGCTAGCGTAAAAATTCCGAACCAAACAGCTCCGTGGAAACGGAGCTGTTTTTTTTGTGGTATAATGATTCCAGAAAGAAACCCTTGATTTGAAACAATTTGAACTTTGGAACAACCCGGATTTAAGCGAATAAAAACGATAAAGATGATAGGGCATAAGTTTAGAAATTAAAAATTAAGATTTATTTAAAAATTATAAAATTAAAAATTTAAAAATTAACTAAATGATTATGCCAACAAAAAAATTCAAGGCTTCCATCCTAGTCGTCACGATGATGATCATGGGCATCATCCTGGTCTCCGCCCTGAGCATCTCTTTGGTTTCCATCCAGGAGCGCAAAGCTTCGATGGGCGCCAGCAAATCCAACCAA
>JBAYWF010000020.1:0-2748 GCA_041674205.1 Parcubacteria group bacterium
GAGGGCGAGGGCGAGGGCGAGGGCGAGGGCGAGGGCGAGGGCGAGGGCGAGGGCGAGGGCGAGCCAAAACCGGATCCTGTGGAGCAATCCCCGGAGCAAGTGCGCGCGTCTGCGCGCGTCTGCGCGCGTTCGCGTGCAAGTGCGCGCAAAATGTCGCAGTGTGTAGGACAAGGTAGCGGGTGCCGCGACCGTTTGGCACGAGGCCAACCCTGGAACTTGGCCCAGCTTTCCGTCCGGAAGTATCCATAGGACACGGATCCGGAGCGGTAGAGCAGCACCGGCGGCGGGTCTCCGTCTGGCCCTGTCCGCGTCAACTCGGCCAGGAGTCGAGCGGCGTGGTCGGTCCCGGTGAACCACGCCGGCCGGCGCGTGAAGGCCTGCGCTGCGATGACCTCGGGGTCGGCCTCAAAAATCCCGAAGTCGTCGGCGACGGTGATCAGGCGGTCGAGCAGGCACTCGGCCTCCGCGGACAGGCGGGCGCGCGTGCGGGAAGTGCGGCACTCCTCGGCGAGAGAACGGCGAGGCATTAGGTGGTGCTCCTCGGGCGCCGTGCGCTGAACCGTGACCGTGTGGTCGGGGTTGTGGGACCGTCGAGCCACGAGGCCACGGTCCAGCGGACGACACCCAAGGGCGAACGAGGTAGCTCGACGGTCCCACGTCCAACCCCATAGCGCATACCTGAACCCATGTCAACTACCTCCCGCATCGCGAACTCCTTCGCCCGCCCGGATACCAGACGCCACCACCGTAGGCCGGAAGCCCGTCCTTGTCTGACAGGTAGCAGCCGAACAGCCAGTACGGCGCAGGCCACCCAACGTCCTCGGGCATCCTCGGCCGCATCGTCTCGCAAGCAGCTCTCGCCCTGCGGATCGCGGTGTGGATGGTCAACGCGGCACCTCCCACTGGTCAACGAAGCACGGCGGTTGCCCGTTCGTGTAGTGGTGCTCGCGCTCCTCCTCGTAGTACGGATCGCTGCCGCCGAGCGGGTCAAGTTCTCCCGTGACCGCCATGCAGTTGAGGCACGCCTCTGACTCCCACCAGAAACCGCCGCCGTAGTCGCTGTAGACGATGACCTTGGTCGGCGGCTTTCCGCAGGTACACTTGCGATCCATGCCGCCGGTACGGTAGGTGTCGAACGCCACATGAGCCGAGTGGCAAAGGCCAGTGTAGAGCACGTCGGACGTGCCGCAGTAGATTCCGATTGCCACAAGCTTCCCGTCCTTGTAAACCTGTGCTGACGCTCGGCTCATCGTGGCACCTCCCGCACTGTCATGCACTCAACCGCCGCCCTACACCGCTCGGCTGCAAGCACGCACTCCCGGCACCGTTCAATCCTCCCCTTGTCGTCCCTGTCCAGCCGCACACACTCCTTGTCCCCGAATCGCAGGCACATCACCGGCTGACCCGCGAATAGCTCGGGACACATCCCGCAGCACTGCGGCGCGTCGTCTTGCACCTCGGCGTAGAGCAGGTGGGTGATCTTCATCTCCACATCTCCACTTGCCTCCCCTCGACCCTCTCAACAGCCCCCGCAGCCCCGCGTGCGACCGCAAGCGCCCTCGCGTTGACTCGCCAGCCGGTGATGCGCGAGCGACGACACGCCGCGCCAGTCTCCGCACCGTCGGCACCATCGGCCGCCTCAAGCGCCGCAAGCGCGTCCAGCGGCCGCATCCTACGAAGCACCTCCCGCAAGCCGACCTCCCATTCCGTATTCGGCGGTCTGGCCGTCAGCACTTCACTGGTGGCCAGCGCGTGGCACTGGAGGTCTCGGACCCCGTCCCTTGCGCCGAACCGCGCCGCACAGCGGACGCGCACGTCGCTTGAGCCGGGTGGCATCTCGAGCGCCCGGATCGCCGCGTAGCCCAGAACCTCGCGCCAGCGACGACCACCACGGCGCGCCCAGTAGCGGGCCGCAGATTCGCACGCGGCTGCTAGGTCTGCAGGCGTCACAGCCACCCCCACGCGGCAAGGATGGCGGCCATGCCGGCCAGGCAGGCCAAGCCGATCAACAGGCAGATGGACTCGTCCAGCCTCACGACGCCGCCCTCCCAGCTTGCACAGCGAGCACCAGGTCGAGCGGCGTCGGCACGAGACACGCCAGCGCCGCAGCAGCCGCGTCCCACTCGTGCTCGGTCGCACAGGACGGCGCCAGCACGTACCGCAGCACGGCCGCCTTGACCGCCGCCTTCTTCTGCTCCTGCGTCCAGCCCTTCCTCGGCTGGACGTCAAGGGCGCGCCGCACGTCTGCCGGAGCCACCTGCCGGACGGCAACCCCGGCGCGGATGCAGGAGCACATCACCGCCGCGTAGCCCAGGGCCTGGACAACCAGGCTGCGAACGTTCGGGGCTCCGAGTGACAGCGCCTCGACCACGACCATGTCCGGGTGGAAGTCGGCCAGCGCCGAGTCGGTCGCGCGGCTGATCTCGCCCATGCGCCGCTGGTGGTCGATCACCTCGGACTCTCGGCGCTGCTTCGGCGTGGGCTCCGTGTGACAGGTGCGCGCCGCCTGGATCGTGGTTGGCGTGCCGCAGCACCAGTCCACCAGCGCAAAGCCGGTCGCAACCCATCCGGTATCGATCCCAAGTAGTCGGACCGCCATTCCAGGTCCTCCCTCAGCGCCGCGCCCCGGCTGTGAACCGGACGGGCCTTGAGCCCCGCGCGGCGAAAGGGCTGCGTGGTGTCGGTGCGGTCGAGGCCCGGCGACCTCTACCCTCCACGCAGCCCCGAGCGACCGAACAGCGGACCATC